>JAQCLG010000219.1 GCA_027592745.1 Pseudomonadota bacterium | reverse complement strand
CGATGCCTACGGCCCGGAGATGACCGCGGGCCTGCGCACCATGAACATCCAGACCACCGGCGGCACCCGGGCAACAGTGGAGGAAGGCATCCGCCTGATCCGCGCGATGCTGCCCGCTGCCAATGCCGTGGCGCGCGAGAAGGTGCCGGCCAGCCACATCACCCTTGCCCTGCAATGCGGCGGCTCGGACGGCTATTCCGGCATCACCGCCAACCCGGCGCTGGGCAACGCCGTCGATCGCCTGGTCGAGCATGGCGGCACGGGCATCCTTTCCGAAACGCCCGAGATCTACGGCGCCGAACACCTGCTGACCCGCCGCGCGGTGAGCCAGGAGGTCGCCGACAAGCTGATGGAGCGCATCCGCTGGTGGGAGGGTTACGCCGGCGGCGGGCGCGGCATGGACAACAACCCCTCGCCCGGCAACAAGGACGGCGGCCTGACCACCATTCTGGAGAAATCCCTGGGTGCCGCAGCCAAGGGCGGCACGACCAACCTGGTCGACGTCTACCGCTACGGCGAGCCGGTGAAGAAGAAGGGATTCGTCTTTATGGATTCGCCCGGCTACGACCCCTGCTCGATCACCGGCCAGGTCGCCTCGGGCGCCAACGTCGTGTGTTTCACCACCGGCCGCGGCGCGGTCTACGGTTGCAAGCCCGCGCCCTCGATCAAGCTTGCGACCAACACGACCATGTACGAGCGCATGGCCGAGGACATGGACGTCAACTGCGGCGCCATCGCCGACGGCGGCGCCACGGTGGAAGAGAAGGGCGAGGAGATCTTCAACCTCGTCCTGGAGGTCGCCTCCGGCCGCGCCAGCAAGAGCGAGGCCCTGGGTTTCGGCGACAACGAGTTCATGCCCTGGGAAATCGGTCCGGTGATGTAGGGCGTTTGCTCTCTCACTTGTCATCCCGGCCAAGCGGCGCAGCCGCGCCGAGCCGGGACCCATGCCGGAGCGTCAAATCAAGCTGGTGCCATCAGAGAAGTTCCGGCATGGGTCCCGGATCGTCGGCCCTTCGGGCCTCGTCCGGGATGACGGCCCGAAAACAAGCCACCCCCCTACAGCGTCGCCGCCGTACCCCAGATCGCCGTCACCTCGCTGGAGAAATGGCCGCCGTTGCCGTGGCTGATCGCGGTCTGGGCGCCCGGCACCTGGCGCTCGCCGGCGGTGCCGCGCAACTGCTCGATCGCCTCGATCACGGTGAAGATGCCGTACATGCCTGGGTGAACGCAGGAAAGGCCGCCGCCGTTGGTGTTGACCGGCAGGCTGCCTCCCGGGCCGATGCGGCCGTCCTCGACGAAAGGCCCGCCCTCGCCCTTGGCGCAGAAGCCCAGGTCCTCCAGGAACATCAGCGTCGTGATGGTGAAGGCGTCGTAAAGCTCCAGCACGTCGATGTCGGCCGGCCCCATGCCTGCCATCTCGCAGGCGCGCCGGCCGGAATCGACCGCCGCGCTGGTCGTCAGGTCGGGCATCTGGCTGATCTGGCGGTGCCAGTGGGCATGGCCGCAGCCCAGCAGGTACACGGGATCGGCCTTGAGATCGCGGGCACGCTCGGCGCGCGTCAGCACCACCGCGCCGGCACCGTCGGTCACCAGGCAGCAGTCGCGCACGGTGAGCGGGTCGCAGACCAGACGCGAGGCCAGCACCTCGTCGATCGTCAGCGGGTCGCGCATGAAGGCGACCGGGTTCATGGCCGCCCAGCCGCGTGCGGCCACGGCGATGGCGGCAAGCTGCTCGCGCGTCGTGCCGTATTCATGCATGTGCCGGCTGGTCGCCAGCGCGTAGGAGCTGATCGGATACCGCGGGCCATAGGGCTGCTCGTAGATCAGCGGTTCGCTGGTCGAGGGCGAGAGCAGGCGCCCGGCGGCACTCCTCTGGTTGGAGCCGTAGCAGACCAGCGCCACGTCGCACAGCCCGGCATCGAGCGCCAGCACGGCCCAGAGCAGATGCGCGACCGGCGAGGAACCGCCGATCTGGGTGCCTTCCGTCACCTTCGGCCGGATGCCCAGGTACTCGCCGACATTGAGCGGGGCGAAGATGTTCTGCAGGTTCGATGCGAACAGGCCGTCGACGTCGGAGGGCCTGAGTCCCGCATCGTCGAGCGCGATCTTCACCGCCTGGGCCGTGAGGTCGAGGTGGCTGTAGCCGGGAGCAGCACCGATCCCGGCCAGGCCGATACCGACCGCAGCCGCCTTGCCGCGCAGGTCGCCGCTCATGACGGGTCGAATACGACGATGGCGTCGCCCTCCTGCTGCGCAATGCGCGCGCTGACCGCCATGCCGATGGTCACGGCCTCGGGCGCGATCCCCTCGACGCGGCTCGCCATCCGCACCCCTTCCTCCAGATCGACCAGGCACAGGTTGTGGGCCCCGCCTTCCTCGGGCCGCCTGCGCACCACGGTCGTCGCATAGACGGTGCCACGCCCGCTGGCATCGACCCAGGCGAGGTCGTCGCTGCCGCAATGGGGGCAGAGCACGCGGGGATAGAAGACATGGCGCTCGCAGCCGCCGCAGCGCTGCAGGCGCAGCCGCCCCTGCGCAAGGAACGCCGCATACTGGGCATCCGGTCCGCTCATCGGGCGATCTCCGCCAGTCCGTTGGAAAGCACCACGACATCGCGTTCGACGACGCGGGCACGGAAGGACACCGTGCCGCCGTCGACCCACATCTCGGTGCGGATCGTCTCGCCGGGAAAGACCGGTGCCGAGAAACGCACGTCGAAACGCTTCAGGCGCGCGGGATCGTAGCCGCACAGGGTCTTCAGCACGGCATGGCCGGCAACGCCGAAGGTGCACAACCCGTGCAGGATGGGGCGGGGGAAACCGGCCTCGGTGGCGACATCGGGATCGGCATGCAGCGGGTTGGCATCGCCGTTGAGCCGGTAGATCAGCGCCTGCTGCGGCAGCGTCGGCAGGTCGCAGACATGATCGGGACCGCGATCGTCGGGCAGACGGTGCGGTTCGGGCGCCTGCAACCCGGCAGGTCCGCCGAAGCCGCCGTCGCCGCGGGCAAAGGTGGTGCGCCGCACGGTCGCCAGCAGGGTGCCGCTGCCTGCCTCGTGCAGCGTGCGCTTGATCAGGATGAGGGCGCCCTTGCCCTGCCCCTTGTCGATGATCTCCTCGACCCAGGAACGGCCGACGAAACGGCCCGCCGGCGGGATCGGCGCATGGAGCGTGACCCCTTCCTCGCCGTGGACGACCCGCTTCCAGTCGACTCCCGTTGCGGGGTCGCGCAGCCAGAAGCCGTGGGCGGCCGCGACCACGGCCATGGTCGGCAGGGCCTTCATCGCCTTCTCGTAGACGAAGGCAAGCTGGTCCTCGTCGAGCGGATCGTGACCGAGCCCCACACCCAGCGCATAAAGCGCCGAATCCTGCCAGGTCCACTCCAGGTCGATCTCGGGCAGGGCCCAGGCCTTCAGCTTGTCGTAGTCGATGGCCATGGTTCAGGCTCCCAGGTCGGCGCGGCCGTTGTCGATGGCCACGACATCGCGCTCGACCACGCGGGTGCGGTAGAACACGGTCGTCCCTTCGCGCCACATCTGCGTTTCCAGCGTCTCGCCGGGATAGACCGGCACGGTGAAGCGGCCGTGGAAACGGGCGATGCGGTTCGGGTCATGGTCGCAGAAGCCGGCAACCACCGCGTGGCAGGCGATGCCGTAGGTCGCCAGGCCATGCAGGATCGGCCCCTCGAACCCGGCCTCGCGGGCGTAACCGGGCTCGACGTGCAGGCGGTAGAAATCGCCCGACAGGCGATAGAGCAGCGCCCCCTGACCCGGCACGGGGTGGCGGCGCACGGCGTCGGGCGCACGATCGGGCATGGCGGGGCGTTCGGCGGCCGGCGGCGGCGGTCCGCCGAAACCGCCGGCGCCGATCAGCACGTCGGTCTGGCGCAGGGTGGCAAGCAGGACGCCACTGTCGCCGTCCTTGAGATCCTCGACCAGCACCAGGATGCCGTGGCTGCCCTCGCCGCGATCGTAGAGCCCCTCGATGCGCGTCTGGCTGGCGATGCGGCCCGCCGCCGGCACCGGTGCATGGTTCGTGATCGTCTGGTCGCCATGCACGTTGGGAAAGCCGGTGACGCCGAAGGCGGGATCGTGGAGGAAATCGTTGGCATCGCCGATCACCGAGGCAAAACTCGGCAACACCTTGGGGCCCCATTCTTCGTAGACGAAGGGCAAGACGTCACGGTCCACGGGATCGTGGCCCAGCCCGAGACCGAGGCCGTAGAGCACCGCGTCCTTGACCGTGTGGCTGCCGGCGAACGGCGGGGTCGGG
>JAQCLG010000043.1 GCA_027592745.1 Pseudomonadota bacterium | reverse complement strand
CGGCGTATCGGGGGAGGCCGGCGAGAAGCCCCAGAACGTGAGGATCGGCCCCTCAAATCGTCGTCTTCCCATGGAATCAAGGGGTTACGAGGACCCCGGGAGATGGGACGAGGCGGCGCCCCTTCACCTGCATCGCCACGACAATCCGCCGCCCGATGCTTGCGCGGCACCGCCACGACCCATGCCGCAATGCTGCAAGTGCGAAATGAACAGCGCTCAGCCGTCGCTGCGCCGCCAGAGGGCATCCTCGATCTGGTCGAGGAAGGCCTTGTGGCGCGCCAGTTCCTCGGGCGAGGCCTGGTGGGGCCGGGCCGGGCGCGCCGGAAGCTGGACGGCGACCACGGTGCCTGCCACCTTGCCCTTTTCGGCGCCGGGATCGGCAACAAAGGCAAGGTCGGCTTGGCGGCCGCCCTTGAGTTCCAGGTAGACTTGGGCGAGCAGTTCGGCATCGAGCAGGGCGCCGTGGCGGGTGCGCGCCGTGGCATCGATGCCGAAGCGGCGCATCAGCGCGTCCAGGCTGTTGGGCTGGCCCGGGAAGATCGAGCGGGCCAGATGCAGCGAATCGATCGCCCGTTCGCCGCTCAGGCGGTCGAAGCCGTGCTGGGCCAGTTCGTGGTTGAGGAACTTCAGGTCGAACTCGGCATTGTGGATGATGATCACGCTGTCCTGCAGGAAGGCGAGGAACTCCTCGGCCTTGTGGCGGAACAGCGGCTGGCGCGACAGGAAGCTGTCGGAAAGACCGTGGACCTCGAAGGCCTCGCGCTCGTTCTCGCGCTGCGGGTTGAGGTAGGTCTGCCAGGACTTGCCGGTGGGCACGTGGTTGAGCAGCTCGACACAGCCGATTTCGACGATGCGGTGCCCGGCCAGAACGTCGAGGCCCGTGGTTTCCGTATCGAGAACGACTTCGCGCATCTGTTGTCCTGACGCCAGGTCGATGCAGTGTACACGCTGGCGGGCCCGGCGGCGACCGCAGCTTCAGCGCGGAGGCCAGATATGCCCGGCGCGCCCCGACAGTCGCCGAACCAGCGCACGCACGGCGCGGAAGGTGGCGGCCTTGCCGATGCCGGTGGGGACGACGAAGTCGGCGCGGCGGCGCTTTGTGGCGTCCGGCATCTGACGGGCGCGGATGTGGGCGAGTTTCCCTGCCGTCATCCCCGGGCGGGCGAGCACCCGTCGTGCCTGGACAAAGGGCGGCGCGGAGACGACGCAGACGGCATCGACCCGGTCCTGGCCCCCCGTCTCGAAGAGCAGGGGCACGTCCATCACCACCAGGCGGGCGCCGCGCCGCTGCGCCCAACGCAGGAATCGATCGCGCTCGCGGCCGACCAGGGGATGCACGGCGGCCTCCAGGGCGGCGAGCCTTGCCCGGTCGGCCAGCACCGCCTTGCCGAGCAGGGCACGGTCGACCCGTGCCGCCCCGCCCTCGCCGACCACCGCGCCGGGCACCAGGGCGGCGACCACCGGCACGGCGGCCCCGCCTGGACCGTAGAGCCGGTGGACCGCGGCATCGGCGTCATGGACCAGCGCGCCGCAGCGCGCGAACATCGCCGCCACGGTCGATTTCCCCATGCCGATGGAGCCGGTGAGACCAAGCACGAACATAGGCCCTGTTTAAAGGAGATCGCCGCGCGGCGGAATCGCCGACAGAGCGCCATCGCCGGTTGATGTTTCGCTGCCAAATTTGCTACCGCAGTGCGGAACGGGGAGAGAGCCATGGCGGAAGACTGGCAGGCGGCGGCACCGGAAGAAGCCGGACTCGACAGCGGCATCCTGGCGGGGCTGGCGCCTCAGTTCGAAGCCTGGGAGGAGGCCAACCTCCACGCTGCGCTCATCGTGCGCCACGGCAGGCTCGCCTATGAACACTACTTCACCGGGCAGGACGAACGCTGGGGCACCCCCCTGGGGCAGGTCGCCTACGACGCCTCGATGCGCCACGACCTGCGCTCGGTGACCAAGTCGGTGATCTCGCTGCTGGCCGGCTGCGTGCTGGGAGGCCAGGGTGAGGCCGCACTCGCCACCCCCGTCTTCGACCTCTTCCCCGAACATGCCGATCTGGCGAGCGGCGGCGAGGAGACGATGACCCTCGGCCACCTGCTGGAGATGTCGACCGGCCTGGTGTGGGACGAGGACATCCCCTACAGCGATCCGCGCAACAGCGAGCGCATGATGACCGTGGCGCCCGACCGGGTGCGTTAGCCGCTGTGGCGCCAGCCCGGCGCGGCATGGACCCACAACGGCGGCGCCACGGCGTTGATCGCCGAGGCGCTGACCCGACGCACCGGCAGGCCGCTGGACGCACTCGCCCGCGAACACCTCTTCGATCCGCTGGGCATCGAAGCCGAATGGATCGCCTACGACGACGGCGTGGCGGTGGCGGCATCGGGCCTGCGCCTGCGCGATACCATCCGGATCGGCCAGATGGTGCTGCAGGGCGGACTGTGGGGCGATGCCCAGGTGGTGCCCGCCGACTGGATCGCGCTCTCCACGGCACCGCGGCTCAACGGGCCCGGTCTCTTCTTCTTCGGCCTGCAGTGGTGACTCGGCCGTTCGCTGGTGGCCCGCGAGGAGGTCCGCTGGATCGCCGGCGTCGGCTGGGGCGGCCAGCGCCTGTTCATCGTGCCCGAGCGCGACCTGGTGGTGCTCGCCCACGCCGGGCTCTACGACAACCCGCCCATGCAGCCGATACCGGCAGAGGTCGTCCTGCGCCGCTACGCCTTGGCCGCCTGCCTGTAACCGGCGATGCCCTTGAGCGCGGCATCGGCGAAACGCTGGCGCGCCGTGTTCATGCGCCTGGCGTTCATGTCCGGGCGGCCCAGTTCGGCCCAGCCCTGGCCCCAGTCCTCGTAGTCGGCCGGCGCGCGCCGCGCGGCGACAAGGTCCCACAGCGGCAGGGCGATAGCATCGCGCCCGGTCGCCTCCAGGTAGCGCTGCGTGAAGGCGTTCATCGCGCCGATGCCCCAGAAGATCGCAATGTCGAGCCGGGCGACGGCGACATCGGCCAGGGGGTCGCCGGTCATGGCATCCTCCCAGTCGAGCGCCGCGACCAGCTCGCGGTTGCGCCAGAGCATGTTGCCTGGCCAGAAGTCGCCGTGCAGCAGCACGGGCGGATGCAGGGTGACCAGGGCGCGCAGCGCTTCCAGCCCGGCGACACTCGCCGCCTCCAGCGCACAGGGATGATCGGCGGCAACCGGCATCGCCAGCGCATCGAGCGGATGGCCGGCCTGCGGCAGGAAGGCAAGCTCGGGCACGGCGGGGATGGCGCGGATGCGCACCAGCAGGTCGGCCATGGCGCGCGCGCTGATCTCGCGGTCGCGCGGGGCAAAGGCGACACGGCCCTCGAGCCAACCCAGCACCAGGTAGTCGACCGGCAGGATCGTGCGCGAGGTATCGAGCAGCAGGGGCGGCGGCGCGGGCAGGTCGTGGCGGGCCAGCATCTCCAGCACGGCGTATTCGTGGGCCGCCGATTCGGGATCGGCGGCAAGGTTCGCTGGCCCCGGCAGGCGCAGGATCACCGTCTGCGCGGTGCCGTCACGCTCGAGATCGAGCGCGACCATGGTCGCCGAGACGCCGCCATCGAGATGGCGGTGGCCGAGCAGACGGGCGGCGGGATCGAGCCGGGCGGCGACGGCAGCCAGGGCTCCCGGATCGGCCAGTTTCCCTGCCGCGCTCACAGCCCCTCGGCGAGATAGGCGTAGAGCGGTCCGGTCACCTCCGGCTCGCGCCCGAACCAGGCGGCAAACCCCGGGCGGGCCTGATGCAAGAGCATGCCCAGGCCGTCGACGCAGCGCAGGTGGCGTGCAGCGGCGGCCTGCAGCAACGCGGTCTGCAGCGGGACGTAGACAAGGTCATAGACCACGGCGTCGCCCGCCAGGGCATCCAGGGCGATCTCCAGCGGCGGCTGGCCGGCCATGCCGAGCTGGGTGCCGTTGACCAGCAGGCCGGCGCCCTCGAGCGCGGCCGCGCGTTCGTCCCACGCCACGGCAAGCACGTCCTTGCCGAACGCATCGGCGAGCGCCCGGGCGCGATCCAGGGTGCGGTTGGTGATCCGGATCTGGGGGACGCCGGCATCGAGCAGGGCGACGATCACGGCCCGGCTCGCGCCGCCTGCGCCCAGCAGAACGGCCGGCCGGTCGTTCGGCCAGCCCAGTGCGCGCGCCTTGAGGTTCTCGATGAAACCGAAGGCATCGGTATTGGTGACGGCAAGTGAGCCATCGTCGCGCACGACCACGGTGTTGGCCGCGCCGATCCGGCGGGCGACGTCGTCGGCCTCGTCGGCCAGCGCCAGGGCCGCCTCCTTGTGCGGCAGAGTCACGTTGCAGCCCCGGAAGCCCAGGGCGGCGAGCCCGCGCAGCGCCGTCTCGAAACGGTCGGGCGCGACCGCCAGCGGCACATAGGCGCCGTCGATGCCATAGGCCTGCAGCCAGAAGCCGTGGAGGCGCGGCGAGCGCGAGTGGGCGACCGGCCAGCCCATAACGCCGGCAAGCCGGGTCCTGCCAGTGAGCGTCATGACGGCAGCTCCCCCAGGGTGCGCAGCTGGCCGAGCAGCTCGACCATGGGCAGGCCGACGATGGCGTAGAAATCGCCCTGGATCGACGCGAAGAGCTGGAGGCCGCGACCCTCGACTTGGTAGCAGCCGACGCTAGAGAGGGCGAGACCGCCAATGGCCTCGAGATAGCTGTCGAGGAACGCCTCCGAGAGCGGCCGCATGGTCAGGCGGGCAACCGCGGTGTGGTGCCAGATGCGCTGCTCGTCGCGCACCAGCACCGCGCTGGTGACGAGGCGATGCTCGCGGCCCGACAGCGCCAAGAGCTGGGCGCGCGCCTGCGCCATGGTCGGGGCCTTGTCGAACCAGCGGCCCTCGCATTCCAGCATCGAATCGGCGCCCAGCACCAGGCAGCCGGGATGGCGCGGGCTGACCCGGCGGGCCTTCAGCTCGGCTAGGGCCTCGGCGGCACGTTCGACCGGCGCGCGTTCGGCGCGCAGCGCCCCCTTGACGGCATCCTCGTCGACATTGGCGGCATCGCTCGCAAAGGTCAGGCCCGCGTTCTCGAGCATGGCGCGGCGCCCGGCGCTCCTGGAAGCCAGAACCAGCGTCATGGCATCGCTCCGTAGCGTTCCTGATAGAGCACCATGATGGCCGCGGCGGTTTCCTCGATCGAGCGGCGCGTCACGTCGATCACCGGCCAGCCGTGGCGTTCGTAGAGGAGGCGCGCCTGGGCGATTTCCTGACGCACGGCTTCGGGTGCAACGTAATCGGTTTCCTCGTCCTGCTTGAGCATGGTCATGCGGTTGCGCCGGACCTGGACCAGGCGATCCGGGCTCTGATGCAGCGCCACGATCAGCGGGCGGGTCGCGGCCAGCAATTCCTCGGGCACGGCCACGCCCGGCACGATCGGCACGTTGGCCGCCTTCAGGCCGCGGTTGGCCAGATAGAAGCAGGTCGGCGTCTTGGAGGTGCGCGAGACACCGACGACGATGACATGGGCCTCGTCGAGGTCGTAGGGCGACTGGCCGTCGTCGTGGCGCAGGACGAACTGGATGGCGTCGACCCGCTGGAAATAGTCGGCATCGAGCGCGTGCTGCCCGCCGGGCTGGCCCTTGACCGGCTGGCCCAGATAACTCGAGAGCACGCCGAGCACGGGATCGAGCACGGGCACGCAGGGCACGCCCAGGCGCTGGCAGCCAGCGGTGAGCTGATCGCGCCGCGCCAGGTCGACCATGGTGTAGATGACGACGCCGGGGTCGGCCTCGATGCCGGCGAGCACCCGGTCCATCTGGCGCGACGAACGCACCAGGGCCCAGACGTGTTCGATCGCCTCGACATCCTCGAACTGTGCGACGGCGGCATGGGCGACCGAGAGAATCGTCTCGCCGGTGGCGTCCGACACCAGATGGAAGTGGAAATCCTTGGTCATGGCCCTGTGGATCGGATCGCGGCTGGCGGGGATAACTCGCCGTTTTCGCACCGGCCCGCAAGTCCCATCCCTTCCGCGCGGTTTCCACACGCCGGCCGTCCCCATGGGGACAGAGCGCCGCGGCCTGTTGTGGATTGCCCGGAATCCGTAGCCGCAGGAGGGGGTTTGTCCCCGAACTGTCCACAACCTGCTCCAGGTCCGACTCGTGGGCCAGGCGCGGGATTCAGGAGATTCACAGGCTGTCGGCGCTGATCCTGCCCCCAGAGCGCACAGACCTGTTCACAGCCATGCGCACAGCATTCGATCCCCGGCTTCAAGCCGACCCACTACCACTACAGATTCTTTGAGATTCTTCTCTTCAAGTAGTGGTTCGGTGTATGCCGCACGCCATGGACCCCGCATCACAAGCCCCGACCAAACCCCTGCTCGCCGTACTTGGCGGAGCCCGTCGCCAGTCCGTGCCCATCTGGCTGATGCGCCAGGCCGGGCGTTACCTGCCCGAGTACCGGGCCCTGCGGGCTTCGGCGCCGGATTTCCTGGCCTGCTGCAACGATCCCGACATGGCCGCCGAGATCACCCTGCAGCCGATCGCCCGTTTCGGCCTGGATGCCGCCATCGTCTTTTCCGACATCCTGATCGTGCCCCATGCCATGGGCCAGACGGTGCGTTTTGCCGCGGGCGAGGGGCCACTGCTGGAGCCGCTCGATCTAGCCATGCTCGACCGCTTTGCGCCCAAGAAGGCGGTGGAGGGCAACCTGCCGCTGTTCATGACCCTGGCCAAGGTCAAGGCGGCGCTGGGTACAGACACGACCCTGATCGGCTTTGCCGGTGCGCCCTTCACCCTGGCTGCCTACATGGTCGACGGGCGTGGCGGCGGCGAATTTCCGGCGACCCGGGCCCTGATGGTCGAGGAACCGCCGATGATGGACCGGCTGGTCGCCATCCTGGCCGAGGCGGTCGCGGCCCTGCTGATCGCACAGATCGATGCCGGCGCCGAGGCGGTGCAGCTCTTCGATTCCTGGGCCGGCCTGCTCGACGAACCGGGTTTCCGGCGCTGGTCGATCGCCCCGGCCCGCACCATCGTCGATAAGATCCATGCCGCCCGACCCGGCGTACCGGTGATCGGCTTCCCGCGCGGTGTGGGTGTCGGTTACGGCGCCTACGCCGAACAGACCGGGGTGGATGCCATGCAGTTCGACCAGGGAACCGACACCGCCGTGATGGCCGGCCTGCAAGGCAGGCTGCCGGTGCAGGGCAATCTCGATCCCGAGGCCCTGCTGGAAGGCGGCGTGCGTCTGGAGCGCGAGGCCCTGGCAGTGCTCGAGGCGCTGAAGGACGGTCCGCATGTCTTCAACCTCGGCCATGGCGTGATCAAGGAAACCCGGCCCGAACACGTCGCCCATCTCGTTGAGATCGTGCGCGGGTGGCGGCCGTGAAGACCGCCGTCGTGCTCTTCAACCTGGGCGGGCCCGACCGGCCCGAGGCGATCCAGCCGTTCCTGAAGAATCTGTTCAGCGATCCCGCGATCATTGGCCTGCCCTGGCCGCTGCGCCCCATGCTGGCCGAGGTGATCTCGCGCAAGCGGGAGAAGGAGGCACGCGTCATCTACGGCCGGATCGGCGGCCGTTCGCCGCTCAACGAGGAGACCTCGATCCAGGCCAGGCAACTCGAGGCAGGCCTGGGCGGCGACCATCGTGTCTTCGTCGCCATGCGCTACTGGCACCCCCTGGTCGAGGACACGGTGCGCGAAGTCGCCGACTGGCAGCCCGACCGCATCGTGCTGCTGCCGCTCTATCCCCAGTTCTCGACGACGACGACGGGTTCCTCGTTCGGTGAATGGCACCGCTGCGCTGCCCGTGCCGGGCTGACGGCACCGACAAGGGCGCTGTGCTGTTATCCCGTCGAGGAAGGCCTGGTCGCCGGCCATGCCGAGCTGATTGGCGGGGCGCTGGAGCGCGCCGGGGATGCGCCGGTGCGCGTGCTGTTTTCGGCCCACGGCCTGCCCGAGAAGATCGTCAAGGCAGGCGACCCCTACCAGTGGCAGGTCGAGCAGACCGCTGCCGCCGTGGTCGATCGTCTGGGCCTGCCCAATCTGGACTGGCAGGTCTGCTACCAGTCGCGGGTCGGTCCGCTGAAGTGGATCGGACCCTCGACCGACGACGCCATCCGCCAGGCCGGTGCCGACGGCAAGGGTGCAGTGGTGGTACCCATCGCCTTCGTCTCCGAACACTCCGAGACCTTGGTCGAGCTCGATCTGGAATACGGCGAACTGGCCCACAAGTCCGGCTGCACGCCCTATATCCGGGTGCCCGCGCTGGGTACGAACGTGTCCTTCATCGCCGGCCTGGTCAGTCAGGTCGAACGTCTTGGGGCGACCGATGCCCCGGCGCCGGCAAGTCCGTCCGGGGGCCGTTTCTGCCCGGCTTCCTGGGGAAAATGCCCTTGCGCGGCTGCAGGCTAGATCCGTCCGGGCAGCTTCCGGCAAAAGGCGTAGCACCTCTGCTGCATGGTGCCTCCGGTCGGTGCGCGCGATAGTTCTCGCGACCGGGCGAGTCGGCGGGGGCCGCCGCCCGGGAAAGGGAACAACCCGGAGCGCGAGGGAGACGACGGATGTGGCTGCAGGCCAGCGTGCTTGCCACGGCCGGGCTGTTTGCCGTGGTCTTCACGATCCTAGCCGATCATGTGCTGCCGCCGATCGAGGGACTGCGGCCCAGCGTGCTGCTGATCGACACCGCGATCTGCCTGCCTGCCGTCATCCTGGGGCTTGCCTGCGCCATGTGGCCGGCCCATGCGCTGCTGCCGCGTCTGGGCCTGGATCCGCTTGTCACGTCGATCGTGGCTCCGCTCGCGGGCACCGCCACGCTCTCCCTGACGGCAACAGGGTTCATCGTGCTCTGGACCGGCTCCATGCTGGACGAACTGGTTTCCCATCCCGGCCTCACCGTCCTCGCCATGGTTCTTGCCGGCCCGCCGGCAATGGTGCTGGCCCAGACGATGATCTGGCCCTGGGGCCATCGTGCCGCCCCCACGCCGGCCGAGGTCTCGGTTTCCTGAAGCGGCGGCGTCAGGGCAGGCTTGAGTCCGTCGCCGCGCCGCGTTAGGCATCGTGCGACAGCACGGCGGGTTTACCCATGGAAGGCTTTCTCGGCGGCGCCCATCTCTGGATCAAGGCGCTCCACATCATCGCGGTCATCGCCTGGATGGCCGGCATGCTCTATCTGCCGCGCCTCTTCGTCTATCACGCGGCGGCCGCACCGCTCTCGGACCTCGACGAGACCCTGAAGATCATGGAGCGGCGCCTGCTGCGCGGCATCGTCAATCCGGCGATGATCGTTGCTCTGGTGCTGGGCATCCTGCTGTTCCTCAACCGCGGCGAGGGCATCTGGCAGGAGGGCTGGTGGCGCGTGAAGCTCCTCATGCTGGTCGTGATGTTCGCCATCCACGGCTTCCTCTCGCGCTGGCGCCGCGCCTTCGCCGAGGGCAAGAACCCCCATTCGGCGCGCTTCTACCGCTGGATCAACGAGGCTCCCGCCGTGCTCATGGTCGTCATCGTGCTGATGGCCGTGGCGAAACCCTTCTGATGGCAACTCCTCCCCATCCCGTGCCCGCCCAGGCCCGCTCCCGCGCGCTGATGCTGGCGACCATGCTCAGCCTGCTGGCCTATGTCATGCCGCTGACCTTCGCGCCCTATGCCGTGCTTTCGGTCTGGCTGCTGCTGCTGCCGCCGCTCTGCGCCTGGCTGGCGGTCGACGGCGGGCTGCTGGTGCGACGCCGCACCGGGCTGCCGCTGTTTGCCGCGCTGGTCGCCCTGCCGCTGGCGGCCGGTGTCGGCGCCGGGGCGCTCGACGGCATGGTCATGAACCTTGGCCAGACGACCCTGACGCTGTGGGGCGCCTGGACCGGGATCGCGGCGGGGCTGGGTGCCTGGCTGGTGCTGCGCCGCCTGGGCTGAGCTTCAGCGTCTGGGCCACAGACGGGGGCCCCAGCGCACGGCGAGCCAGACGGCCAGCGCGAAGGCCGCCCCGATCGACCAGCCGGCCAGCACGTCGGCCGGCCAGTGCACCCCAAGATAGACCCGGCTGAACCCCACGATCAGGGTGAGCGCGATGGCCACGGCCATGATGTAGAACTGCGCCCGCGGGTTCTTCTGCGCCTCGGCCAGGAGCACCCCCAGGGTGAGGTAGAGCACCGCCGAGAGCATGGCATGGCCGCTGGGATAACTCAGGGTCTGGACCTCGACGATGTGGGCAACCAGCGTCGGTCGCGGACGCCCCAGGCCGATCTTGAGCAGTTTGTTGAGCGCTAGGCCGCCGGCCAGGATCAGCGGCACCATCAGGGCGCTGCCCCAGGCGCGCACCAGCAACAGGTAACCCACGGCGACCACCGCGATCAGGACGGCCACGGGATAACCGCCCAGGGCGGTGAGATCCCTGAAGGTGTACTCCAGCCAGGCCGGGCCGAGCGGGTTGCCAGCATCGCCCGGGCTGCGCAGTGCCAGCAGCAGCGCCTCGTCGAAGGCATGGGTGTCGCCCTCCAGGACCTCCTCGGTCAGCACGGCAAACAGCCACAACCCGGCCGCACAGGTGAGCAGGGCAAGCAGAGCGATGACCTGGGCCCGCTCGAGGCGGCGGGGATCGAGCGGGGTGCGCAGGCGCCGGCTGCGGCTCCCGGAATCGTCGGTCATGGGTCTCCCCGTTGCGCGACGGTCCTCGAACCGTCGTTCAGTTGTCGTTTGACTCCGGACCATGCCGCGCTTATTTCTTGAATTCCCTCATCGAACGCAGGTTCCGGCCATGGCCGGAATTTCCGGACCCTCCGCCAGGCGGACCAGGGTCGGTTACGCGAAAACCCAACACGACATCTCCGGCGGAACCGCTCCCGCGTTCCACCGCCCCCAGAAGGTCCCATCATGGCCGCATCCGAAGCAGCAGAGACTCCCCGACCGATCTCGATCTCGGGCGACAAGCCGCTCAATCTCCAGGAACTCAAGAACAAGAAGCCCGAGGAGCTTCTGGAAATCGGCGAGGACCTCGGTATCGAAAACGCCAGCGTGCTGCGCAAGCAGGACCTGATGTTCGCCATCCTCAAGGAAATGGCCGACCAGGACGTGCCGATCTTCGGCCAGGGCACCCTCGAGGTGCTGCCCGACGGTTTCGGCTTCCTGCGCGCGCCGGAAGCCAACTACCTGGCCGGCCCCGACGACATCTACGTCAGCCCCAGCCAGGTGCGCCGCTTTGCGCTCAAGACCGGCGACACCGTCGAGGGCCAGATCCGGGCGCCCAAGGACAACGAGCGCTACTTCGCCCTGCTCAAGGTCTCCACGATCAACTTCGACGATCCCGACCTGACGCGCCACCGGGTGCCCTTCGACAACCTGACCCCGCTCTATCCCGACGAGAAGCTCGACCTGGAGATCCAGGACCCGACGCGGAAGGATCTCTCGACCCGCGTCATCGAGCTGGTCTCGCCGCTGGGCAAGGGACAGCGCGCGCTGCTCACCTCGCCGCCGCGCGCCGGCAAGACGGTGTTGATGCAGAACATCGCGCACGCCATCGAGACCAACCACCCGGATGTCTATCTCATCGTGCTGCTGATCGACGAGCGGCCCGAGGAAGTCACCGACATGCAGCGCTCGGTCAAGGGCGAGGTCGTGGCTTCCACGTTCGACGAGCCGGCGACGCGCCACGTCGCGGTTTCCGAGATGGTCATCGAGAAGGCCAAGCGTCTGGTCGAGCAGAAACGCGACGTCGTCATCCTGCTCGACTCCATCACCCGCCTGGCGCGCGCCTACAACACCGTCGTGCCGTCGTCGGGCAAGGTCCTGACCGGCGGTGTCGACGCCAACGCCCTGCAGCGCCCCAAGCGTTTCTTCGGTGCGGCGCGCAACATCGAGAACGGCGGCTCGCTCACGATCATCGCCACGGCGCTGATCGACACCGGCAGCCGCATGGACGAGGTCATCTTCGAGGAGTTCAAGGGCACCGGTAACTCCGAGATCGTCATGGACCGCAAGATCGCCGACAAGCGCATCTTCCCGGCCATCGACGTCGGCAAGTCCGGCACCCGCAAGGAGGAGCTGCTGGTCGGCAAGGGCCAGCTCTCCAAGATGTGGGTCCTGCGCCGCATCCTGATGCCCATGGGCCCGGTCGACGCCATGGAATTCCTCATCGAGAAGCTGAAGCACACCAAGAACAACGACGACTTCTTCCAGTCGATGAACACCTGAGGTGCAGGGGCAGGCGCCAAGGCCTGTCCCTCCTGCCGGTTCCGGACGGCCCGTGTCGCGCAAGCGCACGGGTCGTTTGCGTCTTCAGCGCACGAACAGCTCGCGCGGCGTCTGCGACAGCGAGATTCCCTTGTCCTGCCCGACCTCGATGGTCTCGCTGAAGACATAGGCGTCTTCGGGCTCCCAGATGCCGATGATGAGATGGGCGGTGAAGCCGGGCTCCAGCACGGTGTCGTCGTCGCCCTGGAGGCTGAAGCAGAGGTCACCCCAGTCCAGCCCGATGGAATAGCCGATTCGCGAGGCCTTCTCGATGCCGTGGCGGTCGAAGGCCGCCTTGAAGGCGCGGTGGACGTCGCTGCAGCGCGATCCGGGATTGAGCACCGCACGCGCGGCCTCGAAGCCTTCCAGCACGGCGTCGTGGACGAAGCGCAGGCGGTCCCCTGGTTCACCGATGATCGTCGTGCGCGAGAGACCGCAGGTGTAGCGGTGGACCGTGGCGCCGATCTCGAAATCGGTCTGGTCGCCCTTCCGGTAGGGCGTGTCGGTCCACTTCAGGTGCGGTGCCTGGGCGACGCCCGGGCCCGTGGGCATGGTGACCGGCTTGTGCGGCCCGCCGCCGCCTTGCGGCGTGCCCGCTATGAGGTCGTGGTGGATGACGGCGGCGACGTCGCACTGGCGCACGCCTTCGGCGAGCTTCTCGAGCGCGCTGGCGAGGGCCTTGTCGGCGATGCGCCCGGCCTGACGCATGCAGGCGAGTTCCGCGGCCGACTTCTTCACCTTCACCTTCTTCATCAGGCCGGTGCCATCGATCATCGCGCGCCCGCCCAGGGCCCGGCTGAGCTGCTGGTGGTCGCCGTAGGAGAAGGTCGCCGCACCCAGTTCGACGCCGATGCGGCCGTCGCCCGCGACCTCCAGGATGCGCGCGCCGATCGCCTCCCAGGGCGAACGCGCGGGCGTGCCGATCAGGTTTTCCGGATAGGCGTGGATCAGGTCGCGGTCGAGATAGGACGTCGGATAGGCGCAGTGGATGTCCATGGCGCGCAGCATCAGCGAGGCATCGGCATCGCCTGCGCGCAGGATCGCGCACTGGGGCACGTAGTCGGAACGCCCGGCGTAACCGGTGAGGAAGTCCATGTGGGCTTCGGTCAGCACGACGAGGGTGTCGATGCCCTCGCGTTCCATCTGGGTGCTGAGGCGCTGCACGCGGTGGCGATACTCGGTGGTCTCGAAGGCGGGCATGGCGTTCTCCGTTGCGTCCGGCGGCAACGGTGGCGGCATGCCGGGGCGGCGTCAACGCCGCGTGGCGCGGCGGTGTTCCGCGGCCGTCGACGTTCCTCTATCGCGGCGCTGGCGAGAGCATCGTATGGTCGCCGTGAACATCGCAACCAGGAGCAACGCCATGGCCAAGAACGATCGCGCCGCCAAGGGCAAGGAAGTCGCACAGAAGCTGTTCGGAGGCCTGCCCGAGCCCAGCCCGATGATGGCCGACATGATGGGCCTGACCAGTGATTACCTGTTCGGCGAGATCTGGTCGCGTCGGGGGCTGCCGATCAAGGAACGCTCGCGCATCACCTGCGCCGTGCTTGCCGCCATGGGCAAGGACACCCAGCTTCGCACCCACATCAAGGGCGCCCTCAACGTCGGCCTCAAGGTCGAGGAGCTGAAGGAGGGCTTCATCCACGTCGCCCACTACGCCGGCTGGCCCGCGGGCATGACCGCGCTCAACATCCTCCAGGAGGTCGTCGCCGAACGTCAGGCGGCACGCAAGAAGGCGGCCAAAAAGGCCGCTCCAGCCAAGAAGGCCGGGGCCTGAGGCCTGCCGGGGATGCGCCTGAAGCTGTGCGTTCTGGCTCTGGCGGCATGGCTGGCCGCCACCGGCGTGCGGGCCGAATGGCCGGCGGTCTCCTGGGGCATGTCCTATGGCGAGGCGGTGGCGCTCCTGGGCGGCACGCCCCAGATCCCGCCCGACGTGGAGAACGAGGGCTGGCCCGAGGGGGTCACCGTGCTCGGCGCGCCCAGCCTGGAGGGCGGCCTTGTGGGCGACGTTCTCCTGGTGTTCGTCGACGACTGGCTGGTCTCGATGCAGATGAAGCCGCCCAGCCCCGATGCGGCCGCCCGCGAGGCCTTCGTCGCGCGTGTCCTGGAGGTCTGGGGCGAGCCGGTCGAGGCGACCGATTCCGGCGACGGCCTGAGCTGGAGCCGGTTCGATCCGCCATCGATCGAGGACGAGGCCGAGCTGATCGTCGCCCACAGGAACGACCGGACGATCTGCTGGGCCGGAAGGACGCAGCCCGACACCGCTTCCGACGTACCCGCGGGCCAGCTTGCCTCATCCCAGCGCGTCATGGAGATGATGGGCCACCTGAGCGCACTGTTCTTCGGCTTCGAACCCTGAGACCGGATCGCTCCCCGCATTTCCCGGCCCGGGAGGTTTGCGGACGGCGTGCGCTCCTGTAGAGACGGGACGCCACGCCGAGGACTGCCATGACCGATGTGAAGATCACCCGTGCCCTGCTTTCGGTGTCCGACAAGACGGGGCTCATCGACTTCGCCCGTGCCCTGCATGGCCACGGTGTCGAACTGGTCTCCACCGGGGGCACGGCGCGCGCCATCGCCGAAGCCGGCCTGCCGGTGAAGGAGGTCGCCGAACTCACCGGTTTCCCCGAGATGATGGACGGACGCGTCAAGACGCTGCACCCCACCGTGCACGGCGGCATCCTGGCGCGCCGCGACCTGCCCGAGCACACCGCGGCGATGGCCCGGCACGGCATCGGCGCCATCGACCTGGTGGTGGTCAACCTCTACCCCTTCGAGGCCACCGTCGCGCGCGGTGCCGCCTGGGACGAGACCGTCGAGAACATCGACATCGGCGGCCCGGCGATGATCCGCTCGGCGGCCAAGAACCATGCCTTCGTCGCCGTCGTCACCGATGTCGAGGACTACGACGCCGTCATCGCGGAGATGGACGCGAAGGGCGGGGCGGCGAGCCTGGCCCTGCGCACGCGCCTGGCGGCCACCGCCTATGGCCGCACCGGCGCCTACGACAGCGCCATCGGACGCCGTTTCGCGGCCGAGACCGGCGAGATTTTCCCGCGCCGTATCGGCTTTGCCGGGACGCGCAGCGCCACCCTGCGCTACGGCGAGAACCCGCATCAGCAGGCCGCCTTCTACGCCGACGGCAGCAACCGCCCCGGCATCGCCACCGCGCGCCAGGTCCAGGGCAAGGAACTGTCGTTCAACAACCTCAACGACACCGACGCCGCCTTCGAACTGGTCGCCGAATTCGACGAGCCGGCCATCGCCATCATCAAACACGCCAACCCCTGCGGCGTCGCCCTGGGCAAGACCCTTGCCGAAGCCCATGCCAAGGCCCTGGCCTGCGACCCCGTCAGCGCCTTCGGCGGCATCGTCGCTGCCAACCGGCCGCTCGACGCCGCCACGGCCGAGCAGATCGTCGCGGTCTTCACCGAGGTCGTCATCGCGCCCGGCGCCGACGCGGCCGCACTCGCCGTCTTCGCCGCCAAGAAGAACCTGCGCCTGCTGCTGACCGAGGCCATGCCCGATGCCGCGACACCCGGCTACAACGTGCGCAACCTTGCCGGCGGCCTGCTGGTGCAGACCCGCGACACCGGTCATGTCGCCGAGGGCGACCTCACCGTCGCGACGCAACGCGCGCCGAGCGAGGCCGAACTGGGCGACATGCTCTTTGCCTTCCGAGTCGCCAAACACGTGAAGTCGAACGCGATCGTCTATGCCAGGGACCGGGCTACCGTCGGCATCGGCGCCGGCCAGATGAGCCGCCTCGACTCCGCGATCATCGCCCGCGGCAAGGCCGCCCGTGCGGGCCTCTCGATCGAGGGTGCGGTGGTCGCCTCCGACGCCTTCTTCCCCTTCCCCGACGGCCTGCTGGAAGCGGCCGAGGGCGGTGCCGTCGCGGCGATCCAGCCCGGCGGCTCGATGCGCGACGCCGAGGTCATCGCCGCCGCCGACGAGCGCGGCATGGCCATGGTCATGACCGGCATGCGTCACTTCCGGCATTGAGGCACACGCCGCTGAGACGTTGAAGCTTCAGCGCGGACATCGGCCCGTCTGTGTTGCAGGCAGAATAACGATCAGCGCAGCGCCGCGGCGGGCGCGCGCAAGGGCGGCGCGGACTTCGCCCTCGCCGATGCCGTCGCGGCGCATCACTGCGTGCACAATCGGATCGGCGAGCATGTCGTCGATGGCGGGTTCGGTACCGGCGTGGCGCCAGGTGTCGTTCACGGCTGGTCTCCCCGTTCTTGTCCTTCTTGGACCCGGCAGCCTGCCGGCGTCGGTTTCAAGAACGTGCGACAGCCTCCCGGGTTCTCGCCGCGGGCGAATTCAGAACGACGAGGTCGAGACGTAGGCGGGCAGGGAGCCGGGGCCGTGGCGCGCCGGGGCCGGCTGCCGGCGGGCGCGCTGGACGACCTCGCGGACATGGCGCTCGGTGACGCCGTCGCAGCGCATCAGGGCGGTGACGATGGGGTCGCGCAGGACCTCGTCCAGGCAGGGCTCTCCGTTGTTGCGCATCCAGTCGTTCATCGTCGTCTTCCCTTGTGCCATGGCTGGCCTTCGTGGTGCGGGCGGCCTTCGGCGTGCCGCCGTTTCGCCGGGCATCATGGCGCGGCTTCGTGTCGCCATGATGTAGCGACCGTGTCGTTTTGTTGCGCAGGCGCTGCCGCGTCGCGGGAGGCGACGGCAGGGTCCTGGCAGCCGATGTGCGCGATGCCTTGCTGCGTGACCGGCGCGTAGGGCCGGGAGACTCACCCGACGCTGAGATCCTTGACGTAGAAATACCCGGTCACGAGCTTGCCGTCGATCTCGGCGTAGCTCGGCAGTTCGCCCCAGCGGGTGAAGCCGTGGTCCTCGTAGACCTCGATGGCGCGGGCCTGGGTGCAGCGCACGTCGAGCCGCAGATGGGTGTAGCCGTGCTGGCCGCAGTATTCCTCGACCGCTTCGAGCAGGCCGGCGGCAAGGCCGTGGCCGCGCGCCCAGGGGGCGACGAAGTGGGTTGTGAGCTGCGGGCAGTGGGCCTGGGCCTCGTTGAAGCGGGGCGGCAGCTGGAGCTGGGCGCTGGCCGCGACCGAACCGTCCAGGCGGCCGATCCAGAGCAGGCGCTCGGGCACCAGCAGGACGCCCTTCCAGTAGCGCTCCATCTGGTCGCGCGGCTGGGGATGGAGCCAGCCGAAGCCGTTGCCGTCGACGATCGCGGCGTCCGTGGCATCGCACAGGTCGTCGAGATCGAGACGGTTGAGTTCCGTGACGTGTTCGACCGAGACGGAGGTTGCGGGTGCGGGCTGGGGAGCGTCCATATCGCGCTACATGGACCCCTTCGCGAGGGGCTGCAACCCCTGCGAATGTGATATTTCGCTGGCTCCACCGGGTTGTTCCCCCGCTTCTTCCACAAGGGCGCGGATGCCCCGTGTCTCGGCCTCGGCCAGGGAGGCGGCGGCGACGATGGCGCAGAGGCGGTAGCCGCGCCGTACCAGCTCGAATCGACGCATGTCGTTGGCCGCCAGGCCAAGCACCAGCGCCCCGGCGACCTGGACGGCCAACCCGGCAAGCGGATCGAGGCCCAGCAAGTCGGCGAGCAGGGAGACTGCCGAACCGGCGACGAGCAGCACGATGGCGGTCAGCCAGACACCGCGGTAGAGCGCCCAGAGCGCCTGGAACAGGAAGGCGCCCCAGGAGAACCCATAGGGCACCACGGCGATCTCGCGCGCACCCTGCGGGTGGCGCTCGCGCATCAGGATCGCATGGTCGCGCATGGCTGCCTCCCCGGGCGCAAGGACCGTTCAGGCTTGACCGGCCCGCACCACGCCCCACATAGCACGGGTGCCGGCGGCCTGCATCGCAACCGACCGGCAAGGTTCCATTCCCTGCAGGCGAGTCCCGACATGCCTCCATCCCAGGCCGAACTCTGGCACGGCACCACGATCCTGGCGGTCCGCCGGAACGGCAAGGTGGTGGTTGCCGGCGACGGCCAGGTTTCCATGGGCGCCACGGTGGTCAAGGGCAATGCCGTCAAGGTGCGTCGGATCGGCAGCGAGGGCGAGGTCATCGTCGGTTTTGCCGGCGCCACGGCCGATGCCTTCACCCTGTTCGAGCGCCTGGAGGAGAAGCTGGAGCGCCACAAGGGCCAGCTTGCCCGCGCCTGCGTCGAACTTGCCAAGGACTGGCGCACCGACCGTTACCTGCGCCGCCTCGAGGCCATGATGGCGGTGGCCGACAAGGACGTTTCCCTCATCGTTTCGGGCACCGGCGACGTGCTGGAGCCTTCCGATGGCCTGATCGGCATCGGCTCGGGCGGCAACTATGCCCTGGCCGCCGCGCGCGCCCTGATGACGGTCGAGGGCCTTTCGGCCGAGGAGGTCGCGCGCCGCGCGCTGGCCATCGCCGCGGAGATCTGCGTCTACACCAACGGCAACGTCACGGTCGAAACCATCGATGACGCGCGCTGACTCGTTCAACCTCCTGTCATCGTCCGGCTTGACCGGACGATCCATGCTGTAGCCCCCACGTCCCAGCCAGCGTTCGACCCGAGCGCCGGCCTGACGGTCACACCATGGGTCCTCCGGTCAGGCCGGAGGACGACGAACAATCTGGATCCTGCAGCATGACCTCAGCCTTTTCCCCCCGCGAAATCGTTTCCGAGCTCGACCGATTCATCGTCGGCCAGAACGCGGCCAAGCGCGCCGTCGCCGTTGCCCTGCGCAACCGCTGGCGGCGCCAGCAGCTTCCCGCGGCGCTGCGCGAGGAGGTTCTGCCCAAGAACATCCTGATGATCGGGCCCACGGGCGTGGGCAAGACTGAGATCGCCCGGCGCCTGGCCAAGCTTGCCGAGGCTCCCTTCATCAAGGTCGAGGCGACCAAGTTCACCGAGGTCGGCTACGTCGGGCGCGATGTCGAGCAGATCGCGCGCGATCTCGTCGAACTCTCCATCGCTATGACGCGCGAGCGCATGCGCAAGGAAGTCACGGCCAAGGCCGAGCTTGCGGCCGAGGAGCGCGTGCTCGACGCCCTGGTCGGCGAAAACGCCAGCGCCGACACGCGCCAGAAGTTCCGCGTCAAGCTGCGCCAGGGCGAACTCGACGACAAGGAGATCGAGCTCAACCTGCGCGATGCCGGCGCCGGCGCGCTGCCGACCTTCGATATCCCCGGCATGCCGGGCGCCCAGATGGGCATGCTCAACCTCAACGACATCTTCGGCAAGGCGATGGGGGGCCAGACCAAACCCCGCCGCCTGAAGGTCTCCGAAAGCTACGAGGCGCTGCTCGCCGAGGAATCCGACAAGCTGCTCGACGAGGAGAAGGTCATCAAGGCGGCCATCGAATCGGCCGAGCAGAACGGCATCGTCTTCATCGACGAGATCGACAAGATCGCCGCGCGCAGCGAGCGCCAGGGTGCCGACGTCTCCCGCGAGGGCGTGCAGCGCGACCTGCTGCCCCTGATCGAGGGCACCTCGGTGGCGACCAAACACGGCACCATGAAGACCGACCACGTGCTGTTCATCTGCTCGGGCGCCTTCCACCTCTCCAAGCCCAGCGACCTGCTGCCCGAGCTGCAGGGACGCCTGCCCAACCGGGTCGAGCTTTCCGCCCTGGGCCGCGACGACTTCCGCCGCATCCTGACCGAACCCGAGAACAGCCTGATCATCCAGTACACCGCACTGCTGGGCACCGAGGAGGTGACCCTGGAGTTCAGCGAGGACGCGATCGACGCCCTTGCCGACCTCGCCACACGGATCAACGAGACGGTCGAGAACATCGGCGCGCGGCGCCTGCACACGGTGATGGAAAAGCTGCTGGAGGAGGTGAGCTTCACCGCCCCCGACCGCAGCGGCGAGACCGTGCGCATCGACGCCGCCTTCGTCCAGGAACGTGTCGGCGAACTGGCCAAGGACACGGACCTCTCCCGCTTCATCCTGTAGCGCCCGACCTGTGACCCCGTTCTAGGCCTCGAGTTCCATCGCCAGCAGCCGTGCGAGGCTGCGCATCATGGCCGGGGTCGGGCGCGTGATCGTGTCGGCGGCCGCGCCGCAGAAGGCGCCATAGACATCCTCCTGCGTGCCGCCGCTGACGGTGAAAGGTTCGAGCCTGCCCCCGGCACGGTCGAGCAGCACGAGCGACATGCGCACCGCAAGGTGGGTATCGTAGCTGAACATCTGCTTCTTGCCCTCGAAGGTGAGGGTCGTGTTGACGTAGCCCAGCACGTAGTCGGCGCTGTCGGCATCGGTTTCGACCGCGCTGGAAAAGCGCCGTTCGAAGGTGTCGCGCGCGACCTTGCCGATGGTGTCGCCGTAGTCGTAGGTCAGCGTTTCCATGAAGCTGCACTCGAAATCGACCACCAGGGCGTCGAGCTGGGGATCCAGGGCATAGGTCACCGCACGGTCGACCTGTTCGATCCGCGCGGTGGCGGTATCGGGCGGCGCGACATATTTGCCCTTGGGCGCGCAGGCGCCCAGCAGCACAAGCATGACCGGGATGACCGGCGCATGGTGCATGATCCTGCCTCCCCCTCCAGCACCCAATGATCGCGCGCCGATTGCCAGACGCGTAACGAATGTGGATTGTAACGTTGTTCTGACATGGATGTCAGGCCGGCCGGCCGATACGGGGAGCGACGATGCAAAGGTGGCTTGCAATGGCGGTCGTGGCCTGCCTGGCGGCGGGTGCGGCGCCGGCCGACGACGCCGAACAATGGCCGGTCGGCAATGCCGTCTCCATGTGGGACGAACCCTACATGGTCGGTTCCTACCGCCACTGGGCAGAGATCTATCCCGTGCATGGGATCGCGGCCGGCGAGACGGCGGTGCCGCTGCCTTACGGCGCGCCCATCGGGCCGGTGGAATTCTGGGGCAACGGCGAGAAGTTCACCCTGGAGAGTTACATCGACGAGGCCCGGGTGACCGGCCTGCTGGTCATCAGGGACGGCGAGATCCGCCTCGAGGCCTATGGCAACGGCGCCGACGAGACCTCGCAGATGACCTCGCAGTCGGTCGCCAAGTCGATCACCGCGACCCTGGTCGGCATCGCGCTGGGCGAAGGCCTGATCGACTCGCTCGACGATCCCGTCGACCGCTACGTGCCCGAACTGTCGGCCAGCGCCTATGCCGGCGTGCCGATCGAGGCGATCCTGCAGATGTCCTCGGGCGTGGCCTGGACCGAGGACTACGATTCCGATACCGCCGACAGCGAGACCATGTGGGTCGCTGTCGTGCAGGAGCGCACCCTCTCGGTCCATGACCACCTGCTCACGCTGCAGGAGCGCGCCGGAGCGCCCTACGAGACGTTCACCTACAAGGGCGTCGACACCCACGCGCTGGGCTGGCTGGTCGAGCGCGTCACCGGCATGTCGCTGTCGGCCTATCTCGAGGCCAGGCTCTGGCAGCCCATGGGCATGGGGGCCGATGCGAGCTGGGGCGTCGACGGCGGCGGCGCGCAGGCCAGCGAAGTCGCCTCGGCGGGGTTCAACGCCGTGTTGCGCGACTGGGGACGTTTCGGCCTGCTGATGGCCCAGGACGGCATGTGGCAGGGCGAACGCCTGCTGCCCGAAGGCTGGGTCGCGCGCGCCACCCAGCCCAGCCAGCCCCAGGTGATGCCGGGCAAGCTCTACCGGGGCTACCCGCTGGGCTACCAGTACCAGTGGTGGACCTATCCGGGCGAGCGCGGCGCCTTCACCGCCCAGGGCGTCAACGGCCAGTTCATCTACGTCGATCCCTCGCGCGATCTCGTCGTCGTGCAGACCGCCGTCTGGCCGGCGTTCTGGGACGACAACCTGGAGCGCGTCTTCGGCGATTTCGTGAAGGAAGTGGCCAGGCTCACCGACGGGAGCTGAGGCCTACTCCTCCCAGAGGCCGTGCTGGCGGTGCCAGTCCTCGATCGAGAATTCGGGGTAACGCGCAAAGTGCACGTTCTTGTCGTCCGGTCCGGCAACCTCGACCCAGCCGGGCTTGAAGTCGAGCATCAGGTGCACGGTCTGGGGCGGCCGGGGCAGGTCGCCGTCGATCGCGCTGGCCAGCGGATGGATGAGTTCGGGCCAGCGCGGATCGTAGAGCCAGAGCGCGCAGCCGCAGTGCCGGCAGAAGTTGCGCTCGCCCTGTGAGCGCTCGCCGTTGATCATGGCGCGGTAAACCGTGAGATGTTCCTCGCCCTCGATCTTCATGGTCGAGGCATCGGCCGACAGGTTGATGGCGTAACCGCCGCCGCCGTCCTGCTTGCGGCAGATCCCGCATTAGCAGCGCATGTAGGGATGGCGACCGTGGCTGACGGCGGTGAAGGAAACCGCGCCGCAGTGGCACGAACCTTTCAGTTCTGGCATGGCATACTCCTCTGGCTGGGCAACGCCATTCTAGGGAGGAACGCTGCATGGCGAAGGGCTACTGGATCGGTCGCGTCGATGTCACCGACGGCGAAGGCTACAAGGGCTACATCGCGCGCAACGGCGCGGCCTTTGCCAGGTTCGGCGGCCGTTTCCTGGTGCGCGGCGGCCCCTTCGAGGCGCCCGAGGGCACGGCGCGGGCACGCAACGTGGTGATCGAGTTTCCCGACTATGCCACCGCCCTGGCCTGCCACCGCTCGGCCGAGTATCAGGAGGCGCTCGCCCACCGGCTGCCCCACAGCCAGGGCGAGATCGTCATCATCGAAGGCTACGACGGCCCCCAGCCCGGCGAGGGCTGAGCGCGGGGCGGTGCGCAAGGCCCCCACCCATGTCATCCCGGCCAAGCGCCGCATTGCGCCTTGTTGGGGATGACGATGGAGGGTGGCGAGGCGCCGGTCGTTCCTCCGCTTATGAAAAAAAACGCTCACCCGCCGAACAGGCCGGGTTCCAGCAGACCCAGCAGGAAGAGCCAGGCGGGCAGGGTGAGCACGCTGGCAGCGGTGGTCGCCGAGATGGTCGCGGCCACCGCCTGTTCCTGGGCGCGGTACTGCACCGCCAGGACATGGGCGGTGTTGGCCGTCGGCGAGGCCGAGGCGATGACGGCACAGGCCGTGAGGAAGGGATCGAGGCCCAGCGCCATGCCGCAGCCCAGCACCAGTGCGGGCAGGGCGACGAGCTTGACGATCGAGACGACGAGGATTCGGCTGCCCTCGTGGCGCAGGGTCGCGAGGTTGACCGAGGCGCCGATGGCAAAGAGCGCGCAGGGGGTGAGTCCTTGGCCCAGCAGGTCGAGGTAGTCCTCGATCATCTGGGGCACTGGCAGCCGGAAGGCGGCGAAGGCAAAACCCAGCAGCGCCGGCCACACCATGGGGTTTTTCAGCACCTGGAGCGCCATGCGCCGGGGGGTGGCGCGGACCCCGCCGCCGATGCCGCCGGTCGCCTCCAGCAGCACAACGCCGGCCGGGATCAGCACGGCGGCGATGACAATGTTGGCGATGGCGGCCGATGGCACGCCGGCCTCGCCGAAGATGGCGTAGAGCACGGGCAGGGCGACAAAGCCGGTGTTGGCCATGACCGCGGCCAGGGCGCTGACAGTCCGGGTGCGCCCGTCGGGCCCGAGCAGGCGGCCGCCGGCGTAGCGCAGGACGAACAGGGCCAGAAGCGAGCCGGCGCCGAAGAGCAGCCAGAAGTCCCATGCCAGCAGCCCGTCGAGCGGGTAACGCGCGACGATCGAGAACATCAGCGAGGGCACGCAGACGAAATAGGAAAAGGTGACCAGGCCCGAGGCGATCGAGGCCGGCACCAGGCCGGTGCGCACGGCGATCAGGCCGGTGGCGATGACGGCAAAGACCGGAACGACGATGGCGAGCATGTCCATGGCGCCGCCCTCAACGCGTGCGCTTGAGCAGCACGTAGAAGGCGCCGGCGCCGCCGTGCTGGGGCCGGGCCGGAGCGAAGGCGAGGACGCGGGCGCGGTTGGGGGCATCGTTGAGCCAGCGCGGCAGGGTCGCCTTGAGCACGCCGGTATGGGGTTCCAGCGGCCCTCTCTGGCCCTTGCCGGTGACCACCACGATGCAGCGGTCGCCGCGCGCCTGGGCGCTGGCCAGGAACCGGTTGAGCGCTTCGTGGGCGCGCTCGCGCGTCATGCCGTGGAGGTCGAGATGGCCGTCGATGGGCAGCTGGCCGCGGCGGAAGCGCTGGGCCATGCGGTGGTCGATGCCGTGTGCCGTGGTCGCGTCGAGTTCGTGGAGACTCGCCGGGCGCGGTCTGGCGGGAACGGCGACGGCGGGCGGCTGCGGCCTCGCCGCTGCCTTGCCCTCGACCGGGGCAGCCGCGGGGACGTCGGGGTCGGGATCGGGCGGCACCACCTTGCCCGGGAGCGGCGCGACCGACTGGGCCACCGCCCGCCAGATGCGCAGGTCCTCCTTCGAAAGGCCCCTGTCCTTGCGTCGCGCCACCCTAGTCCTTCACGACCAGGATGTGCATGAACTTCGGGCCGTGGACGCCGAGCTGGAGGATCTGCTCGATGTCGCCGGTGCGGCTGGTGCCGGTGACGAGATTGAGGGTCCGGGGCAGGGCCGGGCCGTGTCCGCGCCCGGCGGCGCGCAGGCGGTCCCAGGCATCCTCGTAGCCGCCGACGATCTCGCAGGCGCGCAGCACCACGATGTGCGTCTCGGGCAGGAAGTTCATCGTCGCCGGGCTCTGCGGGCCGCTGGCAAAGACCAGGGTGCCGGTTTCGGCGACGGCGCAGAGCGGACGGTTGATGCCGACCCGGTCGGCGCCCTCGGGCGCACGGCGCTGCACCGTCATGGTGCTTGCCTGCCAGTCCAGGCGGTCGAGGTCGGGGTGGGCTGCGATGGCCGCCTCGGCGGGCAGGTTGCGCCCGCGCAGGTAACGCGCGACGGCTGCGGGTACGTCGGCCTGGTTGTCGATCGTCTCCAGCGTGGCGTCGACCCCGGTGGCCTTTTCGACAAAGAGCGCGATCAGTCCGGCGTGATCGAGCGCGATGCGCGCGGGCTGGAGATGGCGGGCGTGGCCGGCCAGGCGCTCGGCGACCGCACGTTGGGCTGCTGCCGCGTCGGGCCGGGTGCGGCTGGCACGCACGCGGCCGAGGATGGTCTCGCGCGCGCTCACGACCGACGCGCCCACTGGCTTTGGAAGCTCTCGCCC
>JAQCLG010000218.1 GCA_027592745.1 Pseudomonadota bacterium | reverse complement strand
TCTCGCGCAGCTGGTCCTTGACGTCGATCGGTGCGTTGAGCCCCTCGACGTCCTGGTTCAGCGTGCCGCCCATGGCGATCTTGAGGTCCAGGCCGCGGTCGGCGCATTCCTTCTGCAGCTGCTGGGCATAGGTCAGCGCCATGCCGTTGTGGGTCGAGATCAGGATGGCGCTGGCCCCGGCCTCCAGCGCCAGGTCGGCGAACTCGTCGGGATCGACGCTGGTGCCGGCCACGATCGGCTGGATGCCGACCTGCTGCAGGCCCTCGATGATCAGGAACATGGCGTATTCGTGGATGTCGGTGCTGCCGACCACGAGCTGGATCGCGTCCTTGGGCTTCTTGCCGTTCGCCCCGAAGATCGTCTTCACCCGGCTGCGCCGCTCGACGAAGTCGAGGAAGGTGTCGGTCGGGATCTCCGGTTCGTAGATCTCGGCATCGCTGGTCGGCAGTTCGCCCACGCCCCACTGGTTCTCGATCGCCTGGGCGCCCATGCGCCGGATCGTCAGCAGAAGCTGCATGGGATCGCCCATGTCGACGCCCAGCTCCTCCAGCCCCTGCATGATGTTCTCGTAGAAGCGTCTGCCGCCTTCGATCATGCGGTCGCTGATCGCCTCGATGTGGTCCCAGTGGAAACTTTCCATCAGGCGCGGCGCATCGCGCGCGATGCGATGGGCCACGGTCTGGACCTGCACGATCTCCTCGGTGGTGGGAATGCGCAGCGCCTCGGTCACCGGAATCGAAAGCGTCGCCGCCCCCGATTTCGTGCGCAGCTGGGCCAGCATCAGGTAGAGGTCGTCGATCGAGAGCACGGCATAGTTCTCGTCGACCTGGGCCGAATAGGCCGTCGTGTTGCAGTGGTAGAAGGAATTGAAGGTGCCCTCGGGCTTGATCTTCTCCAGCGCCAGGATCACGGCGGTCTTGCTGACCGGGTTGTGGGTCAGGCCGCCGTAGGCGATCGACAGGCGCGAACCCATGACCTCGTTGATCAGGTAACGCTCGAACATCGCCCAGCCGATGTAGGAGCAGTAGTCCTTGAAGGTCGCGCAGAAGCCGTCCTCCAGGTAGGACTGCATCATCGCGTCGTCGTCGCGCTTGGCCGCCATCAGGCCCATGGCCTTGACCATCTCGGCCATCTGCTCGACGTCGTCGCCCGGCCAGCCCGGATACTTCCAGGCGAACTGCGACATGTTGCCGATGTAGGTGACGCCGGCCTCCAGGGCGTTGCGCGCGTTGGAGACCGACATCGGCGAGCCGATCATCATGTCGCCCAGCTGCGGCTGGATCGGCGCGCAATGGGCGGTCTCCCACCAGTCCTGCTTGGTCAGCAGCATCGGGCCGGTCTCCTTGGCCGCGCGCTCCCACATCTCCGGCGGCAGGCCCATGCGGCGGTCCATCTGCATCTGGTAGCGGTCGACGCGGAAGCCGCGCTTGGCCGATTCCTCGGCGATGTATTCCAGGGCGCGGGCGGTCTCGGCCCAGGTCTGCATGCCGATGTTGAGGGAGGTCATCAGGCGACCCTCCTCGACCATCTTCCTCTTGTACTGCACCTCGGAGGTGACGCCGTGCTGCTCGCACAGCAGGCTCACGCCCATCTTCACGTCCCTGGCGATCGTGCGGCCCTCCTCGAGCAGGGCGCGGCCGTCGGGGCAATCCTGGGGCAGGTAGGAAGCGAGATTGGTCATGACGCCTGAACCTCCGTGCTGGTGTGGGGACTGACATCGAGCTGCAGCGTGCCGGCCGCCAGCGCGCGCGCCAGGCCCGCTGCGTGGCGGGCGATCAGCCCGGTGGCGTAGAGTGCATAGGACTGGTCGATGGCGATGGCCGGGTTGCGCGGCACCTGGGCGCCGTCGATCCCGGCGATCGCGTCGGCGATCAGCCCGGCCGGCTCGGCGCCGTGGCGCAGGGCGCCGCCGATGCCCACCACGATGCGGGTCGGGCGCAGGTCCTTGCCGGTCACCTGGTAGCGGTCGCCCCAGGGGCGGTGGCGCACCACCACCTTGCCGGCATGGCGTTCGATGGCGATGGCGACGGCGGCCTGCGCCAGCGCCCGGTCGACGGCGCGGTCGTGGTCGTTCCCGGGCAGGAAGGCCGGATCGTCGCGGCGGCGCCCGGCTTCCTCTTCCAGATTGCAGGACAGGCTGGATTCGACGAGCGCGCGCGAGGCGCCGGTCATCGAGGCGACGGTGCCCGGCGCGCCCCAGCGCATGCCGAGGTCGCCCTCCACCGTGCGCATGATCTCCGGCTCGGGAATCTCCACGGCGCGCTGGTCGGGCCGCACGCCACCCAGGGAATGCACGTCGGTCGTCGCCCCGCCCAGGTCGACGAAGACCACCGGGCCGCCGCTGCCGGGCAGGTGCGCCAGCGCCCGGCTCACCGCCAGGGGCGTGGGTTCGCATTCGGTCTGGAAGGTCGCCATCATGCCTTCCAGGCCTTTGGCCCGCGTGATGTGGCGCAGGAATAGGTCGCGCACCGTGTCGCGCGTCGCCATGATCGCGATCTCGCCGGCGCGGGGAAAGACGTTGTCGACGATACGCACGTCGCGCGCCCCGTCGCGCAGCCGGTCGGCGGCCTCCTCGGCCGCCGCGGCGTTGCCCGCCACGATGTAGCCGTGCGGCGTCTTCAGCCGCGCCAGCTGTTTGGCGTTGTGGATCAGCGCGGCGCTGTTGCCGCCGTCCAGGCCGCCGGCCAGCAGCACCAGGTGGGGTTTCTCGCCGTCGATGCGGGCGATGGCCTCGTCGTCGAGAAAGCCGTGGGCCGTCGCCACCACCTTGCCGCCGGCGCCGAAGGCGGCCAGTGATCCGGCGCGGCCCGAAAGGGTTTCGGTCAGCCCGACCGAGGCCATGCGCAGGCCGCCGGCCGCGCTGGAGGAGGCCAGCGCCCAGTCCCACGGCCCCTGCAGCGGTTCGGGCAGGTTGGCGATGGCGGCGGTGACGCCGTCCACGACGTCGTGGTCGATGGTGGTCGAGGATTCGGCCCGTCCCAGCACGGCCCCGGCCGCGTCGATCACCATGATCTTGGTGAAGGTGGAGCCGATGTCGATCAGGAGCGCCCGGCTCCAGGGTCGGTTGCCGGAGAGAAAGACTTCCGCGCGATCGCGCGTGGACAAACGCATGACGGGCAAGCTCCCTGGGCGTCGATCCCGGACTTGGCGCCGGTTGCGGATCGGGAACCCTGCGCCCGGTCGGCACATGGTCCGGCGGGAACGCTACAACCGCCCGCTGGCCTCGGCAACACATAGTCACTATAGTTGTCAAATATCGACAGTCGTTTCTCCGGGCTGGACAGCGCCCGGCCGATTGCCCAAAAGCGGCGCCGGTTGCCGGGAGGTTTTTTGAGCGACACGTTGGAAGCATTGCGCAGCAGCAGCGAGGGGGGCGGCGCCACCCTGGCGCGGACCCTGCTGAAGGGTCTCCAGGTGATGGAGGCCTTCGACGCCGGTCACCGCGAACTCTCGCTCACCGAGATCGTCCGTTTCACCGGGCTGGAGATCAGCGGCGCGCGGCGCCTGCTCAGCACCCTGGTCAGCGCCGGTTACCTGCAGCAGGACACCCGCTCGCGCCGCTACCGTCTCTCGGCCAAGGTGCTGGCCTGGTCGGTTGCCTATCTGGGCAACGATCCCCTGGTCGCCTGCGCCTATCCGGTGCTCCAGAACGTCGCCCAGGAAAGCGGCCACCAGTTCGAGCTCTGCGTCCTCAACGAGACTGAATGTGTCGTCCTGCTCTCGATGACCGGCGCGGCCCAGAAGCTGTCGCTGGTGAAGGGCCCCTCGGTCGGCGTGCGCGAGCCTGCCTTCTGTTCGCCCACCGGCCTGGCGATCCTCGCCCACATGCCCCAGCGCGCCGCCTTCGCCCTGCTCGAGAGCGCGCCGCGGCGGCCCATGACCGAGCACACGGTGACCGATACCGAGGCGATCCTGCAGATGCTCGCCCGCACCCGCGAGACCGGCTACGCCATCACCGACCGCGCCTGCCACCCCCGCGCCGTCTGCCTGGGTGCCCCGGTCTTCGACTACGCCGGCCAGCCCATCGCGGCGATCGCCATCACGCTCGACGTCGAGGATTTCTCGCCCGCCCGCGCCGAGCGCGACTACGCCTCCGCCATCCTCAAGACCGCCCAGGCCGTCAGCCTCGCCTACCAGCGCTCGACGTGATCATCCCCCTCTCCCCTTGTGGGAGAGGGTTGCGCAGCCTTGGCGTGGCCGCAGGCCGCGCATAGGCGAAGCTGGGTGAGGGGTGAGCGACGCCGAACCAGGCGCAGGGATTCATGTCCGCGCTACCGCGCGCAAGACCCCTTACCCTGACCCTCTCCCACAAGGGGAGCGGGGCGCTCTTTCAGAACCGCTCCGGCCGATAGGGCGCCAGGTCCAG
>JAQCLG010000217.1 GCA_027592745.1 Pseudomonadota bacterium | reverse complement strand
ATCCTTCTGCGCAATCGCGAAGCGATTCCGCAGAAGGATGATTTGCTCTAGGCGAAGCTGGGTGAGGGGGCAGCAACGGCGAAGCAAGCGTATCGGTTCTTGTCCGCGCTACCGCGCGTAAAACCTCTCACCCCGACCCTCTCCCACAAAGGGAGAGGGGAATCCGATGAAGGGTTGCGGAAGCCTATAGGTCCAGCGTCAGCATGGGCGACTTGGCCCGGCTGCAGCAGACCATGATGAACTCGCCGCGCGCCTTTTCCTCGTCGTCGAGCACGAAGTCGCGGTGGTCGGCCTCGCCCTCGAGCATCACCGTGGCGCAGGTGCCGCAGATGCCTTCCTCGCACATCGTCTCGACGTCGAAGCCGTTGGACCGCAGCACGTCGACGATGGACTTGTCGGCGGGCACGTCGAAGACCTGGCCGGTCGAGGCGATCTTGATCTGGAAGGCCTCGTCGGCGCCGTGCGTCACGCTGGCATCGACCGAGAAGTACTCGCAATGCACCGTGCCGCGCGGCCAGTGCGCGCTGGCCTGCTCGCAGGCATGCATGAAGCCGGTGGGACCGCAGTAGTAGACGTGGGTGGCCTCGCGCACGTCCTTGAGCAGGGCGGCGATGTCGAGGCCCTGGGCCGGATTGCCGTTGTCGTGGTGGAACTTCACCTTGTCGGCGAAGGCCGAGTCCTGGATCTCCTTCATGAAGGCGGTCTTTTCGGGCGTGCGCGTGCAGTAGTGCATCTCGAAGCTCTCGCCGCGTGTCGCCAGTTCCCGCGCCATGGCCAGCATCGGCGTCATGCCGATGCCGCCGGCCAGCAGGATGTGGTGTTTCGCGCCCTCGTGCAGCGGGAAGTTGTTGCGCGGCGTGCCGATGGTCAGCAGGTCGCCTTCCTTGACGCTGTCGTGGAGATAGGCCGAGCCGCCGCGCCCGGCCACCTCGCGCAGCACGGCGATGACGTAGCGGTCGACGTCGCGCGGATCGTTGGAGATCGAGTACTGCCGGGGCAGGCCATTGGGCAGTTCGATGTCGATATGGCCGCCTGCCGTGAACATCGGCAGCAGCTTGCCCGCCGGATCGACCAGCTCGAACGAGCGGATATCTTCGGCTTCCTGGGTGATCTTGTTGACCTTGACCGTCAGCTTCGTCATCGCATGCTCCTTGGACCGTGGCGTCCCTAGCACAAGGCGCGGCGGCGTGCCATGCGGTTTGGACGCGGGTTCGGCGGCGGGGTTGTCGCTGATATGGGCGGGGCGGCCGGCGATTGCCAGCCGCCGTCCGGCCGTGCCCTGGAGGCAGGGGAACTAGGCGGCCAGGCGCTGGGCGATCTCGGGCCAGACGCGGTGCGGCCCGGTGGGGGCCGCGACCGCAGCCTGCTTCACGGCAGCGACCGCATGGACCCAGTTGTGCGGCGCCCGGCAGGCCCGGTATTCATCATAGGCGGCCTGCTGCAGCTTGTAGGCGTGCATCTCGCTGGCGTCCTCGCGGCAGACTAGGCGGGCCGTCAGGGCAAACAGCGCCTCGGTGTCGTGGCCGGCACGCACATAGGATTCGGCCAGACGCACCGCCTCGCGCACGCCGTCCTTGGCGACCAGCTCGTTGATCGCCACGGGCAGGTCGGTGACGTCAAAACCCTCGATCCCCAGGACGCAGGTCTCGATGGCTTCCAACAGGGCAGGCGCGGAGGCCTTCTCCAGCGCGCCATGGCCCTCCTGCCACTCCCAGGAGAGCGTCTCGTCGAGGTAGCGCACCTCGTAGGTCCACGGCCAGCCCAGCAGGCTCATCAGCTTGTTGGTGAAGGAAACCTCCGGGAAACCGATCAGGTAACGCCGCGCCGCGGCACCGGTGTGGATGTGGACATCGAAGGGATTGTTGGAATGCGAACGCAGGAAGATACGGCCGCCGCCGATCGAGATCGCCTCGATGGTGCCTTCCAGAGACAGGCCCTGGCCCATGTGGCGCGCGATCGTCTCGGGCAGGTCGGCGATCACCCGGGCCTGCCCGATCTCCTCGGCCAGCGCGACGATCGCGGCATCCTCGTGCGGCCCGGTCTTCTGCGGCACGCGGTCGGCGGTCAGGCCGTAGGTCGCCACCAGCGCCTCGAGCTCGTGGTAGCGGTCGTAGTAGACGATGCCTTCCTCGACCGTCTCGCGGCTGAACTCGCCATAGGCGTCGAAGGAGTGGTGACGCGACAGGTAACGCACCGCCGGGCGCAGCAGGATCGGCCCGTACTGCCAGCCGATCGCGTCGAGCGCGCGGCAGGCATAGATGCAGTAGAGGAAATAGTGGTCGTCGAGCGAATTGCGCTTGATCGCCTCGGGCAGCAGCGTGTCGAGGATCTGCCCCGGGCTTGCCTTGGCGCAGGCGACCGTGACGGCCCGCTCGGCCAGGCGCGGCTCGTGGTCGGTGAGCGCCTTGCCCAGGCGCTCGAGCACCTTGTCGGCGTCGGTGTTCATCTTCAGGTCGTCGAAGGCGACCATGGCCGCCGGGCCCATCGAGGGCAGGTTGGTGTGCTTGTTGGCCAGCGCCACGCATTGCAGCACCGGGAAACGGCCGGGTTCGCCCGTCAGGCGCGCCGTCATGCCCATCACCGCATGGATGCCCGCGACCGGATGGATCGGGCCGCCATGATGGTCGGCCGGCAATTCGCAGGAGCGCGAGACAGCAAGGGCCGCCGCCGTGATCAGGTCGCGCGGGTTTTCCCCTGCGTCCAGGCGCGCCAGCGTCCGCTCGACTATTTTGCCCCGGGGCGTTTCCTCGATGAAACGCACGCGTTCCTCGACGGCGGCTTCGAAGCTGACCAGACGGACCATGACAAACTCCTTCATCTCGCAACGCAAAGTGACTCTAGCCGAGAATCCGCGCGAAGTTGATTGCCTTCTGCAAAAACAGTCTATATCCGAATTGATATGATACGTCGTCGCTGGATTCCCTCGACCAGCGCGCTTCTCGCCTTCGAGAGCGCGGCGCGGTTCTGCAACTTCAGCCGGGCGGCTGACGAACTTGCCACATCCCAGTCGGCGATCAGCCGCCATATAGCGACCCTGGAATCGCGTCTGGGCTGTCGCCTCTTCGACCGCGGCGAGAAGCGTCTGCGCCTGACCGGCGAGGGCGAGCAGTTCCATCGTGCCGTAATCACCGGGCTGGAGGGCATCCAGTCAGCCGCCATGGCGATCGCCGGCGGCGGGGCCGACGACCATCTGACCCTGGCCTGCACCGACGAGATCTCCCACCTTTACCTGATGCCCCGCTTCGAGGCCCTACAGGAGGCTCTGGGCGCCCAGACCGGTATCCATGTCATGACCGCCGATTACGACTTGATCGATGCCGTGCCCGACGCGGGGATCGATCTGGTTCTGGCCTATGAGGCTGGCGAAGGCCCGGCCGAGGACCGCGTTGTGGCGCTGCCCGAAGCGGTTGCCCCGGTCTGCGCCCCGGCCTGGGCGGAACGCCATCGCGCCATGCTCGACGGGCCGGTCACTGGCTGGTCCGATCTCACCCTGCTCGATATGACGCGGCGCAGCCGCGGCTGGATGACCTGGCAGGACTGGTTCGCCCAGTGCGGCGTGCCCGGGGCACCACAGGCACGGCTGGGGTTCGACAACTATGTCTATCTGCTTGAGGCTGCCGCGGCCGGGCGCGGCCTGGCCCTGGGCTGGCGCGGTCTGATCGACCGCTACCTTGCCAACGGCAACCTCGTGGTCGCCACCGAACGCTGGGCCATCAGCCCGCACCCGCTCTATGCCCGCCTGACCCGGCGCGGCCGCGGACGGCCCGCCGCAAGGGCCTGCCTGGTCCATCTGGGCCGCCTTGCCGGGGAAGGACGCCCATGAGCCGCAAGCAGGCAACCGTCGCGGTCGATGTCGGCGCGCTGGGAGCGCGCGGCGACGGCATCGCCCAGTGGGAGGGCCAGCCCCTGTTCGTTGCCGGTGCCCTGCCCGGCGAACGCGTGCTGGTGCGCCCCGGCAAGCCCCGCGGGGAAGGCCGCGAGGCCGCTCTCGTCGAGGTTCTCGAAGCAGCACCGCAGCGTTTCGCCCCGCCCTGCGTCCATTTCGGCGTCTGCGGCGGCTGCGCCGTGCAGCATCTGGAGCCTGCGGCCTATGTCGCCTGGAAACACGACCAGTTGCTCGAAACCCTGCGCCGGCGCGGCTTTGCCGATCCGCCGCTGCTGCCGCTGGAAAGCGCGCCGCCAGGGGCACGCCGCCGGGCGCGGTTCGCCCTGGCTCCCGCCCGCACGGGTCTGGCGCCTGCCTTCCGGGCCGCGCGCAGCCACGACCTCGTCGTGCCCGGCACCTGCCCCGTGCTCGACGCCGGCTTGCTGCCGGCAGCCCGCGCGCTGGCCGGCGCCCTCTCCGAGCGCGGCGTCCTCGAACTGGAGGTCACACG
>JAQCLG010000042.1 GCA_027592745.1 Pseudomonadota bacterium | reverse complement strand
GAGGGACCCGGCCCGAAGGGACGGGAGGGTGAGGGCCCGTCAACTGGCGCCATCGCCGGTTCCGTGGCACGGTCGGGGCCTGCCTCAAGGAGCCAGCGATGACCTTCCGGGTGCTGACCGGCCAGTTCATGCACGAGACCAACACGTTCGCGGTGAAACCCACCGATGTGGCGGCCTTCGAACGCCTGTTCTGCTACCGCGGCGGCGAGGCGATCGTCGAGCATCTCAGCGGCACCAACTGCGAGACCGCAGGTTACATGGAGGCCGCAGAAGCCCACGGCTGGGAGCTGACCCACACCGTTGCGTGTTTCGCCACGCCCTCCGGCCTGGTCACCGACGAGGCCTTCGAGGAGCTAGGCGGCCTGATCCTCGACGGCCTGCGCCAGGGCGGTCCCTTCGACGGCATCGCGCTTGCCCTGCACGGCGCGATGTCGACGCAGAGCTTCGAGGACGGCGAGACCGAACTGCTGCGCCGCATCCGCGCCATCGCCGGGCCGGACGTGCCGATCTGCACGACCTTCGACCTGCACGCCAACGTCGGCCCGGACTTCGCCGGCCTCTGCGACATCGTGTGCAGCTACCGCACCTATCCCCACATCGACATGCGCCTGCGCGCGCGGCGTGCCGGCGACCTGCTGCAGCAGGCGATGGCGGGCGCGGTGTGCCCGAAGCTGCATTTCGCGCGCCGGCCGATGCTGCACGGCGCCGACGGCGGGCGCACCGACACCGAACCGATGATCTCGCTGCTCGCCAAGTCGGACGCGATCATGGCGGGCGATCCCGGCGTGCTCGACATCTCGATCAACGCCGGCTTCGAACATGCCGACGTCCAGGACATCGGCCCCAGCGTCATCGTCACGGGCGACGGCGCACACGACCGCTTCCAGGCGATCGCCGAAAGCCTGATGGACGACATCTGGGCGTCCCGCGGCAAGGTCACCAACACCTACCTGACGGTCGGCGCCGCCGCCGAGATCGCGCGCAGCCACAACTGGAATGGCAGGCCCCTGGTGATCGCCGACTATGCCGACAACCCCGGTGCCGGCGCCTATGGCGATGCCACCAACCTGCTGGGGGCGATGCTGGAGGCCGGGGTGCGGGACGCCTGCTTCGGGCCGCTGCTCGATCCCGAGGCGGCCGCCGACATGCACGACGCGGGCGTCGGCGGCAGGGGCACCTTCACCATCGGCGGGCAGACCGATCCGCGCTTCGGCGGCGGTCCGCTGCTGGTCACCGGCGAGATCATCGCCACGACCGACGGCAATTTCGTGTGCGACGGGCCGATGTGGGCGGGCATGAAGAAGAGCTTCGGGCCGAGCGCCGTGCTGCGCTGCGGCGGCATCGACATCCTGATCGTCAGCCGAATCATCCAGATCACCGACCTGCAGCAGTTCCTGGCCAACGGCATCGATCCCAGGAAAAAACGCACCGTGGCGCTGAAGTCCATGCAGCACTTCCGGGCGGCCTACGAACCCATGGCCGATACCGTGATCGTCTGCGATTCCGGGGCGCTGGCCTCGCCCGACCTCTCCCGCCTGCACTTCACCAGGGTGCGCCGGCCGATCCACCCGCTCGATCCCGTCGTCCTCTGATCCTCCATCCACAGCCGGAAGCCTGCCTCATGCCGTTGCACCAGATCGCCTTTGCCCCGCGCGTGCGCAAGTCGCCCTTCTACGAGGCGACCCTGCGCCACGGCGCCAAGGCCTTCACGGTCTACAACCACATGGCCATGCCGCTGTGGTTCGAGGGACCGCTCGCGGAATACTGGCGCCTGGTCGAACACGTCACGATGTGGGACGTGGCGGCCGAACGCCAGGTCGAGATCGAGGGGCCGGACGCCGCCCGCCTGACCCAGATGCTGACGCCGCGCGACCTCGGCAATCTCGAGGCGGGCCAGTGCCGCTACGTGCTGATCACCGACGAGAACGGCGGCGTGATGAACGATCCCGTGCTGCTGAAGCTCTCGGAAACGAAGTTCTGGCTCTCGCTGGCCGATTCCGACGTGCTGCTGTTTGCCAAGGGCGTCGCCGCGGCCGGCGGCTTCGACGTCGCGATCCGCGAGCCCGATGTCAGCCCGATGCAGGTCCAGGGCCCCAAGGCGGTCGACGTCATGGCCGACCTGTTCGGCGACTGGGCGAGCGAACTGCGCTACTTCCGCTTTCGCGAGGCCGAACTCGACGGCATCCCGGTGGTCGTCTCGCGCACCGGCTGGTCGAGCGAACGCGGCTACGAGATCTTCCTGCGCGACGGCAGCCGCGGCAGCGAACTGTGGGACAGGGTCGCGCAGGCCGGCAAGCCCTACAACATCGGCCCGGCCGCGCCCAACCAGATCCGCCGCATGGAAGGCGGCATGATCTCCTGGGGCACCGACTGCACCCTGGAGAACAATCCCTACGAGCTGGGACTGGGCCGCCTGGTCAAGCTCGACGGCGGCTTCGATTTCGTCGGCAAGGCGGCACTCGCCCGGATCGCCCGGGAGGGCGTCCGCCGGCGCCTGGTCGGCCTCAGCCTCGACGGTGCTGCCATGACCGGCTCCAACGAGGATTTCTGGCCGGTCAGCGCGGGTTCGCAGACGGTCGGCCATGTCACCAGCGCGGTCCACTCGCCCCGCCTGGAGATCAACATGGCGATGGCCTTCGTCGACCTGCCCCACGATGCCGAAGGCACCCGCCTTTCGGTCGAGACCGACCACGGCAGGCGCAACGCCACGGTCGTCGGCCTGCCGTTCTGGGACCCCGAGAAGGCGATCGCACGCAGCACATGAACGACACGAAGTTCGTCATCAGCCGCGACCTGCTGGCCAGCGGCCAGCTTTCGCCCCACCTGCAATCGGCCCAGGACGCGGGCCTGATCGCCCTGTGGAGCGACGAGCAGCGCGAGGCCAACCGCCGCGCGACGCTGGAGCGTCACCCGGAAGGCCAGGACATCTTCGTCTTCGGCTTCGGCTCCCTGATGTGGAACCCGGCCTGCCATGTCGAGGAGGCGATCCCGGCCCTGGTGCGCGGCTGGCACCGCCGCTTCAACCTGTGGACGCCGCTGGGCCGGGGCACCCTGGAACTGCCGGGCGTCATGCTGGGCCTGGAGCGGGGCGGCTCCTGCCGGGGCCTGGCCCTGCGCATCGCCGCCGACAAGGCCGACGAGGAAACCGCCATCATCTGGCGCCGAGAGATGCTGGCCGGCGCCTACATCCCGACCTGGGTCCGCGCCGAGCTGGGCGGGAGCGCAGGCGGGCGCGAGGTCGATGCCATCACCTTCGTCATCAACCCGGCCTACGAACGGTATGCCGGGCGTCTGACCGAGGAGATCCTGGTGCACCACCTGGCCTGCGCCGAGGGGCCGATGGGCGCCTGCATCGAATACCTGGAAAAGACCGTGGCCGCGCTCGACGCCATCGGCCACCGGCTCGGCCCGATGCACGACCTGCTGCGCCGGGCCCGTGCCGTGCGCTGCGCCCACCTGGAGAAACAGGGCCGGCGTGACGAAGCCTGAGACCAGGGCCGACGCGCCGCTCCAGGCGATCCTGCTCATGGTCGGGGCCGTGGGCATCTGGGCGATGCACGATGCCGCGGCCAAGTGGTACGCAGAGATCTATCCGGTGTTCGTCATCCTGTTCTGGCGCAGCCAGTTCGGCCTGGTGCCGGTGCTGCTGCTGGCCCGCCGCTACGGCGGCATCCAGCCCTTGCCGCCGCGCCTGCGGGGCCTGTGCGTGCTGCGCGGCTCCCTGGGGTTCTGCGCCTTTTCCAGCTTCGTCTTTGCCCTGCCCATGATGCCGCTGGCCGACGCCATTGCCGTAGGCATGTCGGCACCCATCTTCATCACCGCGGCGGCCGCCATCGTGCTGCGCGAACATGTCGGCATCCATCGCTGGGGCGCGGTGCTGGTGGGGTTCGCCGCCGTGCTCTTCATCGTGCGGCCAGGCGGCCAGATCCCGATCGAGGCCGCGGGCCTGCTGATCGCCAGCAACCTGTTCTATACCGCCAGCATGATGATGACGCGCACCCTGGGCCGGGTCGTCTCGACCGCGACGCTGAGCTTCTACACCGCCCTTGCCTTCTGCACCCTCTCGGGCCTGGGCGTGCTGTTCTACTGGGAAACGCCGACCTGGCAGGACCTGGCGATCTTCGCGGTGCTGGGTTTCATGGCGGGGCTGGCCCAGTTCGCCATGACCGCGGCCTTCCGCATCGCCTCGCCGGCCGTGGTCGCCCCCTTCGAGTATTCGGGCATGATCTGGGGTGCGCTGCTCGGCCTGCTGATCTGGAACGAATGGCCCAGCCGGGACGTCGTCATCGGCGTTGCCGTCATCATCGCCAGCGGCCTCTACATCGTGCACCGCGAACGGCTGCGGGGCCGCCATGGCCGCGATGCCGCCTGATCCCGCGGCGGCGGTGCCGCGATGAGCAGCACCCTGCGCCAGGCCGGACCGCTGACCGGCGTGCTGTTCATGCTGGTCGCGACCGGCATGTGGACCGGCCACGACGCAGCGAGCAAGTGGCTGGCGGCAAGCTACCCGGTGCTGGTCGTCCTGCTGTGGCGCAACGTCTTTGCCCTGGTCCCCGCCGTGCTGCTGGTCGCCACCCGCGGCGGCCTGCAGAAGCTGCCGCCGCGCCTGCTGGTGCTGTGCTGGCTGCGCGGGGTCGGCGGCGCCATCGCCTACGGCAGCTATGTCTTTGCCCTGCCCCTGATGCCGCTGGCCGACGCCGTCGCGGTGGGCCTGACCGGGCCGCTGATGATCCTGGTGCTCTCGGCCTGGCTGCTCAAGGAACGGCTCGACCGGCAGCGCTGGATCGCGGTGCTGATCGGCTTTGCCGCCACCCTGGTCATCGTGCGACCGGACGGCGCCGTGCCGCCGCTGGGCGCGGCGCTGCTGCTGGGCGGCACCATGCTCTATGCCTTCATGATGATCGTGACGCGGCGCCTGGGTGCGGTGGTCGAGGGGCCGACGCTGAACCTGCACACCAGTACCGCGACCCTGGCGACCATGGCGCTGGGCATTCCCATCGCCTGGGCCTGGCCAGCGCCGGGCGACCTGGCGCTGTTCATGCTGGTCGGCGCGCTGACCGGCCTGGCGAACTTCTGTATGATCCAGGCCTTCCGCATCGCCCCGGCCTCCACGGTGGCGCCTTTCGAATACAGCTCGATCCTGTGGGCGACCCTGCTGGGCCTGCTGATCTGGGGCGACGTGCCGCGCTGGGACGTGCTGGGCGGCGTCGCCGTGATCATCGCCTGCGGCCTCTACATCCTGCATCGCGAGCGGAAGGTGCGCGTCCGCGCGGTTTGATCGCAGGCAGGCACCGCGCGATGATCGCGCACGCAAGGGAGGACGGCATGGCCAAAGGCATCAGGACCCCGAAGATCACCGCCGAGGCCATGGCCGACGCGGAGAAGCTGGCCAGCGTGCGCTACACCAGGAAGGAGCGCGCGCTGGCGCTGCGTACCATCGGCCTGCAGGTCGCGCGCGAACGCAACCGGCGCAAGGTGGTCCTCGACAATGCCCTGGGCCCGGCCTGCGTCTTCGAACCGCTGCTGCCGGGCACCCCGGTTCCCGCGGCCGATAGATTCCGCCGCTCGGCGCCGACACGCCGGCGGCTTCCCGCCTGCGATAGCGACATCGCCTTTGCCCCGCTGGCCGACCTCTCGGCCTGGCTCAAGGCACGCAGGATCAGCAGCGTGCGCCTGACCGAGCTCTACCTGTCCCGCCTCGAGGAACACGACGGCAAGCTGGAAGCCGTGGTCACGCTCACCCGGGACCTGGCCATGAGACAGGCGCGCCGCGCCGACCGCGAGATCGCGCGGGGCCAGTGGCGCGGCCCGCTGCACGGCGTGCCCTGGGGCGCCAAGGACCTGCTCGACACTAGGGGAATCGCCACGACCTGGGGGGCGGCGCCCTATGCCGGACGTTTGCCGGGGAGCGATGCCCGTGTCGTCGCCCTGCTGGAGGAGGCCGGCGCGGTGCTGGTCGCCAAGCTGTCCCTCGGCGCGCTGGCCTGGGGCGAACTCTGGCACAAGGGCAGGACGCGCAATCCCTGGAACCTGGAGGAAGGCTCCTCGGGGTCGAGTGCGGGATCGGGTGCGGCGGTGGCGGCTGGCTGCGTCGGTTTTGCCATCGGCTCGGAGACCCTGGGTTCGATCCTGTCGCCGGCCGACCGCTGCGGTACCGTCGGCCTGCGCCCGACCTTCGGGCGGGTGCCGCGGACCGGGGCGATGGCGCTGTGCTGGTCGCTCGACAAGCTGGGGCCGCTGACCCGGAGTGTCGAGGACAGCATGCTGGTGCTCCAGGCCATCGACCGTTTCGACGCCGCCGATCCGGGCAGCCGCGACGTGCCGCTCGATTTCGACGCCCGCCGCGGCGTCGAGGGCATGGTGATCGGCTACGACCCGGCCTGGCTCGAAAGCCCCGTGGGCACGCAGGCCGACCGCGATGCGCTGAAGGCGCTGAAACGCGCGGGCTGCCGCACCAGGAAGATCGCCCTGCCCGACCTGCCCTACGATTCGCTCGAGACCATCCTCAATGTCGAGGCCGCCGCGGCCTTCGAGGAACTCACCCTCGACAACCGCGACGACGACCTACCGCTGCAGGGCGACGTTTCCTGGCCCAACGAGTTCCGCAAGGCCCATCTCGTCTCGGCCGTCGACATGGTCCAGACCGAGCGCCTGCGCCGCCATGTCATGGGCGTGATGGCGCAGGTGATGGACGGCGTCGATGCCCTGCTCGCCCCGGTCGACGGCACCCCGCTGCTGACGATCACCAACTGCACCGGCCATCCCGCCCTTGCCGTGCCGACCGGCATGGCCTGGCGCGAGGACGAGAGCTACGCGCCCTGCCCCAGGCAGGACGGCCGCCGGGGCCGCCTGCTGCCCCATGCCACCGCCCTGTGGGGCCGTCTCTACGAGGACGGCCGCCTGGTCGAGCTGGGCATGGCGCTGGAGCGCGAACTCGGCCACGGCATCCAGCGCCCGCCGCTCTTCGCCTGAACCTCCGGCCTGTGTAGCATCGCGCACGAAAAGGAGAATGCCATGGGCTTTTCGCCGATCCACGGGGGCTGCCAGTGCGGCGGGGTGCGCTACACCCTGAGCGCGCCGCCGGCCGAGGTGATGCACTGCCACTGCTCGATGTGCCGCAAGGCCCACGGGGCGCTGTTTGCCAGCTTCGGGGCCTATCCCGCCGATGCCCTGGCGATCGAACGCGGCGGCGACAGCCTGGGCGATTTCGAGAGTTCGCCGGGCAGCCACCGCCTGTTCTGCCCGTCCTGCGGCTGCCAGCTCTTCAATCGTGTGGACAAGTGGGCCCAGAACGCCTTCGTCGTTCTGGGCACGCTCGATGCCGGCGAAAGCCCGGGCCACGACCCTGCGCGCGAGCGCCATATCTTCTGGGACGACCGTGTCCACTGGTACGACGTCGCCGATGCCCTGCCCAAGTCGGCCGGCTACGGAGACGGGACATGAGCGGGACAGGCTTCGCGCCGCTGCGGGGCGGCTGTCTGTGCGGCAAGGTGCGCTTCGAGATCACCGCGCCGGCCCATGACGTCTACCACTGCCACTGCTCGATCTGCCGCAAGCTGCAGGGCGCGCTCTATCCGAGCTATGCCGTGGTCGCGCGCGAGGCCTTCCGCCTGCTGGCGGGCAAGGGCGAGATGGCGACCTTCGACAGTTCGCCCGGCACCCATCGCCATTTCTGCCGCAGCTGCGGCAGCCATGTCTGGGAAGAGGTGGAGCGCAGGCCGCAGGAAATCTGGTTTTCCGCCGGTGTTCTCGACGACGGGGCCGACCCCGGCGGACGCGCGGGAACCGAACGCCACATCTTCTGGGAATCGCGCACCGGCTGGTACGAACCCGGCGACAACCTGCCGCGCCTGACCCGTTTCGGAGAGGATGCATCGTCATGAGCGATTTCGAGATCCTGACCGGCGGCTGCCAGTGCGGCACCGTGCGCTTCGAGGTGCGCGCGCCGGCGACCGACCTCTACCACTGCCACTGCTCGATGTGCCGCAAGGTGCACGGGGTCGCCTACGCGACCTATGCGGTGGCGCCCAAGCCGGCCGTCGTCATCACGCAGGGCGAAGCGAACCTTTCGCGTTTCGACAGCTCGCAGGAGGTGCATCGCTACTTCTGCCGAACCTGCGGTTGCCAGATCACCATCGAGGTCGATTCCGCGCCCGAGTCGCGCTGGTTCATGCCGGGCACGCTGGACGGCGGCAGGCATCCCGGGGCGGCGGCGCGGGAGCGCCACATCTACGTCGGCTCCAAGCTGCCCTGGCTCCACCTCGACGAGACGCTGCCGCGCGAGGACGTGGTCTAGACCTGCGGCTTGTCCAGGCCGCGCGGGATGCGCTTCTCGGGATCGTAGAAGGGCAGGTCGACGATCTGTGCTGCATGCATCGCGAGATCGAAGCCCATCACCTCGACGCCGCGGGGTTCCAGCAGGTCGGCGCTGTCGAGGCGCACGAAGGCGACGCCCTGCTCCAGATAGGGCGACCAGCCCGAGGCCGTGATGCAGCCGATCTGCTTGCCTCCGCGCGCGACGGGACCGCCGATCAGGGGCTCGGCATCCTTGCAGGCAATGCCGTACATGCGGGTGCGCGGGTCGGCGCCTTCCAGCGCCTTGCGGCCGAAGAAATCGCCCTTGTCCATGGCGACGAAATCGCCGAGACCCGCGGCGTAGGGCGTCATGGGCGCGTCGATGTCGGAGCCGTTGTTGAAGATCGCACCCTCGATGCGGCGGATGTCCATGGGGTCGAGGCCGATGTCCATCATGCCGTGGCGCGCACCCGCGGCACTGACGTGGTCCCACAGCGCGGCGTGGTCCATGTCGGGCCGGGTGTAGACCTCGAAGCCCAGTTCGGCGGTCCAGCCGGTGCGCGTGATCAGCACCTTCTGCCCGCCCATCGTGACCTCGCGGGCATCGAAGTAGCGGAAGGGATCGGGCATGCCGCCGTCGCAGGCATCGGCCAGCACGTCGAAGGATTTCGGACCCTGGATCTGGTGCACCCAGGACTGGGGATCGGAAATCTCGACATCCATGCCCATGGCATGGGCGCGGGTCCAGCCGACGAAATCACCGTCGGCCTCGACGTACCAGAAGCGATCCTGTTTCAGGCGGATGAGGACACCGTCGACCAGCAGGCCGCCGTCGTCCCAGCAGGCGATGCCGTAGGTCGAGCGGCCCAGCTTCATCTTCGAGACGTCGCGCGTGAAGATGCGGTTGAGCAGGCGCTCGGCATCGGGCCCGGCGATTTCCGTCGGCAATTCGCCGGTGTCGAGGCGCGTGACACCCCGGCGCAGCGCCCAGTAGCCCTCGAAGCGGTCGCTGGTCGTCAGCGAGACCGGCATCATGCGCCGGTTGTAGACGACGAAGGTCGCTCCCTGCGCCAGTGCGCGATCGTAGAAGGGCGAGCGGTTGTAGCCATAGTTCCAGCCCGGCTCGGGCAGGGAACAGACGAGATCGCGGACGGCGTGATGCATGATGGCGTCTCCCCGTGGGTGCCCGAAACTAACGAGCATGGGCGGCCACGGGTAGCGAACAATCGTGCGGTTTCTGTTGATCAAAACTCATCAATGCAGCCTCCGGGCTTGTACCGGCAGCCCTGGCCCGACAGGCTGCCAAGACCCGCAACCGGAGCCCCGCCATGAGCCGTTTCCTGCACCAGCCCCTGGCCGGCGCGCCCTACGAACCCTACGGCGGGCCGCCGGGCCGGCTCGATGTCGCCGATCTCGTCACCACCGCCAACAGCAGCTCGATCGCGGCAGGCCTGTGCATCGCGGAGGGCGGACCGCTGGTCTATCGCGTCGACTACGACGCCGTGGTGATCGCGCTCGACCACGACCTCGTCTGGGAGGATGCCAGCGGGCCGCAGAAGCTGACCCCCGGCGACATCGTCTGGCTGCCCAACGGCGCGCAGAACTCCTACTGGAGCACCGCAACCTCGCACTTCTTCTACACGACCTGGCCGGTCAACTGGGCACAGATCGTGGGCTGGCAGGCCGGCCGGGACGTCAAGGACCTGGCCAACCAAGGCGGGCCGAAGGGCAGCTTCGCGGGCATCGGTGTCCATCGCGCCGCCGATGCCGTCTTCCATCCGTTTGCCGCAGACGGGGGCGGCATCACGCTCGCCCCGGTGCTGGGGCCGGACGACGGAGTCTCGATGGCCGCCGGCCTGATCGCGCTGGAGAGCGCGGCGACGACCCTGACGCTGCAATGGGACGCCGCCCTGGTCGCGCTCGACGACAACCTCCGCCTGGAGGTCGACGGTATCGGCACCACCGTTGCCGCCGGAGGCCTGCTGTGGCTGCCCGAGGGCACGACGGCGACCCTGGGGAGCAGCGGCAAGGCGTGCGTGGGCTACGTCTTCGCCCCGGTCGACTGGGCCGCGCGCATCGGGTGGCGGCCGGGCATAGACCGCTCCTGACGCAACCTCAGAGCTGCCTGACCAGTTCCTCGGCGTGGTCGCGGCAGAAGCGGGCAAAGCTGATGGGCTGGCGGTCGAGCGCCTCCTGCACGCCCAGGCGCAGTTGCGCCTTGGTGTCGGCGGCGATGCCCTCGTAAAGCTCCAGGAGCAGGGCGATGTAGCTTTCGGGATGGCCCTGTTCGCGCATCGCCGCGGCATAGTCCTGCGGCGCGATGTCGCGGTATTCGAAGCTGCGCCCGGTGGCCGCCGACATCTCGCGCGCGAGGTCGTGGTAGGAAAGCGGCACGCCGCCGGTCAGTTCGTAGGTCTGGCCGAGGTGGTCGTCGGCTTCTGTCAGTGCGGCGACCGCCACGGCGGCGATGTCGCGGGTGTCGATCCAGGGGATGCGGCCCTGCCCGCCCGGCACGGCGATGATGCCGCCGGGGGCGTATTCCAGCATCATCTGCATGAACCAGGTCGGCTGCAGGTGGGTCCAGCCGATTTCCGAGCGCTCCAGCGCCTTCTCGCGCTCGCCGTGACGGCGGGGCAGCATCGCCGGGGATTGCGGATCGGCCGAGAGCGCCGAGAGGCGCACGATGTGGTCGAGCTTGTGGCTGCGCGCGGCCTGCAGGAAGGTCTCGAAAGCCGCGACCGAACCCTCCTCGTCGCTGGTCGCGACATAGGCGCTGGCGATCCCGCGCATCGCCCGGGCCAGCGCATCCCCATCCTCGATCCCGCCGACGACGAGGCTGACCCCCTCGCGTTCCAGTGCGGGAACGCGCGCCTGGCCGCGCAGCAGGGCGCGCACGGTGTGGCCGGCGTCGAGAAGCTGGTCGACGACATGCCTGCCGACGTTGCCGTTGCCGCCCACCACAAGAAATTCGGTCATGCTCGGTCCTTCCACGTTGCGTATTGGGCGTTATCATCCCCGCTTCAGGGGACCGCGGGCAACACCGGAGCATCATGGGACAGAACCATTTCACGGCAGCCTTTCTGCGTGGCTGCGAACCTCTGGCGTCGCCGGCCGACAACGCCGCCTTCCTGCCCCCTGACAACGCAGCGCCCGCGCCGGAGTTCGAGGGCGTCCTGCATCTTTCCGGTGCCGGGCTGTCCAGCGACAACCCTGCGCTGGCCGGTCCCTTCGTGCTGGACGGCGATCCGCGGCGCTTTCCCGCCATGACCCTGGCCTTCACCAGCCAGGACGGCGCGCTGGTGCCGATCCATCCCGGCCTCCACCGCAAGCCCGATGGCGCCAGCTACTGGGACGTGATGGTCGGCGCCGGGCGCATCTGGCGCGAGGAGGGCGACGGCGGTGCCTGCCGGGCGTCCTTCCCCTTCCACCTCAGCAATGAACACGAGAACGATTCCCACCATGGCGTCGCGACCTTCCTGTGGCAGGACGACAGCGCCGCCGACCTTGTGGTCCAGAAGATCACCCAGACGCAGCCCGATCACCTGCCCGACCGGTTCGGCCTGTGGGGCCACGTGCCCGTTCGCCTGGAGCGCGGCGAGGACGACGGTGCGGCAGCGGCCCGCGCACGCCACGGGGCCGACAGCGCCGACGCCCTGCCGATGCACCCGATCGACGAACTTGCCGACCGGGTCGATCCGGCCCTGATCGCTGCGCTGGGCCGGGGGCCGTGTTCGGACAGCGAGATCGTTTCGGGGCTGGTGCTCGACGGGCGGATCTATGCCACCGACATGCGTGTCGACCATGGCGCCGCACCGTTTCCGCGGGCCATGCGGTTCGGCCTGTGGTCGGCGACCAAGGCGGCCTTTGCCACGACGGCGCTGCTGCGCCTGGGCGTGCACCTGGGTCCCAAGGTGGCACGCACGCGCATTGCCGATGCCCTGGAGATCGGCGCCGACCATGACGGCTGGAACAGCGTCACGATCATGGACTGCCTCAACATGGCCTCGGGCATCGGCACCGGCGGCCGCCAGGCCCTGCCGACCGATATCTATGCCGACAACCTGACCGAGCCGGAGAACGCGCAGGCCCAGGGCGACGGCCCCGATTCCTACCGCGCCTACCAGGCCTGGTACGTCGCGCGCAGCCGCGCCGACAAGCTGGCGTGCGCCTTTGCCTGCCCCAGCTACCCCTGGGGGCCGGGCGAAGTCGCGCGTTACCGCGACCAGGACCTGTTCATGGCCGGCGCGGCCATGGACGCGCTGTGGAAACGCCATGCCGGTCCCGATGCCGATCTCTTCGCCATGGTCGCCGACGAGGTCTACGGCCCGATCGGCATCCGCAGCGTCGACCTCAACCGCACCCGTGAGGGGGACGGCCGCCCCGGCCTGCCGGTCACCGCCTTCGGTCTGTTCCTGGGCATCGACGACATCGCCAGGCTGGGCACGCTGATCGCGAATGGCGGTGTCCACGATGGCCAGCGCCTGCTCTGCCGCCGCCTGCTGGCCGACGCCACGGACGGCGACTTCGCCAAGGGCCTGCCGACCGGCACGACGACGGAGGACGGCGAGGTGACCTATCGCCTGGCCTACTGGCAGCTTCCCTATCGCGCGCGCAGCGGCCGGATGGTGCGCATCCCGTCGATGCGCGGCTACGGCGGCAACATCATCCAGCCGCTGTGGAACGGCATCACCTGCTTCCGCCTGGCCCATGACGCGCCCGACGCCCAGGACCGCTACGACGGCCTGAAGCTGCCGCGCATCGCCGACGCCTTGCGCCCGCTCTAATCGAGAAAATCGCGCAGGGGATCGTCCGCCAGCATCGCGGTGATGGCGACGGGGTGACGGGCGCCGCACTGGCGTATCGCAGCAGCGACATCGCGCGCCGCCGCCAGCAGGGCCTCGTCGTCGGCCATGTTGAGCACCGCGACGATGCGGCCGTGGCCGGCATCGGCGATGGTGCTGAGCTGATGGGCGAGCACACGGCCCAGGGCCTGCGCCGTCACCGGGGCGCCGACAGGCAGGCCGGCAAGTTCGGCGAACCGTTCGTGGTGATGCACGGCGGCATCGTCGAGCGGCTTGCCCACGACCCGCACCGAGGCCAGCAGGAGCACTGCCGCAGCACCCTCGATGAGTCTGGGTTCGCCATCGTGATGGGCCTTGGCCAGGCGCATGCGGGCGCCGTCGGCCTTCACATAGGTCGCGGCAAATCCGCCGCGGTCATGCACGGCGCGGATCAGATCGGGGTCGGCACCGCGAAGGCGGGCCGAGCGGCTGGGTTCACCGGCATAGGCAACGAGGCGCTCACCGCCGAAATGGGCCAGCACATCCTGGGCGGCGGCCTGGCCAGAAAGGGACAGCAGATCGGGATCGCCCCTGCTGAAGGCTTGGGGGATCTTCGAGGTCGCGGTCAGCGCGACGCGCCCCTCATGGGTGCGGGCAAGGCGCAGCATGGTGGTCTTCTTGCCGCCGGCCCCGGCGACACAGACGATGCCGGAACGCGCGCCCAGGGCGTCGATCAGTCGGGAGGTCATGGGCAATCCATGGCGGCACAAGGGGCCGCCGGCGCAGGCGGGACGGCGTTCAGCCGCCCGCCATACGCGGCAACAGGATGATCTCGTTCTCCGGCCCCAGGGGCTGGAGCATGGCGTCGCGGTAGATCTGGCCGTCGACCGCCACGGAGACGCCCTTCTTGAGCATCGGCTCGAGTTCCGGGCAGGTCCGGCCGAGGTTGCGCAACATCTGCATGATGTTGGCTCCCTCGACCTCGAACTCGGTGCGGCCGCCCGCCTTGTTGACGAGCGTGCCGCCGAGCTTGACCTTCAGCATGCCTCAAGCCTTCGAGGCTGCGACACCTTCGATGGCCGCAAGGACCTTCGGCGGCGACATCGGCAGCGTGCGCGCGCGCACGCCGATGGCCGAGGACACCGCATTCGCGACGCACGCAAGCGGCGGCACGATCGAGGTCTCGCCGACACCGCGGACACCGTAGGGGTGGCCCGGATTGGGCACCTCGACGATGACCGTGTCGATCATCGGCACGTCCGAGCAGACCGGGATGCGATAATCCAAGAACCCGGCGTTCTGCAGCGTGCCGTCCTTGCCGTAGAAGTACTCCTCGTTCAGCACCCAGCCGATGCCCTGGACGGCACCGCCCTGGTACTGACCCTCGACATAGGAGGGGTGGATCGCCTTGCCGGCGTCCTGCACGACGAGATAACGCAGCACCTTCATGGCGCCGGTCTCGGGATCGACCTCGACATCGCAGACGTGGGTGGCAAAGCTCGGCCCCGCACCCTCGGCGTTGATCTCGTAGTGACCCGCGAGCGGGCCGCCGGTGGCCGAAGCCTGGGCCGCGATCTCCTTGATCGAGAGGGGATCGAAACCGCCGGCATTGGCGCCAGCCGGATGGGCCGCACCGTTCTCCCACTTCACCGCGTCCTCGGGGATGCCCCAGATCTTGGCAGCACGCCCGCACATCCGCTTCTTGAGGTCGCGGACGGCCTTGATGGTCGCCAGGCCGGACGAGAAGGTGACGCGGCTGCCCTCGCTGATGTCGTTGTAACCCAGCGAGGAGGTGTCGGCGATGATGGCGCGGACATCGTCATAGGCGATGCCCAGCTCCTCGGCGGCCATCAGGCACATCGAGGCGCGGCTGCCGCCGATGTCGACGGTGCCGAGCGCGAGCGCCAGGGTACCGTCGACGTTGAGGTTGATCGAGACGCAGGTGTTGCCGGCAAAGTTGAACCAGAAACCCGAGGCGACGCCGCGGCCCTGGTTCTTGCCCAGCTTCACCTTGTAGTTCTTGTGCGCCTTGGCGGCTTCCAGGGTCTCGACGAGGCCGACCGGGCCGAAGGTCGGGCCGTAGGACGACACGGTGCCTTCCTTGGCCGCGTTCTTCAGGCGGATGTCGATGGCATCGATGCCGAGCTTGTCGGCGATCTCGCCGATGACGCCCTCGACCGCGAACGCCGACATCGGCGCACCCGGGGCACGGTAGGCCGCCTGCTTGGGACGGTTGGTGACGACATCGTAGCCGACGATGCGCACGTTCCGCAGGTCATAGCAGGCAAAGGCGCACATCGCGCCCATCTCGACAGGCGAGCCGGGGAAGGCGCCGCCCTGGTACTTCAGCACCGCATCTGCGGCAACGAAGGTGCCGTCCTTCTTGGCGCCGATCTTGACCCACATGCTGGCCGAGGAGGTCGGGCCGGTGCAGCGGAAGACTTCCGAACGGCTCATCACCACCTTCACCGGCTTGCCGGCCTTGCGCGACAGCGCAAGGGCGACCGGCTCGATGAAGACCGTGGTCTTGCCGCCGAAACCGCCGCCGATCTCCGAGGGCGTCACGCGCAGGCGCGAGACGTCCATGCCGAGCAGGCTGGCGCAGACATCGCGGACCATGAACGGGCCCTGGGTGCAGACCCAGAGCTCGGCCATGCCGTCGCTCGAGACGCTGGCGACACAGGCATGGGGCTCGATGTAGCCCTGGTGCGTGGCCTCGGTCTTGAACTCGTGCTCGACGATGATGTCGGCCTGCTTGAAGCCCTTGTCGACGTCGCCATGACCGAAGACGTAACGACCCGCGATGTTGGAGCCTTCGCGTGTCTTGGTCTTCGTCTCCTGCTTGCCCGAGACGTGGGAGGCAGTTTCCAGCGAGTTGTAATCGACAGGCTCGAAGCGGCCCGGATGGAGAACCGGAGCACTGGGCTTCATCGCCTCGTCGACGTCGGTGACGTGCTTGAGCACCTTGTAGTCGACCTTGATCAGCTTCAGCGCCTTGCGGGCGACGGCGGCGTCGGTCGCAGCGACCGCCGCGACGGCATGGCCGTCATAAAGCGCGGTGCCGCGGGCCATGATGTTGACCAGGACGTCCTTGTCGCAGCCTTCCTGCTCGGGGATGTCCTTGTAGGTGATGACCGCCTTGACGCCGGGCAGGGCCTCGGCCGCCGAGGTGTCGATCGACTTGATCCTGGCATGGGCATGCGGGCTGCGCAGGACCAGGCCGACGAGCTGGCCGGGCGCCGAGAAATCGGCGCCGAAGCGGGCCCGGCCGGTGACCTTGTCGACACCGTCGGGACGGTTGGGACGCGTGCCGACGGACTTGAACTCCGTGCGGAGATCGGGGGTGTTCGCATCAAGCGGCATGACGGGCTCCCTTCTTGGCAGTCTTCTTTGCGGGGGACTTCTTGGCTGCCGGCTTCTTGGCGGAGGACTTGGCCGCGGCCTTCCTCATGTCCTTGGCGGTGTCCATCACCGCACGGACGATCTTGTCGTAACCGGTGCAGCGGCAAAGGTTGCCGGCCAGCCAGTAGCGGACCTCCGTCTCGGTCGGGTCCATGTTGCGCTCCAGCAGGGCGCGCGCGGCGATCAGGAAACCCGGGGTGCAGATGCCGCACTGCAGGGCCGCGCCCTCGAGGAACTTCTGCTGCAGCGGGTGCAGCTTGTCGCCCTGCGCCATGCCCTCGATCGTGCCGATCTCATGGCCGCCGACCTCGGCGCCCATGACCAGGCACGAACAGACCAGACGGCCGTCGAGCGTGACCGAACAGGAACCGCAGTCGCCGGTGCCGCAGCCTTCCTTGCTGCCGGTCATGCCCAGGCGGTCGCGCAGGACATCGAGCAGGCTCTCGTCGGGACGGCAGACGAATTCGACGTCGTCGCCGTTGATCTTGGTGGAAACGTGAACAGCACTCATGGATCAGCCCCTCGCCCGGTCGTATGCGATGACGGCGGCGCGGCGCGCCAGGACGCCTGCCACCTTGGTACGGAACTCGACGGTTCCGCGTTTGTCGGTGATCGGCTTGGCGGCAGCCGATGCGGCCGCGGCAAGACGATCGAGCGCGGCATCATCGAGCGTGCTGCCGATGATCGCCTCGGCACAGGCATCGACCAGCAGCGCGCGGGCCGCGACGGCGCCCAGTGAGACGCGGGCCGCAGTGATCACGCCCTTGGCGTTCAGCGTCATGGCGATGCCGGCGGCGACCACGGCGATGTCCATCTCCGTGCGCGGAATGAAGCGCAGGTAGGCGCTGCCGGTGCGCGCGGGCGGCTTGGGCAGGAAGACCGAGGAGACGAACTCGCCCTTGGCGAGCGAGGTCTTGCCCGGGGCCGTGGCGATGCTCTCGACGGGAACGTCGCGCGTGCGCTTGGGTCCCACGACACGCGCCGTGGCGCCCGCGGCGATCATGGCAGGCACGCTGTCTGCGGCCGGCGAAGCGTTGCACAGGTTGCCGACCATGGTGGCGCGGCCCTGGATCTGGGTCGAACCGATCAGGTTGGTCGCCTCGACCACGCCCGGCCACATCTGGCCGACCTTGCCGTGTTCCTCGAGCTCGGCACCGCTGACCGCCGCGCCGATGCGATAGCCGCCCTTATCCGCGACGATGTCGCGCATGCCGGGAATGCCCTTGATGTTGACCACCAGGTCGGGCTCGACCATGCCCGAACGCATCTGGACGAGAAGGTCGGTACCGCCGGCAAGAATGCGCGAGGTACCTTTGGCCTTCGAGAGCAGACCGACCGCGGCCTTGATCGTATCTGGAGCTTCATAGCGCATGGATTGCGTCCCCGAATTTGTTGGTTGCCTATGTTGGCCCGTCCGGCCCGCAGTCCGCAACGGTCAAGCTGAGATTTTAAGTAACATATCTCGACGGTCACTGCCCTGGTGCCGTGCGGCCGCCCCCTGGTGAAGGGGGCGGGAGGGCGGCGGGCACACGCCGCCCTCCCGGGCGCTGGCGGACAACAAGGGGCGTCGTCCCACCGACAGTGTCTGCGTCATCACCGCCTGCGGGCACTCCAGCGGTCCCCTGCGCGCGCGATGGCGAAACCAGTCTTGTGCAAAAACTAGCGTGCAATTGGGGAATGGGTTAAACCTGTAATCGGATCGTGAAAAAACCTATCGATGCAGTCTGTTTGCCACTAGAATTTGCAGCAATGCTGCAGCGCAAGCGATCGGAGAACTGCCGTGGCCAGTGAACCCGTCCCCGCCCCCCGCTACCTGACGACGCGGGAAGTGGCAGCCCTGCTGCGCATCAAGGAACGCAAGGTCTACGAACTGGTCGCCGACGGCACGATCCCGGTCTGCCGTATCACCGGCAAACTGCTCTTCCCGCGGCGCCAGATCGAGGCCTGGGTCGATTCCAGCATCGAGTGGTCGGGCGATGCCGAACGCCTCTCGCCGCGTCCGCCCGTGGTCGCGGGCAGCCACGATCCCATGCTCGACTGGGCCCTGCGCGAATCGGGCTCGGGCCTGGCGACCGTGTACGAAGGCAGCCTGAGCGGACTGCACCGCCTTGCCGAGGGCCAGGCGATGGCGGCGGGTTTGCATGTCTTCGAGCCCGCATCGGGCGACTGGAACCGCGAGCACATCGCCGCCACACCGGGGCTCAGCGGCATCGTGCTGATCGAGTGGGCGCGACGCAGCCAGGGGCTGGTCGTGGCGCACGACAATCCTGCCGGCATCGCCGGCATCGCCGACCTGAAGGGCCGCACGGTGGTGCCGCGCCAGGCCGAGGCCGGCAGCCAGATCCTGCTGCAACACCTGCTCGTGCAGGCCGGACTGGGCGCGGAGGACGTTGCCATGCTGGAGCATCCCGCGCGCAGCGAGACCGACATCGCCCATGCCGTGGCCGGCGGCAAGGCCGACGCGGGCCTGGCGATCGAGGCGGTGGCGCGCCAGTTCCGCCTGGGTTTCGTGCCGCTGGCTCAGGAACGCTTCGATCTGGCGGTGGCACGGCGCGACTACTTCGAACCGGCCTTCCAGACCCTGCTCGCCTTCACCGCCACGGACGCCTTTGCCGAACGCGCCCGGGAACTGGGCGGCTACGACATCGGCGGGCTGGGCACCGTCCATCTCAACGGCGCCGGCTGAAGGCAACAGGCCGGGCAAAGACGGGCGACGCCCTGTGCGCCGCCCGCCGTCGTCCTACATGGCGTTGGGGAAGAAGAGCTGCTGGCCATCGACCTGGTAGGCGGCGATGGCGGCCTGGCCCTCCTCGGAGAGCAGCCAGTCGACGAACTGCTGGCCCTCGGCTGCCTTGACCGCGGGGAACTTCTCCGGGTTGACCAGGATGACGCCGTACTGGTTGAACAGCGCGGTATCGCCTTCCGTGAGGATCTGGAGGTCGCCCTTGTTCTCGAAGGCGACCCAGGTCGCACGATCGGGCAGGGTATAGGCACCCATGCCGGCGGCGGCATTGAGCGTGGCGCCCATGCCCGAGCCAGTCTCGCGGTACCATTCCCCGCTCGCCGCGGCGGGATCGACCCCGGCCGCCTGCCAGAGCTTCAGCTCGGCCTTGTGGGTCCCCGAATCGTCGCCGCGCGAGGCAAAGGTCGCGCCGGAGGCCGCGATTGCCTGGAGGGCGGCGGCGGTATCGCCGGTGCCGGCGATGCCGGCCGGGTCGGCGGCGGGACCGACGATGACGAAGTCGTTGTACATCAGGTCGAAACGCTCGACGCCGTTGCCTTCGGCGACGAATGCCTCCTCGGCCGCCTTGGCATGCACGAGCAGCACGTCGCCGTCGCCGTTGGCGGCGTTCTTGATCGCCTGGCCGGTGCCCACGGCGACGACGCGGACCTCGATACCGGTCTTTTCGGTGAAGATCGGCAGCAGGTAGTCGAAGAGGCCAGAGTTCTGGGTCGAGGTCGTCGACTGCACAACGATGAAGCTGGCGTCTTCGGCATGTGCAGCGCTGTGTCCGGAAGCCGCGGCGGCAATCAGCACAGCGGCCAGTGCGGCCTTCAGGAAGGTTCTGCGGAACACGGATGGTCTCCTTTCGGGGGTTGGGTCACAGGACGATGCGGCCCTCGAGGAAGGCCTGTGCCTGCCCGCTCGAGGGTCCATCAAGGAAGTGTTGTGCGGGCGCGCGCTCGAGCACGCGACCGGCGTGGAGGAAGACGATCTCGTCGGCCAGGCGGCGCGCCTGGCCCAGGTCGTGGGTCACCAGGACGATGCGGGTGCCGGCCTTGCGCGCGGCCAGCACCAGGTTCTCGATCGCCAGGGTCGAGGCCGGATCGAGGTTGGAGGTCGGTTCATCGAGCAGCAGGGCCCGCGGCGAGGATGCCAGCGCGCGGGCCAGCGCAACCCGCTGCTGCTCGCCGCCCGAAAGCAGGCGCGCCGGCCAGCCGGCCAGATCGCCCAGGCCGGCATCGCCCAGCGCCCGGTGCGCGATGGCATCACGCATGCTGCGCGGCACGCCCGCGGCCTTGAGCGCGTAACGCACGTTGCCCAGCGCCGTGCGGCGCAGCATCACGGGGCGCTGGAAGACGAAGCCGACAAAGGGCGCGTGACGCCGCTGCGGCGGCGTTCCGCCCCAGGTCACCGTTCCCCCGTCCGGCGCGACCAGCCCGGCGAGCAGGCGCAGCAGCAGGCTCTTGCCCGCGCCGTTGGCGCCCAGCACCACGGTCAGCCCGTGGCCATCGAAGGCGATATCGATGCCGTCGATCAGGGTGCGCCCGCCGCGGCGCACGACCAGGCCACGGCCGGCGATGGGCAGCACGACCTCGGCGGCCGGGGGCAGCGATCCCGGTACCGCGGACGCTGCGATGGCGGCCTCAGGCATGGCCATGACGCGCCACCATACCGCGCAGGCCGGAGGCCAGACCGTTGACCCCCAGCACGAGGGCGAGCAGGACGATGCCCAGGCCCAGCGCGAGATCGAGCGCGCCCTTGGAGGTCTCCAACGCGATCGCGGTGGTCATCACCCGCGTGACATGGTTGATGTTGCCGCCGACGATGATCACCGCGCCGACCTCGGCGACGGCGCGGCCGAATCCGGCGAGCAGCACGGTGACGAGGCTGAGACGCGCCTCCCAGAGCAGCGTGGCGACCATGCCGCCGGTGCCGACGCCGAAGGCGTGGAGCTGTTCCCAGTATTCGCTGCGCATGTCCTCGACGGTCTGGCGCGCCAGGGCGGCCACGATCGGGGTGACCAGCACGGTCTGGGCCACGATCATCGCCGAGGGCGTGTAGAGCAGGCCGAGTTCGCCCAGGGGGCCGGCGCGCGAGAGCATCAGATAGACCACCAGTCCGACGACCACCGGCGGCAGACCCATGAAGGTGTTGAGCGTGGCAACGACGATCGCCTTGCCGGGAAAACGGCAGATCGCCACCACCGCACCCAGCGGCAGGCCGATCAGGGCGGCCAGGGCAACGGCCGAGAGCGAGACGCGCAGCGACAGCCCCACGATCTCCAGAAGATCGCGGTCCAGCTGGACGATCAGCCGCAAGGCCTCGCCGAAGGCACCACCCAGATCCTGCATTCCTGCTCCTGCATCGAGCATGGCATTCTGCGGTCCACAGCTCAATGTCGCGATTCCTGAAAAGAAAACGCATCAAAAAACCACAGAACGCAGCAGCTTGTCGGAGTGGCATCGCTCTCTTGCACGATCGCTGCCGGACCCCGATGCTGCCCCGGCGGAGGCCTGACTGCGGGATTGCCGAGAATGCCCGTGCGGTGGTTGAAAACCCCCGGTCCCGCCCCCTTCTCCTGCCCGAAGGGCGATGCGACCAACAACAAGAGGACGACCATGTACGACTGCACGACGTTCTATATCGACGGCAACTGGGCTTCCCCGGCCGGCGCGACGCCCCATGAGGTCATCAATCCCGCGACGGAACAGGCGGTCGGCAGGATTTCGCTGGGGTCCTCGGCCGATATCGACAAGGCGGTCGCGGCGGCGCGCAAGGCCTTCGCCGGCTTCTCGCAGAGCTCGCGCGAGGAGCGTCTGGCCCTGCTCGACCGCATCATCGCGGTCTACAAGACACGCATGGACGATCTCGCCCGGGCGGTGACGGCAGAGATGGGCGCCCCGGCCACGCTGGCCGCGCGCGCGCAGGTGCCCTCGGGCCTGGGCCACTTCATGCAGGCGCGCAAGGCGCTGGAGCACTTCGAGTTCGAGGAGCCGGCGGGCAAGACCAGCCGCGTCTTCCGCGAGCCGATCGGCGTCGTCGGCCTGATCACGCCGTGGAACTGGCCGCTCAACCAGATCGCGGCCAAGCTCGCCCCGGCCCTGGCCGTGGGCTGCACCACCGTCCACAAGCCCTCCGAGATTGCCCCGCTATCGGCCCATGTGCTCGCCGAGATCCTCGACGAGGCCGGTGTGCCGGCAGGCGTCTACAACCTGGTCGACGGCGAAGGGCCGGTGGTGGGCGCGGCCATGTCCTCGCACCCCGGCATCGACATGATCTCGTTCACCGGCTCGACCCGGGCCGGCATCGACGTTGCCCAGAAGGCCGCGACCACGGTCAAGCGCGTCACCCAGGAACTGGGCGGCAAGTCGGCCAACATCATCCTGGAGGATGCCGAGTTCGAGAAGGCGGTGCGGCGGGGCGTGCAGGCCTGCATGAACAACACCGGCCAGTCGTGCAACGCGCCCACGCGCATGCTGGTGCCCGGCGCCCGCATGAACGCCGCCATGGAGATCGCCCGGGCGACCGCCGAGGGCATCAAGGTCGGCGACCCGTCCAGCGAGGAGACCGTGCTGGGACCCATCGCCTATGGCCGCCAGTACGAGAAGGTGCGCGAGATGATCGCCCGGGGCATCGAGGAAGGTGCCACCCTGGTCACCGGCGGCACCGATCGGCCGCACGGCCTCAACGCCGGATTCTTTGTTGCGCCCACGGTGTTCGGCAACGTCACCAACGACATGACCATCGCGCGCGAGGAGATCTTCGGCCCGGTGCTGGCGATCCTTGCCTACAAGGACGAGGACGACGCCGTGGCGATCGCCAACGACACGCCCTACGGCCTCTCCAACTATGTCCAGGGTGAGCTGGAACACGCCCGCAAGGTCGCCGCGCGGCTGCAGAGCGGCATGGTCCACCTCAACGGTGCCGGCGTCGACCAGGCCGCGCCCTTCGGCGGCTACAAGACCTCGGGCAACGGCCGCGAGTTCGCCAAGTACGGCTTCGAGGACTTCCTCGAGACCAAGGCCGTGATGGGCTACGAGGAGGCCTGACGATCAGTTGAACGCTGCCGGGGCCGGCCAAACCGGCCCCGGTTTTTCTCCCATGAACCCGCGTTCGGGGCCCGCGCTCAGTTCTCCGTCGCGGTCTCCTCGCCGAAGAGCTGGGCCTCCAGTTCCCTTTCCAGGGCGGCCAGGTCCTCGGGGATCGGCATGCCGTAGGCGCGCATCTCGTTGAGCTTCTCGCGCAGGGTTTCGTAGAGTTCCTGGCGGTCGCCGGTGCCCTCGTTGATCTGCCCGAGCAGGATGCCGAGTTCGGCTTCGTAGTCTTCGAAGGCCATGGATAGTTCCCCTTGCGGATGCTTGCCTAACAGGTCGGGTCGCAGCGCGCGCCGCGCAAACGCCCGGGTGTGATTCAGTCGGGCGGCAGCGAAGCCAGATAGGCCAGCAGGTCGTCGATCTGCCCGGGCTCCAGTTCGAACTGCGGCATCTCGGGATGGCCGGTGACGATGCCCTCGCCCAGCGCCTCCTCCAGGCTTTCGAGCGGCCACATCGTCTGGAAGTTGCGGAAGCGCGGCGCGGCTTCCAGGGGACTGTCGCCGTCCGGACCTACCGCATGGCAACGCGCGCAGTTCTCCTCGGCGAAGGCCCGGCCGGCGGCGATGTCGCCGTCGGCGCGGACCGGCATGGCGGCAAGCAGCAGAACGGCGATGACAGGTCCCAGGGCCTTCATGGCACGGCCCTCCCGCCCGAGGCGTCGATGATCGTGCCGGTGACGTAGGAGGCCTCGTCCGAGAGCAGCCAGAGCACGGCGTGGCTGATCTCGCGCACCGCGCCGATGCGGCCCATCGGCATGGACGCGACGACGTTTTCCAGCCACTCCGGCTTGGTGATGCGCGATTCCGCGATCATGTCGGTCTCGGTGACGCCCGGCCGCACGGCGTTGACCCGGATGCCGGCCGAACCGGCCTCGCGGGCAAGCCCCGTGGTGATGACGTCGACCGCGCCCTTGGAGGCGGCATAGTCGATGAAGGCGCCGACGCCGCCGGTGCGTGCGGCCGCCGAGGAGATGTTGACGATCGATCCCCCCTTGCCGCCGTGGCGCGTCGACATGCGCCGCACCGCCGCCTGGGAGCACCAGAACAGGCCGTAGACGTTGACCCCGAAGGTTCGGGTCAGGTCGTCGGGCGCGATCTCCTCGAACGGCCCCTGGCTGTAGCCGACGCCGGCGTTGTTCACCAGGGCGTCGAGCCGGCCGAGCCTGGCGTCGACCTCGGCGAACAGGCGCTCGACCTCCGCGACCTTCGAGACATCGGCCTGGAAGGCCGCGGCCCTGCCGCCGGCCGCCTCGATGGTCTCGACCACCTCGCGCGCGCCCGCCTCGTGGCGCGTGTAGTTCACCGCCACGGTGTAGCCGCGCTCGGCGGCCAGCAGCGCCGTGTCACGTCCGATGCCCCGGCTCGCGCCGGTAACCAGCAGGATCTTTGCCATGCCGCTCCTCATGTTGCGGCACCATCAAACCACGGCCCGGCGCGCCCCGCCAACGGCCATTGACGGCGCCCGCCCGGCGGCCCGATGCTCGCGCCGGTTTCTCCTTCCTGGAGTGCGCGCCATGGCGCAGCCCGTCGCCGTCGAGGCCTTCGTCGATCTTGACCGTTATCCCGTCGATGCGCCGGGTTCCCCTCGTCATGCCGCCATGATGGCCGGCCTGCATGCGGCCCTGGAGCGCGACGGCTGCGCTGTGCTCAAGGGTTTCGTGCGCCCCGACCGGATCGGCGCCCTGGCCGCCGAGGCCGACCGGGTCGCTCCGGCCGCCCATCGCTCGTTCAACCGGACCAATGCCTATTTCACGGTCGACGATCCTGCACTGGCGCCCGAGCACCCCAGACGACGCTACTACGACCGCTCCAACGCCTTCGTGCCGGCCGACAACTTCGGTCCGGAGTCGATCCTGCGGGCGCTCTATGCCTGGCCGGCCTTCTCGGCCTTCGTCCAGGCCGCCCTGGAGGAGGAGCAATTCTTCCCCTACGCCGACCCCCTGGCCGATGTCATCGTCAACGTCGTCGAACCGGGCGGCGGCTTTCCCTGGCACTTCGACACCAACAACTTCACCGTCACCCTGGCGATCCAGAACGGCGAAGGCGGCGGGCAGTTCGAGTACGCGCCCAACCTGCGCAGCGCCACCGACGAGAACTACGAGGGCGTGCGCGCCGTGCTCGACGGCACCAGCGACCGTCTCCATACCCTGGTGCTCGAACCCGGCGACCTGCAGATCTTCAAGGGCCGTTACTCCCTGCACCGCGTCGCCCCGGTCGAGGGCACACGCAAGCGTTACGTCGGCATCTTCAGCTACGTCGCCTATCCCGACATGGTCGGCAGCATCGAACGCACGCGCCAGCTCTACGGCCGCGTCCTGCCGATCCACCTGGAACGCGCCGGCATGCGGGCCGACGCCCTGGTGGACTAGGGTCCGCGGCAGGGGTCACGGGTTTGCAGGGGGAACCTGCGCCTCGATGGGTTTGGCCACAAAACCCGCCATGCACTAGAGCGGATCACGATCAGCCGGAACCGCTCGGCGGTTCCGGCTGATCGTGTGAATCCGCTCTACATC
>JAQCLG010000216.1 GCA_027592745.1 Pseudomonadota bacterium | reverse complement strand
GCTTGCGCAACCGCCCCGTCCAGCGTCGCGCGGATCGGCGACCAGTCCTCGAACCAGACCGTCACGGGAAGCTGGTCGATCAGGTGGCGCAGCAACGCATCGCGCTCAGCCTCCTACCCGGCGACCGTCGGGCGGTCCCGCCGCGCGTGATACACGAGGCTGGCGCCCGAAAGCAGGCCGACGGCCAGCGCGGCCCAGCCCAGCGGCTCGCCGGTCACGCCGTACCAGGCACCTCCGCAGGCCAGCGCCAGCGGGGCCGTGCCGGCAAGCAGGAGACCTGTCCGCTCCGATCTGGACAAAACGGGTTCAGACAAACGCGTTCCCCCTGACCTGATGTCGTGGCGTGCGCAGCGTTGACGCGCTCCCTGTCTGACCGGTCCATTCGCTGCCGACTACCGTAAAGCTACACCGTTGCGTTGCAAACGGCGGTCTTGCTACGCCGCGCCAGGGCGGGCGGTTTGCGTTGCCGCAACGCGGGGGCGCTCAGGCCTCGAATTCGAGCAGGACCTGGTCGACCGAGACGGAATCGCCCTTGGCCACGGCGGCCCGCGCGACCACCCCGGCGCGTTCGGCGCGCAGCACGTTTTCCATCTTCATGGCATCGACGATCACCAGGGCCTGGCCCGGCTCGACGCTGTCGCCGGCGGCAACCAGCACGTCGACGATCATGCCCGGCATGGGCGAGAGCAGCATGCCCGAACTGTCCTGGGCCTGCTTGGGCGGCATCCGCTCGAGCATGGCCTCGGCCCGTTCGGTCAGCACCGAGAGCTCGGTCGTGACGCCGCCATGGGCCAGGCGCCAGCGCGTGCCCAGGCGTTCGACCTGGACCACGGTGTCCTCGCCGTCGACCGTGCCTTCCCAGATGCGCTTGCCGGGCCGCCAGGGCGCGCGCACTGCCAAGGGGCTGCCCTCGACATCGGCGTCCATCCCGCCCTCGACCAGGCTCGCGCTGGCGCGCACCAGCATGTTGTCCATGCGCAGCACCCAGTTGCGCGCGATCCCAGCCGGACCGTCGAGCGTCCCGGAGATGGTGCGGTCGCGCGCGATGACGCAGAGATGGACATGCAGGGCGACCCCCATCAGCGCGCGCCGCACGACGCCGTCGAAGGCCGCGCCGTGGAAGCCGTCGGGCCAGGTCTCCTCGACGAAGGCGGTGGTCAGCGCCCCCTCGGCAAAACGCGGCTCGCGCATGATGGCGTTGAGGAAGTCGATGTTGTGGCGCACGCCGCGGACATGGAAGCGGTCCAGCGCCCGGCGCATCGCCGCGATCGCGGCGGGCCGGTCCTTGCCGTGCACCACCAGCTTGGCGATCATGGGATCGTAGAACATCGAGACCTCGCTGCCCTCGGCGACGCCGCTGTCGATGCGCAGATGGGCGCCCTCCTCGGGCACGTCGTAATGCGCGAGCCGCCCGATCGAGGGCAGGAAGCCCCTCTCGGGGTCCTCGGCATAGACACGGGCCTCCATGGCCCAGCCATCGAGCCTGATGTCGTCCTGGCCGAAAGCCAGCTTCTCGCCGTGGGCGACACGGATCATCTGCTCGACGATGTCGAGGCCGGTGACGAACTCCGTCACCGGATGTTCGACCTGCAAACGTGTATTCATTTCAAGGAAATAGAAGTTCTTCTTCTGATCCGACACGAACTCGACCGTGCCCGCCGAATGGTAGTCAACGGCGCGCGCCAGGGCCACGGCCTGCGCGCCCATGGCCTTGCGCGTGGCAGCATCCAGCAGCGGGCTCGGCGCCTCTTCCACGACCTTCTGGTGGCGCCGCTGGATCGAACATTCGCGCTCGCCCAGGTAGAGGATGGTGCCGTGGCCGTCGGCCAGGACCTGGATCTCGATGTGGCGCGGGTTCTCGATGAACTTCTCGAGAAACACGCGGTCGTCGCCGAAGCTGGACTTGGCCTCCGCCTTGGCCGCACGGAACCCCTCGCGGCACTCGGCGTCCGAGCGCACCACGCGCATGCCCTTGCCGCCGCCGCCGGCCGCCGCCTTGACCATGACGGGATAGCCGATGCCCTGGGCGATCCTGACCGCCTCGTCGGGATCGGCGATCTCGCCCATGAACCCGGGAATGATGGAAACCCCGGCCTTTTCGGCCAGTTTCTTGCTCTCGATCTTGTCGCCCATGGCAGCCACGGCCGCGACCGGCGGGCCGATGAAGACCGCGCCGGCGGCTTCCACCGCCGCGACGAACTTCGAATTCTCCGACAGGAAGCCGAAACCGGGATGCACTGCCTGCGCCCCGGTCGCCTTGATCGCTTCCGCGATGCGGTCGATCCGCAGGTAACTCTCGCCCGGCGGCGAGGCGCCGATGTTCACGGCCTCGTCGGCCATCTGCACGTGCAGCCCGCCGGCATCGGCATCGGAATAGACCGCCACCGTGGCGATCCCCATGCGCTTGCAGGTCTTGATGATGCGGCAGGCGATCTCGCCGCGGTTGGCTATGAGAATCTTTTTGAACATTCCCGCCTATCTCTTTGATTAAAGGGGGATATTATCGTGCTTCTTCCAGGGATTCTGGAGTTCCTTGCCGCGCAGCATGCGCAGCGCCCCGCAGACCCGCTTGCGCGTGTTGTGGGGCCGGATCACCTCGTCGACGAAGCCGCGCTGGGCGGCGACGAACGGGTTGGCGAAGCGGGTTTTGTATTCCTGCGTGCGTGCCTCGATCTTGGCGGGATCGTCGAGATCGCCGCGGAAGATGATCTCCACCGCACCTTTCGGCCCCATCACCGCGATCTCTGCGGTCGGCCAGGCGTAGTTGACGTCGCCCCGGATGTGCTTGGAGCTCATGACGTCGTAGGCCCCGCCATAGGCCTTGCGCGTGATCACCGTGACCTTGGGCACTGTCGCCTCGGCATAGGCAAACAGCAGCTTGGCGCCGTGCTTGATGATGCCGCCGTATTCCTGGGTCGTGCCCGGCAGGAAACCCGGCACGTCGACGAAGGTGACGATGGGGATGTTGAAGCAGTCGCAGAACCGCACGAACCGCGCGGCCTTCTTGGAGGCGTCGATGTCCAGGCACCCGGCCAGCACCATCGGCTGGTTGGCGACGATCCCGACCGTGTGGCCTTCCATGCGGGCAAAGCCGATCACGATGTTGCCGGCATAGGCCGGCTGCAGCTCGAAGAAATGGCCCTCGTCGACCACCTTCTCGATCAGCTCCTTGATGTCGTAGGGCTTGTTGGGATTGTCGGGGATCAGGTTGTCGAGCGAAGGCTCCATGCGGTCCGCCGGGTCCTGCGTCGCCAGGACCGGGGCCTTCTCGCGGTTGGAAGCCGGCAGGAAGTCGATGAAACGGCGCAGTTCGGCTATCGCCTCGACGTCGTTCTCGAAGGCGAGGTCGGCAACGCCCGACCGGGTGGTATGGGTGATCGCCCCGCCGAGCTGCTCGTGGGTCACCACCTCGTGGGTCACGGTCTTCACCACGTCCGGGCCGGTGACGAACATGTAGCTTGAGTCCTTCACCATGAAGATGAAGTCGGTCATGGCCGGCGAATAGACCGCGCCGCCGGCGCAGGGCCCCATGACCATGGAAATCTGGGGCACCACGCCCGAGGCCAGCACGTTCCTCTGGAAGACCTCCGCGTAGCCCGCCAGCGAGGCGACACCCTCCTGGATGCGCGCGCCGCCCGAATCGTTGATGCCGATCACCGGGGCGCCGACCTGCATGGCGCGCTCCATGATCTTGCAGATCTTCTCGGCATGGGGCTCCGAAAGCGAGCCGCCGAACACCGTGAAATCCTGGCTGAAGACGAAGACCAGGCGGCCGTTGACCGTGCCCCAGCCCGTCACCACGCCGTCGCCGGGCACCTTCTGGTCGGCCATGCCGAAATCGTTGCAGCGGTGCTCGACGAACATGTCCCATTCCTCGAACGAACCCGCGTCGAGCAGCAGGTCGAGGCGTTCCCTGGCCGTGAGCTTGCCCTTGGCGTGCTGGGCGGCGATGCGCTTCTCGCCGCCGCCCATGCTGGCCTGGGCCCGCCGTTCCTCAAGCTCGCCGATGACGTCCTTCATGGGCGTCGCTGCTCCCGTCGCAATCTCTGGCATGGGGCCGTTCTAGTGCGGATCAGGCCGCGATGGAAGCGCAAGACGCGCGCCTGGGGCCGTGCTGCGCGTCCTTCCGCAAGGCTCCTGCCGGCACCGCGCTCAGACCTCCCTGGAGAGCGCGATCAGGCGATGCGCCGCGGCGATCTGTGCCCGCAGCGCCTCCAGCCGCGTCCGCGCCTCGGGATCCTCGCCCCAGACCTTCAGGTTGTAGAGTTCGTCAGCCACACCGGCCTCGAAAGCCGTCTCGGCGTCGATCTCGCCCTCCAGCAGGGCGAGCGCCAGCAGCAGCGAGCCGGTCGCGGCCGTCACCGTGTGCCCCGCGGTCAGTTCCAGGGCATCGAGCCCCTGCAGGCGGCGCGCCAGCGCCGCCAGGGCCTGGGGTGGCTGTGCGATGTGGACCAGTTCGTCG
>JAQCLG010000041.1 GCA_027592745.1 Pseudomonadota bacterium | reverse complement strand
CCTGACTGGTCCCCGGTTCTGCAAGACGCGTCGCTCCCAACAGGGGCGGCGCGTTTTGCCGTTCGGGGGATCAGCCGGCTTCGCCGATGGCGGGTTTGTCGGTCATGCCGGCCAGGACCTCGGCGACATGGCGGACCTGGAGCGGCGAACCGCGGCGCTTGAGCAGGCCCGCGATGTTCATCAGGCAGCCCATGTCGGCGGCGAGCACCGTGTCGGCACCGGTCTCGGTCAGGCGGTCTGCCTTGTCGGCGACCATGGCGGTGGAGATCTCCGGAAACTTGGCGGCAAAGGTGCCGCCGAAGCCGCAGCAGACCTCGCGGTCGGCGGCCTCGGCCAGTTCCAGACCTTCGACCATGGCCAACAGGCGCCGGGGCTGCTCGCGCGTGCCGCTCTCGCGCAGGCAGGAACAGGAGTCGTGATAGGTCACCTTGCCGGCAAAATGCGCCTCGAGACCGCGCACGCCCATCACCTCGTCGAGGAACCGGGTCAGCTCATGGGTCCGCGCGGCCAGCGCCACCGCGCGTGCCTCCCGGGGCGTGCCGGCAAACAGCTCGGGGTAGTGCTGGATCACCATGCCGGCACAGGAGCCGGAAGGGGCAACGACATGGTCGAACCCCTCCAGGGCGTCGAGCATGGTCGATGCCACGGCAAGCGCGCCCGCCCGATCGCCGGAATTGTAGGCCGGCTGGCCGCAGCACGATTGCAGGGGAACCTCGACCGTGCAGCCGGCATCCTCCAGCAGCTTCACCGCGGCAAAACCGACGCTGGGGCGGAACAGGTCGACGAGGCAGGTGACGAGGAGGGCGACCCGCGGGCCGTCTCCGGAGGGGGTGGTTGTCATGTCGGGCGCAGGATGGTGCCCGGGGCCGCCGTGCGCAAGCGCGCTGAGGCTGTTCTCAGGCCACGGTCACCCGGTTGCGGCCGCGCTGCTTGGAGGCATAGAGGGCGGCATCGGCGCGTTCGATCATGCTGGTGTAGCTGTCGTCCCAGGGGGTGAGCTGGGTGATGCCGACGCTGGTGGTGATGGCGATCTCGCCGCCTTCGGCCGGCGTGCGCATGGCCTCGACGGAACGGCGCAGCCGCTCGGCGACCTCCAGCCCCGAAGCGATGGGGGTTTCGGGCAGCATGGCGGCAAATTCCTCGCCACCGACCCGCGCGCAGATGTCGTGGACGCGCAGGCCGCGCGACAGGCAGGCGGCGAAGCCGACGAGCACGGTATCGCCGCAGGCATGGCCATGGTTGTCGTTGACCCGCTTGAAGTGGTCGAGGTCGAACATCAGCGCCACCATCGGCCGGGCGTAACGCGTGGAGCGCAGGATCTCCTGGTTGACCAGGCCCTCGAAACGACGCCGGTTGAGCAGCCCGGTGAGCGGGTCGGTGGAGGCCAGTTCGCGAAGCTGTTCCTCGATGGCGATCTGTTCGGAAACGTCGCGCAAGACACCGAAGTAGTGGCTCACCCGGCCGTCGTCGCCCGCAAGCGGGGCGATGTTGAGCTCGTTGTAGAACAGCGTGCCGTCCCGCTTGTAGTTGCGCAGCATGATGCGTGCTGCCCTGCCCTGGGCGACGGCCTCGGAGAGCTGGCGGGAGCCGGGCTGGTCGAGGTCCTCGCCCTGCAGGAAGCGGCAGTTGCGGCCCAGGACCTCGGCCTCGGCATATCCGGTGAAGCTGCAGAAGGCGGCGTTGCAGTGGATGATCGGATGGTCGTGGCGCAGGACGTCGACCAGAAGCATCGGCACGGTGCTGGCGTCGGCGGCGCGGCCGAACAGGTGGAAGGATCGCGCGCTCGCCATGCCCGGTTTCCGCTGCTTCAGCTCCCGGCCGACAGGCGGGCCGAGAGCGCATTGGGCAGCAGCACGGCATAACCGCCCGCGCCCTTCATGTGGCCGGCATGCCATTCGGCGTCCTCGCCGGTGCCAAAGAAGATGTCGCCGCGCACCGGGCCGCGGATCGCGCCCCCGGTATCCTGGGCGATCATCAGGCGCTGCCAGGGGGTGCCGTCGGACAGGGTGGTGTCGAGCCAGATCGGCGCGCCATAGGCGATCATGCGGTGGTCGATCGCCAGGCTGCGGCCGGCGGTCAGGGGCGCGCCCTGGCCGCCGATCGGCCCGGGGCCCTCCAGCACACGGAAGAAGACGTAGCTAGGATTGGTCTCCATCACCGTATCGGCCCGGTCAGGATGGGCTTTGAGCCAGTCGCGGATCGACTGCAGGGAGACCTCCTCCCTGGAGAGTTCGCCCATGGCGACCAGTTCGCGGCCGATGGCGTAGTAGCCGTGGCCGTTCTGGCCGTCGTAGCCGACACGCAGCTCGCGCCCGTCGGTCATGGCAAGGCGTCCCGAGCCCTGGATGTGCAGGAAGAACAGTGCCACCAGATCGTCGGTCCAGGCGATCTCCAGGCCCTGGCCGGCGAGCGCGCCGTCGTCGATCGTGGCGCGGTCGTGATAGGGCAGCAGGGTGCCTCCGCTCAGCCGGCCGGTGATGCTGCGGCCGTCGAACTCGTCGGAAAACTGCCCGAGGTCGATCACCAGCATGTCGGCGGGACGCCGGTAGAGCGGAAAGCGGAACTGGGCGTCGGGTGTCGCCGACGCGGCAAGCAGGGGTTCGTAGTACCCGGTGAAGAGACCCTCTGCCTCGCCCGATGCGGTCGCCCGCCACGGCCGGAACCAGGCCTCGAAGAAGCCGCGGGCGTTGCCGGGTGCGGTCTGGCGGGCCGCCGAGCAGGCGCCCATCCAGTCGGCGACGGTGCCGAAGCTGCCCTGACCGCCCATGGCCGCGCCGGGATCCTTGCGCTCCAGCGTGCTGCAGGAAATCAGGAAAGCCTCCATGGCAGCGCCCTGGTCGTCGGCATTCCAGCCGGGCAGGGCGTCGTACGTCAGGGGCTGCAGGACGAGGGAGACTTCGGCGGGCTCCTCGGTCAGGGGCGGGGCTTCCTCCTGGCGTGCGCAGGCGGCCAGCAGGCCCAGCAGCACGAGGGTGAGAAGAAGGAGATCGCGGCAAGATTGCGCGAGAATCACGGCACCGGCACTCCCATTCCTTGTGTCTGCATAGCGCAAGTCGTGCAACGCCGGAAGCGGCCGCGCATTGCCTGGGCTGCCGCTACGACGGCTCAATCGGGGCTGCGGGTCGCCACGAGCTGCCAGTTGGGATCGCGCGCGCGGGTGTCGCGGGCGAAGGTCCACACGTCGATGACCTCGAGCGGCCTGGTCAGGTCGCCTGCGACGATACGGCCCTCGCTGTCCTTGACCACCTCGGTCTGCTCGCTCTCGAAGCGCACGGTGATGGAGGCCGTGCGCCCCTCCATGCCGGCCGCCACGGCTTCGCAGCCGTTGACCGCGATCAGCTCGCTGTGGGTGTGTTCGGCCGCCGGCTTTTCGCGGTCGGCTACAGCGGCGGCAAAGCTGCGATAGACGTCATCGGCCAGGAACGGGCGGACCTTCTCGAGTTGGCCCTTGTGGAAGGCCTCGATGATCATCTCGAAGGCGGCGCGGGCACCGGCCAGGAATGTGTCAGGGTCGAAGCTGCGGTCGGCCAGGCTGATCTGGGTCAGGCCGGCACCGACCGGGCCGTCGTTGCCCCAGGCCGGCACCGCATCGGGGGCATCCTCGCGCCGGGGCAGGCTGACCACCTTGTCTTCGGCACCGTTGCTGTCGCTGCGGTCGGAAACCATGGGAGGGGGCGGCTGTTCGTTGCCGGTTTTCTGACCGAGCACGCTGAACAGGCGGAAGAAGACGAAGGCCGCCAGCCCCGCGAAGATCAGAATGAGAAGAAGGTTGCCGTCCACGTTCCGTCCTGTCGTGCCTGAGCCAGTGATCGTGCCGTCGCCCGCTGTCGTCCGTGCGCGAGATACCCTGGGAGCCTCGCGCAGCCACACTAACGACCGAGGGCAAGGGGGTCGAGTCGCACGGCACGCCGGGGAGAGGCGGCGCCGCAGGGGTTTCGATTTGCACCCCGCCTCCCCATCTAAGATGGCGACACCGCGCGATTGCATCAACCATGCCCCTGCTTATCTTTGGACTCTTCCTTGCGGTGCCGCTCATCGAAGTGGTGCTGTTCATTCAGGTCGGCGACGCCATCGGCGCGCTGTGGACCGTCCTGGCGTGCGTGGCGACGGCTGTGGCCGGCGCCTTCCTGGTGCGCCGCCAGGGCCTGGCGACCATGGCCTCGGCGCGCCAGGCGATGGACCAGGGACGGCTGCCCGCGGTCGAGGCCTTCGATGGCATCTGCCTGGTCCTTGCCGGTGCCCTGTTGCTGGTGCCCGGTTTCTTCACCGATGCGATCGGCTTCCTGTTGCTGCTGCCGCCCTTCCGCCACGCCCTTCGCGCCTGGCTGGCAACACGGGTGAGCATGGCCGACGTCCATGTCCGGCGTGGCCCGGGCGGCCAGGTCGTCGAAGGCGAGTGGGAGGTCGTGCGCGATCCCGCCGAACCGCCGCGCGATCCGCGCCTGGACCCGCCGCGCCGGTGAACGCCATCGAGGATGCTGGCGGGCTTGCCCTGGCGCTGGAGGAGGCGCGCGCCGGCATGGCCGCGGGCAACGATCCCGTCGGTGCCGTGCTGGTGCGTGAAGGCGCCCTCCTGGGGCGCGGCCACAACCGGTTTCTGGCCGGTGGCGACCCCACCAGCCATGCCGAGATGGAAGCCTATCGCGATGCCGCCCGGCGCCTGCGACTGACGCTGCCGGCCCATGCCGTGGAAGACGCGCTGCACGGCTGCGACGTCTTCACCACCGCCCTGCCCTGTACCATGTGCGCGGGCGCCATCGTGCGCTGGCAGGCCCGCCGCGTGATCGTCTCGGAAGCCCAGACCTACAGTCCGGCCCGCACCCGGGACTATCTGGAGGACCACGGCATCGCCGTCGTGCTGCACCGCGAAGCCGGGGTGATCGCCCTGGTCGAGGACTGGCTTGCGCGTCATCCCGAACGGCTGCCGGCCTACGGCCTGCGCCCGGCCTGAACCGTAGCGGCCCGGTTGTCCGCCCCCGCCCTTCGTGCTAGCTCACCGCCAACTCTTTTCCACCAGAACGTTTCACGGGCGGAGTATCCCCAGATGGCCGACGAAAAGGTCGAGACGCCGGCTGCCGGCGCGGCCGAACAGCCCCAGGCCCAGCCCAAGCTGATGCTGCACAGCCAGTTCCTCCAGGACCTCTCCTTCGAGAACCCGCAGGGCGCCAAGAGTTTCGCCAAGGCCGACGCCAAGCCGTCGGTCCAGGTCAATCTCAACGTCGACTCGCGCAAGCTGGGCGAGACGCTCTACGAGGTCGCCCTCAAGATCACCGCGAATGCCACCCACAACGACGAGCCCAGCTTCGTCACCGAGGTCGACTACCGCGGCGTCTTTTCGCTGACCGGCGTCGATACCGGTGTGATCGGCCAGATCCTGCTGATCGAGGGCCCGCGCACCCTGTTTCCCTTCGCCCGCCGCATCATCGCTGATTGCGTGCGCGACGGCGGTTTCCCGCCGCTCATGCTCGAGCCCGTCGATTTCGTGGCGCTCTACCGCCAGCACGCATCCCAGCGGGCCGCGGAAGCCGAAAAGGCCTCCTGAAGTCCGGGCGGGCCGGTTCTCAGGACCGGCCCGCGCGCTCCTGGTAGGCGCGCCTTGCCGCGTCGATCTCGCCGTGGTGCACCTCGACCCAACGATCGAGGGCCCGGATCGGCTCGCTCAAAGACGCACCCAGCGGCGTCAGCTCGTATTCGACCCGCGGCGGCACTTCGGCAAAGGCACGGCGCACGACGAAGCCGTGCTGTTCAAGCCGCCGCAGTGTCTGGATCAGCATCTTCTCCGAAATGCCGCCGATGCTGCGGCGCAGAGCGGCCGTGCGCGCCGGCCCGCCGGCCAGGCGGTGCACGACCAGCAACGCCCACTTCTCGGCCAGCAGTTCCAGGACCCGTCGTGACGGACACTGCGCGCTGAAGACGTCGGCCGGGCAGTCGCTGGTCTGGGGTGTGTTCACGCGCATGTGTAATACTTACCAGAAGGTGGGTACTGGTCCACGGGTAAGTTATACCAGCGGCCTGTGAGTAGGACTCACGTTGGGGATTCCCTTGGGGTTTGAGATGTGATTCACCATGGCGAACGAGAGGAGGTTCGCCATGGCAGCACCGGTTCCGCTTCGGGGGGACTACGACGGTCCGGCTCTTCGCGCACTGGCCAGGGCATCGAAGGACGCCAGTCAGACACGCCGGCTTCTGGCGCTGGCTGTGATCTACGACGGGGGTGGCCGGCGCGAGGCGGCGGCGACGGGGGGTGTCGGGCTTCAGGTGATCCGGGACTGGGTTGTGCGGTTCAACGCCGAAGGCTCCGCTGGCCTGCTTGATCGGAAGGCGCCCGGCGCCAGCCGCCGGCTCAATGAGGAGCATCGCTGGGCGCTTGCAGCGCTCGTTGAGAGTGGTCCCATCCCTGCCATCCATGGCGTGGTGCGCTGGCGCCGCAAGGATCTCGTCGCGTGGCTCCACGAGGAGTTCGGCTTCGTGGTCGGCGAGACGACGCTCGGCCGGGAGCTGCGAGCCATGGGTTACCGCCGCCTGACGGCCCGCCCCCGTCACCATGCCCAGAACGAGCACGCGCTCGAGGCCTTTAAAAAAACTTCCCCGAGGAGCTGGCAGCGCTCCGGACGCGCCTGCCGGCCGGTACCGCGATAGAGATCTGGTGGCAGGACGAGGCCCGCGTCGGCCAGAAGAACAAGATCACCCGGCGCTGGGCGCGCCGCGGCACAAGGCCCAGCGCACCGCACGACCAGCGCACGAAGTCAGCCTATATCTTCGGCGCTGTTTGCCCCGCCAAGGGCAAGGGCGCGGGCCTCGTGCTGCCCAAGTGCAACACGGCGGCCATGCAGCTCCATCTCGACGAGATCGCGCTCGCCGTCGAACCAGGCGCCCACGCTCTGATCATGCTCGACCAGACCGGCTGGCACATGACCGACAAGCTCGACATCCCCGACAACATCACCCTGCTGCCGCTGCCGCCCAAGGCGCCCGAACTCAACCCGGTCGAGAACGTCTGGCAGTTCATGCGCCAGAACTGGCTCTCCAACCGTGTCTTCCGCTCCAGCGACGACATCCTCGACCACTGCTGCGGCGCATGGAACAAGCTCGTCGATCAGCCGTGGTGCATCATGTCTCTGGGACTACGCCAATGGGCACATCGGTCCTGATCAATGGCCGTTGGTATGGGGTGGCATCCAGCATCTCCCGGCGCGGCAGTGCCCGGAAGCGGCTCCACCCACCCCGACGAGGTTCCATGAAACTCTACTACTCCCCCGGCGCCTGCTCGATGTCCCCCCACATCGCGCTGCGCGAGGCCGGCCTGTCCTTTGACCTCGCCAAGGTCGACCTCAAGGCCAAGACCGTCGAAGGCGGCGAGAACTTCAACGACGTCAATCCCAAGGGTTATGTTCCCGCGCTGCGTCTCGATGACGGCAGTGTGCTGACCGAAGGACCCGCCATTGTCCAGTACATCGCCGACGCACGGCCGGATTCGGGCCTTGCCCCGGCCAATGGCACTCCGGCGCGCTACAAGCTCCAGGAATGGCTGAATTTCGTTTCGACGGAGATGCACAAGCCCATGGGTTCGATGTTCAACCCGGCCCAGACCAGGGAGTGGAAGGAAGCGGTGCAGGCCAACCTGACGCGCCGCCTCGACTGGCTGGAGGGTGAACTCTCGACGCGCTCCTATCTGACCGGCGAGACCTTCAGCGTCGCCGACGGCTATCTCTTCACCGTGCTGGGCTGGGCACCCCATCTGAAGTTCGACCTCTCCGGCTGGAAGTCGGTCGGCGCCTACACCGGACGGATCGCACAGCGGCCGGCCGTGCAGGCCACGCTGAAGGCCGAAGGCCTGGCCTGAACGGCGCCTGCAGAGTCAGCCCGCTGGCGGGCGGACGAATTCCGGCACGATGCGGGCGAGTTGGGCAACCGACTCGCCCGCATCGCCGTCGGCGGCCTGCTCGGCAAGCTCGGCGAGGCGCTGGCGCAGGTCGTCGAAGGCGGCGGGCCGGCCCACCGCCACGTTGATGCCCTCGCGCGCGGTCGGCGCCAGGGTCTCGTCGTCGTAGACCAGCTCCTCGTGCATCTTCTCGCCCGGCCGCATGCCGGTGAAGACGATGGCGACGTCCTCGCCCGGCACCATGCCGGCCAGGCGGATCATCTGGCGCGCCAGGTCCTCGATGCGCACCGGCTTGCCCATGTCGAGCACGAAGAGATCGCCTGAGGCGCTATCGAGCGCCGAGGCCTGCAGCACCAGCTCGACGGCCTCGCGTACGGTCATCATCCAGCGCGTCATCTCGGGATGGGTCACGGTCAGCGGCCCGCCCGCGGCAAGCTGCTTCTGGAACAGCGGCACCACCGATCCGGTCGAGCCCAGCACGTTGCCGAAACGCACGGTAGCGAACCGTGTGGCGCTGCCCGCCCGTCCCAGCGCCTGGACATAGAGCTCGGCGACCCGTTTCGTCGCGCCCATGACCGAGGAGGGATTGACCGCCTTGTCGGTCGAGATCAGCACCATGGTCGCCACGCCCGCGGCCTGGCAGGCATCGGCGACGTTCATGGTGCCCGCGACATTGGTCAGCACCGTTTCGTTGGGGTTGGCCTCGGCCAGCGGGACATGCTTGAGCGCGGCGGCATGGAACACGAGGTCGGGTTGCTCCTGGGCAAGCGCCCGGTCGAGCCGCCGGCGGTCGCGCACGTCGCGCAGCATGGCGCGGCAGGAAAGTGCGGGGAAGTCGCGCCGCAGCTCCAGCTCGATCTCGTAGAGCGCGACCTCGGAGAGTTCCAGCAGGGTCAGGTGCGCTGGACCCAGGGCGGCGATCTGGCGGCAGAGCTCGCCGCCGATGGTACCGCCGGCACCGGTTACCAGGATGCGCCTGCCTGCGACCAGGCGGGCGAGGGAGGCGCGGTCGATCGCGGTCTGGGGCCGCCCGAGCAGATCCTCGATCGCGACCGGGCGGACCGGCGCGGCATTGCCGCCTTCGGCGAAATCGGTCAGACGGCCGACCCGGGCGAGCGTCAGGCCATGCCGTTCGGCGGCCTTGAGCGCATCGGCGACCTGGTCGGGCCGGGCAGATTCGCTGGTCAGGATCAGGCGCTGGGGCCGCGGTCCCTTGGCACGGGCGCGTGCGAGCGGGGCATCGAGACCGGCCGAGCCGTCGAAGACATCGACGCCGCGGATGTGCTGGCCGGCACGCCGGCCGCTGGGATCGATCATCGCCACCACGCGGTAGGGTGCCTCGCGGTTGCGCGCCATAGCGCGGGCGAACTGCTCGGACTCATCGTCGGCGCCCAGCAGCACCACGGGGACGGCGGTGGCGTTGGCCGCGCCGCGCTCCAGGACATGGGCGAGGCTGCCGTCCTTGACGACGCGGTAGATCAGGCGCGGGCCGCCGGTCAGCGCCATCAGGGTGAACCAGTTGATGATCAGCGCCGAGCGCGGATAGGCCTCGGCGCGAAACACGAGGAAGATCACCGGCAGGAACAGCAGCACGGTCCAGGTCGCCGCCCGCGCCAGGGCGTAGAGATCGGGCAGCGAGGCGTAGCGCCAGACGCCGCGATAGACGCCCGCGCGCAGGAAGACGATCGCCGCGATCGCGGCAAAGGCGAAGGTGCCCTCCCACAGGTAGTCGCCGGTCTGGGTGAACATGCGCTCGCCCAGGCGCAGGTAGAGCGCCAGCACGAACGAAAGCCCGGCCATCACCGTGTCGTGGAGCGCCGTAATGTGGGAGCGGGCGATCCGCGCCATGCCTACCTCCGCCCGCCTGCGGGCCAGCCGCGAAGGTAGCACAGGCAAAGCCCGGTGCTGACCAGTCCGAGTAGCGCCCCGGCCCAGGGTGCCAGCAGGCCTGCGGCGATGGCGATGCAGAGCAGCACCAGCCAGCCGTTGAGCGCCGCGACGAAGCCGGCGACCCAGGCATGGCTGCGGCCATGCTGCACGGCAATCTGGTAGGCGTGGGTGCGGTGGGCCTGCCAGATCTTCTGGCCGCGCAGGGCGCGGGCCAGCAGCGTCGTCGTCGCATCGCCCCAGTAATAGAGCGGCAGGATCAGGGCGAGCCACCAGCGGCCCTCGACACATCCCTGCCAGACCAGGAGGAAGCCGATCATGTAGCCCAGCGGCACACTGCCGGCATCCCCCAGGAAGATACGTGCGGGATGCCAGTTCAGCAGCAGGAAACCGGCCGTGGCCCCGGCAAGCACCGCCGCCAGGGGCGCATCGCCGCCGCCATCCAGCCAGAGCATCAGTCCGGCCATGGCGCCGGCGACGGCGATCGTCTCGACCCCGGTGATGCCGTCGATACCGTCCATGAAGTTGTAGAGGTTGACGAACCATATCCAGGAAAGCGCCACCACGAGGTGGTCGGCCCAGGGTGGCAGCAGGCCGCCCAGCAGCAGCGCGTCGGCCGGCAGCAGCAGGACCACGGCCAGCGCCACGGCAAGGCCATGGGCGCCAAGACGCAGGCCGGCGCCCAGGGACCGGATGTCGTCGACGAAGGAAAGCAGGGCCAGCAGGGCGCCCAGCAGGGCGATGGGGGCGACCGTGGAAAACGTCCCGCCCAGGGTGGCGAGCAGCGCCCAGGCCGGCACCGACAGGGCGATCACGGCAATGCCGCCGCCGCGCGGCACGGGCCGGTCATGGCTCGAGCGCGCGTTGGGCCGGTCCATGACATCGCGGGCGACCAGCCAGGCCAGCACCATGCGGGTGCCCGCCCAGGAGGCCAGGCCCGAGAGCAGCGCGGCGATCAGGGTCAGCGTCAGCATCCCCGGCTTATAGGGCCAGAACCGGCCCGGGGGAATCGCAACGCCGCCGGGGCGGGCGATGCCCCGCGCCCTCCGATAAGGGGTTAACCGCAGCGTGCCACTCGTGTACCACAGGGGCCGGTTGAACGGGTTCCAGGGCCATCGATGGCGATCACCGGCACAACGGCGGTGCACAAGGCGGGCGGCTGGCGCGGCGGTGTGGAGCGCTTCGCGGCGCCGGCGCTGGGTGCGGCCGTGCCCCTGCTGGTGTTCGGGCGCACGGCGCTGGCGGTGGCGATGGGTCTGGCGATCCTGGGCCTGCTCGCGGCCCTGCCCTGGCGGCGCCTGCTGGGCGGGGTCAATGCCGCGATGAAAACCCCGCTGTCGGGCGCGGTCTGGCTGACCTTCGCGATCTGGCTGCTCAGCGCCGCCGGTTCCTTCATGATCGAACGTTCGCTGCCGGTCTGGCTGCGCATGGCGGCCCTGCTGCTCGTAGGTGTCGCACTGTGCCTGATCCTGCGCGAACGGCGCGACCTGCTGGCCCTGGCGCTCAAGGGTCTGGTCGCGGGCGCGGTGGGGGCCGGGATCGTCGTGGTCCTCTCGCTGACCGTGGCTTCGGATGCCTTCGTCTGGCTGCGCGGCCACGGCGACGAGCGCGACATCGCCGGCATCGCCGCGGCGGTGATGAAGTCCTACGGCACGGCGGTGGCCATGGCGATGCCCGCGGTGCTCTGGGCGGGCTTTCGCCTGGGCCGCTCCTGGCGCTGGGCCGCGCTGGCCTTTCAGGCGCTGGGCCCTGTCGTGCTGGTCCTGCTCGAAAGCCGGGCCGGGCTGATCGCGGCCGGCCTGGCGGGCGGCACCCTGGCGGTCTGGTATGCGCTTGCCCACCGGCGCGGCTGGCTGCTGCTGCTGGTGGTGCCGGTGATCGTTGCCGTCTTTGCCGGGGTCTTCCTCGACAACACGCGCAACAACACGATCGATGCCGCGCTCGGCTTGCCCGCCTGGATGGTCGACAGCCACCGCCAGGCGATCTGGGCCTTCTCGATGCACTATTTCCCCGGCGCGCCTTGGCTGGGCCACGGCATCGACACGATCAACTGGTTGCCCGGCGCCCAGTCGGTGGTGCCCGGCTCGACCGTGGAGTATGTCCCCAGCCACCCCCACAACTTCGTCGTCGAGGTCCTGGTCGAAACCGGCGCGTTGGGTTTTGCCGCGATGGCCGCCGCGCTGATCCTGCTGGCCGCTGGCCTGATCCGCGCCGCGCGGCGCGACGGCGCGCCCGGCGCCACCCTACTTGCGCTCTCGGCGGCCTTCTGGTGCGTCAACCTGATCAGCTATTCGTTCTGGTCCTACTGGTGGCAGGCGGCCTACGTCATCCTGGTGGCGCTGGTCGCGGCGCCGCTGACGCCCGGCGTGATGTCGGGCGGCCTAATTGCGGGCGGTCTATCGGGGAAACGGCAATGAGCACACGGGCGAGGGATCCGCTGGCGGCGGGACGCGAGGTCCTGACCGAGGGTTCGGCCTGCCTGGCGCGCGCCGCCGACGGCCTGGGCGAGGATTTCCTCGCCACCGTCGCCGCCCTTGCCGCGCCCGAAAGCATGACCGTCGTTACTGGCGTCGGCAAATCGGGCCACATCGGCAACAAGGTCGTCGCCAGCCTGGTCTCGACCGGCCACCGGGCGGCCTTCATGCATCCCCAGGAGGCCCTGCACGGCGATCTCGCGGTGGCCCGCGACGCCACGCTCGCCATCCTGCTTTCCCACTCGGGCTCGACCGAGGAGCTGATGGTGCTGGCGCCCGCCCTGCGCGAGTTCGGTGCCAGGATCGTCACCATCACCGCCCACCGCAACTGTGCCCTGGCACGCCACAGCGACTGGATTGTGGAGACGCTGGTCGATGCCGAGGCGGGCCTGCATCGTCTGGCGCCGACCTCGTCTTCGACGACGACGCTCTCGCTTTGCGATGCCATGATGATCGCAAGCCTCAACCTGCGCGGTTTCACGCCCGAGGAGTTCCGCCGCTTCCATCCCGGCGGCCTGCTGGGCAAGAAGCTCAAGACCGTGGCGGAGGTCATGACCCCGGTCGCCGCCCTGCCCTGGCTCAAGCCCGACGACACCATCTGGGACGTGCTGGAGGCGATCTCGCTGGGCAGGCGGGGGTTTGCCGTGGTGAGCGAGGCGCCGCGCAGCGACGATGTCGCCGCCGATGCCGTGGGGGTCATCTCCGACGGCGACATCCGCCAGGCCGCGCGCGACCGCGCCGCCTTCGGCAGCCGCACCGCCGCCGACATCATGACCCGCCGGCCCAAAGCGATTGCCGCGGATGCCATGATGTTCGATGCCCTCCACCTGATGGAGGAGAACCGCTACACCTTCCTGCTGGTGACCGATGCGCAGGGGCGCCTGGCCGGTGCCGTCCACATGCACGACATCGTCGCCAGCGACCTCGACATCGCGGTGCGCGCCGACCGCCGACCCGGCGCGGAGCGGTGACCTGGCGGTCATGAAGCGCCGGCCATGAAACGCTGGTATGTCGCGCACACACGGCCGCAGGCCGAGGCACGGGCGCGCGAGCACCTGCTGCACCAGGGCTTCGAGGCCTGGCTGCCCGAGTACCGCAAACAACGCCGCCATGCCCGGCGCACCGACCAGGTGCTGCGCCCGCTGTTCCCGCGTTACCTTTTCGTCCACCTCGATCTCGATGCGGAGCGCTGGCGCAGCGTGCTGGGCACCGCCGGGGTGCAGCATCTGGTCGGCGGCGATCCGCCCACGCCCCTGGCCGATGCCGTGATCGACCTGCTGAAGTCGCGGGTCGACGCCGAGGGCCTGGTGCCGGTTTCGCCCGCGCTGTCGCTCAAGCCCGGCGATGCTGTGCGCATCGCCGATGGGCCGTTGGCCGACCTGGAGGGTGTCTTCCTCGACATCGACGAGAAGGACCGGGTCGCCATCCTGCTGCGCCTGATGGGCCGCACCCTGCGCGTGCAGGTCGCTGGCCGCGATGTCGAAAAGGCCTGACTGCTGCGCACTTGACACCTGTGTTCGAAACATGAACAAGAGGACGACGGGCTGCGCGGTGCCGCCCGGTGACGAGGTGTTGCAGCCGTGACGACCCGGCGCGAAGCCACCGAAGACCAGGCCATCCGCCAGATTCTCGACCGTATCGAGACGGACGAGGAGGTGAGCCAGCGAGACCTCGCCGACGAACTCGGCGTCGCGCTTGGCATGGTCAACGCCTACATCAAGCGTTGTGTGCGCACGGGCCTGATCAAGATCCACCAGATGCCGCCGCGCCGCTACAAGTACTACCTCACGCCCCAGGGTTTCGCCGAGAAGAGCCGGCTGACCGCGCAGTACCTGCGCGACAGCTTCGGCGCCCTGCGCCGGGGACTTTCGAGCTTCGAGCGGCTCTACGCCGATCTCGCCGGCGAAGGCGTCACACGCGTCATTCTCGTCGGCGACGACGAGATGCTCGAGGTCGGCATCCTAGCATCGCTCTCGACCGGCATCGCGGTGGTCGGCGTCTGGAACCCGCTGGCCGAGAGCCACGAGGTGCGCGGCGTCGCCCCTGTCGATCCCGCTGCGGCCCCGCCGGCCGACCGCTGGGTGCTGGCGGTGCTGAAGGACGGGCCGGAAGCCTTCGAGCGCCTTTCGGGGGTGGTCGATCCCGCGCTCATTGCCATGCCCGACGTCCTGCGCCTGGTCCTGCTGCGCGGGCCGAAGGGGCGCTGAGGCGAAAGCTGGACAAGCGTCAATGTTTTCTCGCGCCCGCAGGCGGGCAGGACTAGCATCGGCGGCGTGATCCGACAGAGGAAGAACGCCGATGGGCTACGTCCCGACCTTCACCTACCAGGCCGCCGTCTGCCATGCACCGCAGTTTGCCCCGCGCAGCTACAGGCATTTCACCGTCAGCCCGCTCACCGGTGCGATGGGCGCCGATGTCGAGGGCATCGACCTTTCCAGCGCCAGCGACGCGGCGATCGCCGAACTCGAACAGGCGCTGACCGACCACATCGCGCTGATGATCCGCGGCCAGGAGAACCTGACGCCGCCGGCGCAGATTGCCTTTGCCCGGCGTCTGGGCCACGTCGGCATCTGGCCCTATGCCAAGGCGATGGAGGGCTATCCCGAGATCACCGAACTGATCCAGGAGCCCGGCGACAAGTATGCCTTCGGCGGCACCTGGCATTCTGACTCCTGCAGTTTCGAGCATCCGCCCAAGTACACCATGCTCCACTGCGTCGCCTGCCCGCCGGTCGGCGGCGACACCGGCTTTGCCAACCAGTATCTGGCCTGGGAGAGGCTTGACCCCGCGCTCAAGGCCGAGCTGGAACACCGCCGCGCGATCGCGTCGGGCCGTCTGGGCTACATGACGGCGGCCTCGGATGCCGAGGTACAGTCCCACACCGCCACGCCGGTCAGCTTCCGGCCCGAGGAACTGCTCGAGGTGGCGCATCCCGTGGCGCGCACCCATCCGGTGACGGGGCGCAAGGCGCTCTACGTCAACAGCAGCTACACCCTGTGCCTGGAAGGCGAGAGCCAGAAGCAGAGCCTGCCCCTGCTGCGCCGCCTGTGGGAGCACGCGATCACGCCGGAGTTCACCTGCCGCCTGCGCTGGAGCCGCGGCGCGCTGGCGATCTGGGACAACCGCTGCTGCCTGCACTATGCCCACAGCGACTATCCCGGCTACCGGCGCCACATGCGCCGCATCGTGGTAGAGGGCGAACGCCCGGTCTGAGGATCCTGCCCGATGCCCGACGTCCTGCCGCAGCTGCGCCACCCCACAGCCTACGAAATGCAACGGGCGCTGCTGCATGCGCCGCAGCTCTCGCCCCGGGACTACCGCCACATCACGGTCGCGCCGGTCTCGGGCGCCATCGGGGCCGAGGTCACCGGGATCGCCCTGGGCGCGATCGACGATGCGGCGATGGGCGAGGTCGTCACTGCCCTTGCCGATCACCTGGTGCTGGTCTTTCCCGGGCAGACGCTTGCGCCGGCCGACCAGGTCGCCTTTGCACGGCGGCTGGGACCCGTGAACCCCTGGCCCTATGCCCGGCCCATGGCGGGATACCCCGAACTTACCGAGCTGGTCAGCGGCCCCGCCGACATCCACAACTTCGGCGGCGGCTGGCATACCGACTCAAGCACATTTCCGCGCCCACCCGCCTATACCGTGCTGCAATGCATCGAAGGCCCCGATGCCGGCGGCGATACCAGCTTCGCCAACCAGTATCTCGCCTGGGACACGCTGCACGAAACAGTCTGCCGCGGTCTCGAGGGCCGCCGCCTGATCCACGCCACCGCCAAGGGTTTCGGTGACCATTCCCGCAGCACGGGGTCGGGACATGTGACGACGACGCCCGTGGTCGTGCCGCCCGAACACGAGGGCCTTGAAAGCCGCCACCCAGTCGGCCGCACCCATCCGCTGACCGGGCGCCGAGCGCTCTACGTCAACGCCGGATTCGCCGCGCGTTTCGAAGGCCATTCGGTCGAGGAGAGCCAGCCCCTGCTCGATGCCCTGGCGGCCCACGGCGGCATTCCGGAATTCACCTGCCGCGTCCGCTGGCGGCCAGGCACCCTAGTCGTCTGGGACAACCGCTGCTGCCTGCACTACGCCCACAACGACTATCGCGGTCAGCGCCGCGTCATGCGCCGCGCGGTGGTGGAGGGCGAAGTGCCGGTGTAACGCCGTCCTTGGGTGCATGTCCGCAGTGGGTTAGGATGGCGGCCTGATCTGCAACCGGAGGAAGCGCAGTGCTGGTCCGCGCGATGCCCGTGATCCTTGTGCTGCTTGTCCTCGGGTGCCCCGCATGGGCACTCAGCGACCGGGATGCCCAGCGGGCTTCGGTATGCATGGCCGAACGGACCACGAATGGCGATCGCGAGAAGATCGCCCGTGTCCTGGTGCAGGCGCTGGTCAAGCAGGAGGTCATGCGAGACGACGTCACAGCCTTCGGCCTGATCATGATGGACAAGCTCGCTCGCTGTGGCGTCGATCTGGGCGAACTGGCCGAAGACCAGTCCATCCTCGAAAGGATTTCCAGCCTCTATATGGAACGCCTTCTGGCCGAGGGACTGGCCAACATCCGGGATTGAATCTCGCTCTGCCGTCAGTTCCCGCCCCTCTGCCCCTCCAGGCGGAGCAAAGTCCGAATGCACCCGCCTACCAGGGGGAGGGGAAGCGCGCCCTACACCCCCAGCAGGTCGATCTGGCGGGCGATGACCTTCGTCTCGTCGTAGAGGTCGAGGGCGCGGGTGCGGCCGGCGGAGCCCATGGCGGTGCGCCGGGCGGGATCGGCGGCGAGCATCGCCAGTGCCGCAGCCAGGGCCTCGGCATCGGCAACCGGGACGAGCAGCCCGGTCTCCCCGTCGACCACCTCCTCCCGGCTGCCGCGGATGTCGGTGGCGACCACGGCCAGGCCGGTCATCATCGCCTCGATGATCGACCGCGGCATGCCCTCGCGGTGCGAGGGTAGGGTGAAGAGATCGGCGGCGGCCATCAGGTCGGGCACGTCATCGCGCTCACCCAGCAGGTGGACACGCCCGGCCAGTTCGGCGTCTTCGGCGAGCGCCGCATCGACCGGGCGGGCATGGTCGCTGGCCAGCCGCGCGCCGGCGACCCAGAGATGGGCCTCGACCTTTTTCATCGCCGCAAACAGTTCGGGATATCCCTTCTCGGCGACCATGCGCCCGACCATCAGGATCACCGGGGCATCGGCAGGGGTGCCGAGCACGGTGCGTGTTGCCAGGCGGTCCTGTTGCGGGCGGGGATGGAAGACAGCGGGATCGACGCCATTGCCGATGGCGGCGATCGAGCCGCTCACCAGTCCGGTGCGCCGGGCAAAGGCGGCGTCCTCCTGCGACTGGGTCATCAGCAGGTCGGTCGCCCGCCCGGCCAGCCACTCCAGCACAACGAACGCCGTTCGCCGCGGCCAGGCCATGTGTTCGTGGAAGTAGAAGCCGTGGGCGGTGTAGGCGATCAGCGGGACATGGGCGCGCCAGGCTGCGAAACGCCCCACGAGGCTCGCGACCGGCGTGTGGACGTGGACGATGTCGAAGCGTTCCTCGCGCATCACCCGGCCCAGGGCACGTGCCGAACGCCATGCCGCCAGCGGATTCGTGCTGCGCGCGATGGCGACCGGGCGGCAGCGGATGCCGGCGGCCTCAACCCGCTCGAGCAGGGGGCCGGGCGAACAGATCGCCACGACCTCGTGGCCGCGTTCCTGCAGCGCCACCAGCAGCGGCAGCAGCAGGCGCGCCATGGTGAAGTCGACGGCGCAGAGCTGGCAGATCTTCATGGGGCGGTCACGACCCCGGCCAGCCCATGTCGCGGCGTTCGGACCAGGCCTGGAAGGCGACCAGCGTCCAGAGCTGCCAGGAGGTATCGCGCCTGCCGTTCTTCAGGTCGTCGTACCAGCGCCGGGGCAGTTCCGGTCGGATGAGGCCGCGGTCGCCCAGGCGCTGGGGGTCGATGGCGCGGCGCACCATGTCGTCCAGCGGACCGGTGAGCCAGCGGTCGATGGGCAGTTCGAAGCCCTTCTTGGGCCGGGTGAAGACATCCTCGGGCAGGCGCCCGGCGAAGGCGGAGGCAAGGATCGCCTTGCCCTGCCCGCGTTTCAGCTTGAAGGCGCCGGGCATGGCATTGGCGCAGTCGACCACGGCGGGATCGAGGAAGGGCGAGCGCACCTCCAGCGCATTGGCCATCGAGGTGCGGTCGACCTTCACCAGCATGTCGGCGGGCAGGATCGTCCTCTGGTCGCCGATCAGCATGGCGGTCACCGCATCGGGACCGGCCGGGCGCGCCGAGGCGAAGACCTGCTCAACGCTGGGGGCGCTGTCGGCCGGGTGGACCAGCAGGGCGTCGAGTTCCTTTTCCGAGAGCAGGCGGGCAAGGCCGGCGCGGCGTTCGTTGCCCGGCTTGCCGGCGTGGTCGACGAAACGGCGAAGGCGGCGGGCCTTCTCGGTCCAGCCCCTGCCCTTGTCGTCGGGCAGCAGGCGCGCGGCCGGTTCGATCAGCGTCCGGCGCAGCAGGCCGGGGACCTTGCGGTAGCCGTCGGCGTAGAATTCGCCCTGGTAGAGGCGGTAGCCGCCGAAGACCTCGTCGCCGCCATCGCCCGACAGCGCCACCGTGACATGGCGCCGCGTCTCGCGCGCCAGCAGGAAGGAAGGCAACGCCGAACTGTCGGCAAAGGGTTCGTCGAGCGCGTCGAACAGCGGCTCGACGGCAGCCAGGGCATCGTCCGAACCCATTTCGATGGCGGTGTGTCGGGTGCCCAGGTGGCCGGCGATGCCGGCCGCGGCGTCGCGTTCGTCGTAATAGGCCGGCACGTCGGCGAAACCGACGGTGAAGGTGCGCACATCGCCGGCATGGCGCACCATGGCGGCCGCGACCAGGGCGGAATCGACGCCGCCGGAGAGATAGGCCCCGACCGGCACGTCGGCGACCAGGCGCAGGGCGACGGCGCGGTCGAAACGTTCGGCAAGGGCCGCCCCGGCCTCGGCCTCGCTGGCATAGGCCGGCAGCTTCTCGGGCACCACCCAGGAGCGGACCTGCAGGCCGCCGGCATCGAACACCGCGATGTCGCCGGGGCCGAGACGGTCGACGCCGGCGGCGATCGACCAGGGCTCGGGCAGGAAGCGCAGGGAAAAGAAGAGCCGCAGGGCGGCGGGGTCGACGCCGTGGTCGGTGCCCTCCAGCCGTTCCATGGCGATCAGATCGCTGCCAAAGACGATGCGGCGGCCCTTGAGCGCATAAAGCAGCGGCTTCTTGCCGAAGCGGTCGCGCGCCATCACCAGGCGCCGGTTCTCTGCGTCCCACAGGGCAAAGGCGAACATGCCGTCGATCCGGCCGAGCAGGTCCTCGCCCCACTGCTGCCAGCCCTTGAGCAGCACCTCGGTGTCGGAACCGCCGTCGAAGCGATGGCCGGCCGCCTCCAGTTCGCGGCGCAGTTCGGCGTGGTTGTAGATCTCGCCGTTGTAGATCACGGTATGCGAACCCGCGCTCATGGGCTGGTGGCCGGCCTGGGTCAGGTCGACCACGGCCAGGCGCGTATGGCCCAGGGCCGCATGGGCGTCGTACCAGGTGCCCTCGTCGTCGGGGCCGCGCGGGCGGATGCGCGCAATCGCGCGTTTCATGCGCGAGGCGACGTTGCCGAGGTCGATGCGGTCGAGGTCGACGAGGCCGACGATTCCGCACATGTCAGGTTCCTGCCTTCATGGCCGTCATCCTATCACCGCCCGGCCGAAGCGCGGCGCAGATGGCTGCCCCGGATGACGCGGCGGAACAGGGCGGCGAACCAGGCCTCGGGCAGCACCCGGTGGGCGGTCCAGAAGGCGAAACGTTTCCAGGCTGGAAACCGCGCCGGTTTGCCCGACCAGGCGCGCATGTGACCGAGGAACCCGGTCAGGCTGTAGTCGCGGGGGTGTTTCTGCTGGATCGTGCGCCACAGCTTGCCGTGGCGCTGGTGGGCGACCGACATCAGCATGCCGCCCGCCGCGACCCGGTAGTGGAAGAGCGGCTCGGGCACGACCACGGGACGGGCGCCGGCCAGCCCCAGCCGGATGTTGAAGTCCCAGTCCTCGTAGCCCAGGCGCATGGCCTCGTCGTAGCCGCCGATGCGTCGCCACAGCTCCCTGGGCAGCAGCAGGCAATAGGGGAGCTGGTTGGCGACGAGCTGGTCGGCGAGGTTCCAGCGTTTTTCCAGCACCGCCTCGTGGTCGCCGAAGGCCGCGATCCAGGCAAAGGCGAAGGCGTTCTCGTCGCCCCCGGTGGCGGCCATGGCCTTGGCCACAAACGTGGGTTCGATCCAGTCGTCGCAGTCGAGCGGCAGCACGAAGTCGCCGCGCGCCTCCTCGAAGCCGCGGTTGCGCGCCCCGGCCAGGCCCCGGTTCTCCTGGTGCACCACGCGCACGTCGTCGGGCAATGCCTCCAGCGCCGCCAGCGTCTCGGGCGCGGTGGAACCGTCGTTGATGACGATGACTTCCTTGTCGGGCCAGGTCTGCGCCCTCGCGCTCTCGACCGCCTCCGCCAGATAGGCGTGCGCGTTCCAGCAGGGCAGGATGATCGAGACCTTGGTCACGGGTTCAGGCCGGCGCGATCCGGCAGGCTGCCCAGATCTCGCCCCAGACCGTGCGGAACTCGGTGATCTCCAGGCCCGCCGCGGCGATCTCCTGGCGGAACTCGGTCTCGGTATGCTCGATGAAATGGGTACGGTCGTTGAAGTAGAACATGCCGAGCTCCTTGCGCATCGGCACATGCCAGCTGCGCTCGAAGGCCGGGACGCGGATCAGCACCAGCTTCGGCTTCTGGGCCGCCAGCAGCGCCCTGAGGAAACCCACCCGGTCCTCCAGATGCTCCAGGATGTTGGAGAGCACGACCGTCGTCCACGGGCCGTCGGGCAGCGTCCTGGTCGCATCGCCCAGGATGAAGGAAAGGTTGGGCGGGTTGTCGGCGGCGCGGGCCTGTTCGATCAGGTCGGCCTCGATCTCGATGCCCGCGACCGTGGCGCCGGGGCGCGCGCGTGCGATGGCGCGTGCGACGGCGCCGTAGCCGCAGCCGATGTCGAGCACCCGCTCGTCTTCGCCGATACGCTCGACGAAGAAGTCGTGGTAGCGCGTCAGGGCGTGCTTGGGATGCACGCCGTCGCCATGGGCCATGGCCCGCTCGGCGATGATGCGCTCGAGGTCGTCGTGGAGCTGGTAGAGCCGGCGCAGCGCGGCATCGGGCTTGCCGATGCGCGATTCCAGCACCAGGGCGGCAAAGAGCTGGGCGTGGCGCAGCCGCCAGGGAAAGACGCTCATCAGCAGGGCGACGATACGGGCCGCCGCCAGGGCAAGTTTCTTCATGACTTCGATCCTCTGCTGAGCAGGTCCTCGAAGACGGCACGATGCCGGGCGATCCAGGGCGCGATGTCGAAGCGCTCGACCGCGCGCGCCCGTGCCGCCGCGCCGCGTTCGGCGTAACCCCGGGCGGCGGCCGCCATCGTCTCGGTCAGCGGCCCGGCCAGGGGCCAGATCATGGTCTGCGTCGATTCCTCGACGGCGAGCGGCCAGCCGGTTTCGCCCGCCAGCTCCGGCACGCCGCCCGTGGCCGAATAGACCACCGGAAGGCCGCAGGCCATCGCCTCCAGCACCGTGTTGGGACAGGGGTCGTTGGGTTTGGTCATCAGGTAGATGTCGGCGCGACGGTAGATCGCCGGGGCGACGGCCTGGATGTAGGGGCCCGTGAGGTCGACCTCGGTGTCGAGACCGAAGCGGGCGATGTCTGCCTCGGCGCGCCGCGCGCTTTCGTCATCGAGGCTTCCCGCCACGATCAGGCGGGCGGCGATGCCCTGCTTGCGCAGGCCGGCCAGCGCCATCACCGCATCGCCGACGCGGGGATAGAGGTGGTGTTCGATCTTGCCCGCAACCAGGAAGGTGACGGGCCGCTCCGGGCGCGGCGTCGGCGTGAAGTGGGCGGTGTCGATCGCGTTGAACAGGATCTCGCCCGGACCCTGGCGTCTTCCCAGATGTTCATCGGCAAAACGCCGGCAGAAGGCGCTTTGCCAGAAGACATGGTCGGCGGCGTGATAGGCCTGTGCCATGTCGGCGTTCCTGGCCTGCCAGTCGCCGTCGAACCAGGCCGGATAGAAGATGCCGTTCTGGTTCAGCACCATGGGCACGCCGCGCGCCTTGAGGGTGGCGAGCGCGGAGGCCGGCAGGTAGGGCGCATTGGACAGCAGGTAGACCAGGTTGTAGTGGCGCCGGTCCTCGGGAAAGGCGGCCTGCAGGCGGGCGACCTTGACCAGCGGACCGCCGCCCGACCCCGCGCGCGCGCCGCCGTAGAACAGGCGCGGCTCGCCCGCCCGCGCCCTGGCGCGCAGGCTGACCTGCAGACCCAGCGCCCTGCGGTAGGCGCCGCGCAGCAGGCTCTTCAACAGGGAATCGCGCTTGCCCTGCATGGCGCTCAGAGTCCCTTCAACAGCGGCTGGTAGACCTGGGTCCAGTGGCTGTCGGCCACGACCTGCCAGTCGCAGCAGAGCACCTTTGCGCGTGCCGCAATCAGCACGGTCTCCGGTTCCGGACGCGCCAGCGCGCCGAGCGCGGCCTGCGCGATCGCCTCGGCATCGATCGCGGCGAGCCAGCCGGTCACGCCGTCTTCGATCAGGTCGGGTGCCATGCCCACGGGGGTCGAGACGACGGGAACGTGGCTTGCCATGCTTTCCATCAGCGCCATCGGCCCGCCCTCCTCGCGCGAGGTGACGAGGTAGAGGTCGAGGGCATGGTAGGCCGCCGCCAGATCGGCATAGTCGAGATAGTCGTGGCGGAAGGGGATGCCGCGTTTCTCCAGCGCGTTCTTGACGTAGCCGCGCGCCGGCCCGGTCAGCAGGACGAAGACCGGATGGTGGCGCGCGATCCTGGCGACCGCATCGACGAAGATGTCAGGTCCCTTGATCGGCTTGGCTTCCATGCCGTCGCCCCAGCCGACGCCGTCCTTCTGGAAACTGCCGATGGCGATGTGGCCGTCGGGCACGCCGAACCGCTGCCGCGCCTGCCGCCGCGCGGCGGCATCAGGCGGCTGGAACAGCGTGGTGTCGGTGCCGATCGGGATCTGCACCAGCTTGGCCGCCGGCACGCCCCAGCCCAAAAGCCGCTCCATCAGCAGGCTGTTGGAGGCAACGATGCGGTCGAGCCGGGGGACGCTGGCGAGAAACTGCTCGATGTGGCGGGCGATATCGGGTCCGTCCTCGGGCTTGCCGTGGAAGAAGGAGATGGCGTAACGGTTGGAGCGCGACAGGTAGGGCGCCCAGGCGACCCAGGCGTATTGCGAACCGTGGTGCACGACACGATGCGTGGCCGATGCGGCGTTGAGCGCCAGGGCCACCTGGCCCGGGTGGTTTCGCTCGATGCCGTCGCGCACGCCGGTGCCGACGCGCCGGATCGCCCAGTCCTGTTCCTCGATGACAAACTGCACGGGTGCGGCATCCTGGCGTGCCAGACCCAGCGCGACGCGGGTGCGCGCCGCCAGGGCGGCGCCGGCGTAACGTGCCGGCCGCAGAAGCTGCTTTGCTGCCGCGATCACAGGGCCGCGCCCTGCCCGCGCTCGGCCGCGACCATGGCGGCAACGACATCGTCCATCATCATCGACGCGCGCCAGCCCAGCACGCGCGCCGCCTTGGAGGGATCGCCCGAGGACACGGAAAGATCGGCGGGGCGCAGCAGGGCGGGATCGCTGTCGACATGGTCGCGCCAGTCCAGTCCGACGGCGGCAAAGGCGCCGGCGACGAAGGCCTCGAGCTTGCGGCTCTGGCCGGTCGCGACGATGAAGTCGTCGGCCCTGTCCTGCTGCAGCATGCGCCACATCGCATCGACGTATTCGGGCGCCCAGCCCCAGTCGCGCGCGACGTCGATGTTGCCGAGTTTCAGGCGCTCGTGCGCGCCCTCGGCGATGCGGCAGGCCGCAGCGACGATCTTCTGCGTCACGAAGCGGGCGTGGCGCAACGGCGATTCATGGTTGAAGTTGATGCCCGAGCAGGCGAACAGGCCATAGCTCTCGCGGTAGTTGGCGACCTCCCAGAAGGCGGCGGCCTTGGCCACGCCATAGGGGCTGCGCGGGCGGAAGGCGGTCTCCTCCGTCGCGGGCAGGCCGCCGGTGTTGCCGAAACAATCCGACGAACAGGCGTTGTAGAGGCGCACCGGGGCGTCGATGAAACGCAACGTCTCCAGTATGTTGAGCATGCCGAGCGTGATGCTCTGCAGGGTTTCGGCGGGTTCCTCGAAGGAAAGCCCGACCGAACTCTGGCCTGAGAGATTGTAGATCTCGTCGGGCGCGACCCGGCGGATCACCTGGAAGACGCTGCGGAAATCGGTGGGTGTCGCCGAATGGACCTGCACCCGATCGCGCACGCCAAGGCGCACCAGGTTGGCAAAGCCGTGGTGTTCGGCATCGCGCGAGGTGCCGTGCACGGCATAACCCTTGCCGAGCAGCAGGCGGGCGAGATAGGCGCCGTCCTGGCCGCTGATGCCGAAGATGAGGGCGATGCGCGTCATGGTTTCCGTTGGCTTGTGGCGGCGGTGGCCAGACTCGCCGAAGGCCCCGGCGAAGTCCACCGGTCAGCCGGGCCCGTTTCCCGGCCTGTTGACGCGCCGGTGCCGGGGCGGCACAGAGGAGCCTTGCTCGCCCTGACCCTGCGGGAACCGTGGCACGTTATCTCTACATCCTCTCGCTGGAGCGCAGCGGCTCGACGCCGCTGGCCTGGAACCTGGGCGGCCAGCCCGGTGTCATCGCCCTGGGCGAGGTCGACCGCACGCTCGCCCTGCTTGCCCGTCCGGTGGAGATGCCGCGGGCCTGCACCTGCGGCGCACCGGCCCGGGACTGCCCGGTCTGGGGACCGGTCGCTGCCGTAGCCGGGCGACTTGCCGGCCTCGATCTTGCCGGACGTTATGGCCTGCTCGACCGCATCCTGGGCGAACAACTGGGCGACATCCTGCTGGTGGATGCCTCCAAGTCGCTGGAGAGTTATCGGGTGCTGCAGGCCCTTGCGCCGGAACGCACCGCTGCGGTCCACCTGGTCAAGGACGTCAGGAGTTATCTCGACAGCACCCTGGGGCGCATGGCCACGATGGACGCGACGCGTCTGTGGGCCGAACAGATCGCCGCCCACCCGCTGCGCGCCCGCCTGCGCCGCGCCATGCCCCAGAGCCTGATCTATCTGGCGCGCTGGACCCGGCGCAATCGGGAGATGGCCGCGGCGCTCGAGGCAGGCACGGCGCCCTGGATGCGCATCGGCTACGATGCCCTGTGCGGGGAAGGCGTCCGGGCGCTTGCCCGTATGGCACGGCTCGGCGGGGCAGGAAGCGCGCCGGGCGGCCAGCACATCCTGTTCGGCAGCTTCGGTTATCTCGACAGCGATACCGACAAGGGCCTGCGCCACGACGAACGGTGGAAGGATTCGCCGCGCCGCCGCCTGCTCGATCTCGCCCACCTGCCGGTCGCGGGGCTGAATCGCCGCCTGTCGCGCGAGGCGGCTCACGGTGTTTCTCCGGGCGCGCGTTCGATCACCACGTAGTTGGTCGCCATGCCGGGCAGCACGGCGTCGATCTTCAGGCTCGCCCCAACCATGGCTCCAAAGAAGCCGGGCACGCGGTCACGCAGGCTGAAGCGCAGCAAGATCTCCGGAACGGTGATCATCGTGGTGTGGAGCAGCAGGGCCGCGGGCCCGCCGATGGCGATGACACGGCAGCGGTCGAGGTCAAACCGTTCGGCCAGGGCGCGGCGGTGGTAGTGACGCCAGCCATGCCAGAGATAAGGCAGGATCGCCCAGCCACCCGGCAGCACGTGGACCTGCGCGCCGCCCGGCCGCAGCACGCCGCGCAAGCGCGCGATCAGCTGCGCATCCTGAGGGATGTGCTCGAGCGCCGAAAACGAGAAGACCAGATCGGCCGGGGGCAGCGCGACGGCATGGGCATCGCCCTGTTCGAAGCGGCTCTCGATGCCCGGAAAGGCAGCCTCATGGTCGAACCGGTCGTCGATGTCGATGCCGAGGTAGCTGCCGCGGAGGCCGGCATCGACGAAGTGCCGCCGCGCGCCGCCGC
>JAQCLG010000215.1 GCA_027592745.1 Pseudomonadota bacterium | reverse complement strand
TTCCCTTGGAGGCCAAGCGTCCCGTTGTCAGGAACCCTCAAAATTTCGGGCAATCGTCATGGCGTGGGCTTTCACCCCATCTCCTGGATGCACACGGCCTGGGCATGTGGTGTGGCAGCCGCAACGGCATCACGGTCGTTGATTTCGATACACCCGATTGTCGCGTCGTTGACGACTTCATCAAGCGTGCCGGCGACACCCCGATCAAGGTCCAGACGGCTAGCAACAAGCTGCACCTCTGGTACCAGCACAACGGCGAACAGAGACAGATCCGTCCATATCCAGGACAGGAAATAGACATCCTCGGAAGTGGGTTGGTTGCCCTGCCGCCAACTGAACTCGGTGGCGCGTCATATCGCTTCGTTGAGGGAGGGCTGAACTCGCTGTGTCGGTTGCCCACGCTCGCGCCCGGAGCCATTTCTGAGTGTGACTTTGCCCGCAAGAAACCCAGCGCTATGCGCGAGGGCGATGGGCGCAACACGCAGCTTTGGAGGAAGGGCATGTCCTGGGCAGCGCAGCACAGACCGGACAGGCGCGGTGCCCTCGAAATGGCCATGGACGTGCTCAACAATGGGTACGCTGAACCGATGGCCGACGGCGAGTTCCAGGCCGTGGTGGATAGCGTCTGGTCCACGCACAGCAGCGGCAACAATTGGTTCGGGCGAGCGCCGGAAGTCCGCGTCCCATTTGCGACCATGGATCGTATCAACGACGCCAACGCCCTCGCTCTCTACATGACACTGAAGAGGGCTCACTCCGGTATCCGCAGTGAGTTTTACATCGCGATCAAACAGATGACGCTGGAAGCGCTGCCTTGGTCGGACCCTCAGACCACGCGCAACGCAATCAAACTCCTGATCGGCAGGGGTCTGATCGTCCAGACGCGCCGCGAGAAGGCCCATGAGGCCGCGTACTATGCTTTCACGGTGGAGCGACCATGAACAGGAAACGTCCAGACTGCTGGCGTCTCAGGGGTCAGGATTCCTTACCCAATACTAACAAACACCTCCCCCTAGGGCCTGAGGAGCAGAAGGCAGACGGAGGGCGGCGAAACGCTGGGGCGTTCGACCTCTCGCGACGTTCGCGCCTTGAAGGCACCGGAGAAGAGCAACCCATGGAGAGAATCAGCGAATGGCTAATGTAGGCACATCTTGCCGTGGTGGAGCCAGTCCAGGCGAGCGCCGTGGTGGACGCCAGAAGGGCACCCCCAACCGCGCCAGCATCGCCACATGGGATCGGATCGAAAACGAAGCGGACCCCATCGGCTTTCTGGCAAACGTGATGATTGGCGAACCCATCACAGCGGCATCCACCAAGGACGGCGACACCTCGCGGCAGATCATTCCGACGCTCGACCAACGCCTGACGGCGGCGGCGCAGTTGTCGCGCTGGATGCCTCCCCCGCCACGGGTGCGGCCTATCACCATGGACTTGCCACCGCTCACGAACGCCGAGGATATGGCAACGACGATGGCCGCCGTTGTCGATGCGATGGCCTGCGGCGAGATCACGCCAGACGAAGCCAAGGCCGTTGCCGAGGTGATCGAGATTCACAGGCGAACGATTGAGACGGGCGAACACGAGCGCCGCCTTGCCGCAATCGAATTGGAACAGGCCAACAAGGGTAAACGTCGATGACCAACCGCCACAGTGCCCGCCTTGCGCGTGTAGAGCGCGCCGTAGCCCCGCCCGCAGACGATGGCCCCACGATCATTTGGGGCACAGGCCCCGACGCCCGCATTTCTCGCGGCCCGCGCCCGCACGGCAGCCCGATTGTTTTATGGGGCGATCCGCCTCCGAACGACGCCAACCTTTCCCCCAACCAGTGAGGATGCCATGAGCCGTTCTTTCGCCAATCGCCTTGATCGTGTCGAAGCCGCCCGGCCCGATACCGCAGCCGACCCCTTGCGCATCGTTCGTGTCATCATCGACAGCGATGCCCAGCCGGTGGAGGCATACGAGCGCCGCATGGGGGCCGATGGCTCCCACGTCCTGCAGCGTATGACCCCCAAGGAGTTTGCCGACTTTGAAGCGATCCACGCGGCATGACCCCCGAGACGGCAGAGCCTCGACCTTCCCGCCGCTGGATGCAGTAGAGCGCGATACGGCCGGTCTCGCGCAGGAACCTCAGACGGCGAGAAAAGTAAACTGTCACCGTATCCCGTCGGGGGAGCTTCAGGGACAGCACACGAAACCGCGCACCGTCCGATGTCGCCCAAGTGGAGGGAGGGCCCCGGTTTCGTGAACTGTCCCCGAAACTCCCGAAACTCTGGGCTACGAGGTCATGTCGAAGCGTTGGGCCTGGCCGGCTTCATCCCAGCGCCGCGATGACCTCCCGCGCCGCGCGTTCGCCGCTCCACCAGGCACCGCCACAGGTCGCGTAGTAGGCACCGGCCGCCGCCTCGCCGGCGAAGAACAGGCGATCGTCGAGCGGTTCGGCTAGGATCTGGCGCGCGCCGTGGGCGCCGGGCCGCAGCGCCGCATAGGCGCCCAGGGTGAAGGGATCGCTCGCCCATTGCGTCAGCGTGCCCTTCACGAAACGCTCGCGCGCCTTGCTGCCGACCATGGCCACGACCTCGCCCAGGGCGAAGTCGACCGCGGCCTCGGTCCCGGCGGCCGACATCTCCCAGGCGAAGTCGCCGCCCATGAAGCCGATCATGAGGTCCTGGTTGAACGGCCAGGTCAGGAAGTAGCAGGCCGGGGCGGGCAAGACTTCGGGCACGAGGTAGGTCAGCCATTCGTCGGTCCGGAAACTGAAGCGCGTGCCCTCAAACTGCAGCGCCACCTTGGCCAGGAGCCCCATGGGCAGGTCGGCGATGGCCTGCCGGTGGGCCGGCGGCAGCACGGGATCGAAGGCGATGGTCCCGGCGTTCAGCACTCCGGTCGAGACCGTGACGATGCAGGTCCTGGCCCTGATGTCGCCCGATGGGGTCGTGACGGTGACGCCGTCGCCGCCCCAGGCAATCCCCGAGACCGGCGACGACAGTATGACCGGCACGTCTGCGCCCAGGCGAGCGATCAGCGTGCCGTAGCCTTCCTCGACGATGTAGCGCGGCCCGGAGTCCGCGCCCGACCACCAGTCGAGCGTCGACATCTCGTCGAAGTCGACACTCATGCCCATCGTCATCCAGGCCTGCGAGGCGGCGGACCACGGCATCTCGGGGACCACCGTGGAGGCTGGCACGTCGAGGCCCTTGCGGCCGGCGTCCGCGATCGCGTTCTCCACGCGTTCGTAGGCGTCCCAGTATCGCTCGAGTTCGAAGTCGGTGGCCTCACGGTCCCCGACGAAGACCGCCTCGTCGGCGCCGTCATGCAGCTGGAGGTGGAAGTTGTACTCCTCGGCGGCGGCGACGAACTCGCGAGTCTTGGCGGTCTGGATCCACGAGCAACCGTGATCGAACGGCACCCCGAAGGTCTCGCTTTCGGTCCAGGCGCGCCCGCCGATGCGGTCCTTGGCTTCGAGCACGACGACGGACCTGCCGTCCGCCATGAGCGCCTTGGCGGCGCCGAGCCCGGCGGCGCCAGCACCGATCACGACGACATCGGGCTCCGACGACACTTGCGCCCGGACCGCATGCGGCACGGCGGCCGCTGCGAGCGACGACGCAAGAAAGCTCCTGCGGGAGAGGCCGGACAGGCGGGAGAACGGGGACATCGGTTTCACGGTCTTACCTCCGACGACATGGCCTGCAGCACTGTCGCGACAGGCTACCTCTACGGCGTAGAGGAATCAAGCCGATGGACTGCCCCGACCGACCGGTCAGGTTTCGATGACGGTGCATGGTCGATTGCCGCGCTCCCCGCCATCGGATCGCCGGTCTGTCGTGTCGGGGCGAACGGCATGGCGGGAGGGGGGTATGGGGACGGCTAACGAAACTGTCCTCAGACGCTGCGCCAGCCTCGACTGCCGTGCCTGCGCGGCCCGCACCGACGACGGGCCGCGCGCCTCGTGAGCTTCACATCGTGGGAAAAACTGGCGGAGGGAAAGGGACCCGGATCCAACGGTCGACGGCCTTTCGGGGGATCGGCGGCGGCCTGACGGTGATGTCACGCCGGCCGGCGCGCGCAGAATCAGCGAGGACGGCGAAAAAAGTACACGGTCGCCGCAACCCCTCGACTTGAGGCGTTCAGTCGTAAAGCACCATGCAACGCACCTCGATGCTCCAACGGTCCGGCGCGTCAGCCGGCGCGGCAGGATCATCGAAGGCGCTGTGGAAACTGAAGGTGCAGGGGCTGCCAGCATCGGTCGCATCGGAATCCTTGCCGTCTGACCGGGCAAGCACGCCGGCGGAATCCCACTGCTTGATCAGCAGCGCTTCGCTGGGCGTCATGGCGGGATAGTAATGCCAGCGGTGCGCGGGCGCGTGTCGGGCAAAGTAGTTCTCTCCGATGCGGTCCGCATAGTGAATCTCGAAGACGACCAGATCCCGGGGGTCGACGGTACGTGCATCGCACAGTGCCAGGGGGTGCACGGCGACTGGTGCCTGGTCGATGTTGCGCCACACATTGA
>JAQCLG010000040.1 GCA_027592745.1 Pseudomonadota bacterium | reverse complement strand
TCGCCTTCTTGAAACTCGCCTCCATCCGTCTCATGATCAGAAAACTCTGCAATCCCTCATGAAGTCTCCGGACAGACTCTAAGGCCTTCGGGCATCTGGCGCCCGCGCTCGGCCAGGCGAGCATAGATCGCGGGCGCATCGGCGCCGTGGAAGTGTTCGATCACCATGAACTGCACCGGCACTCCCCCTGATCAGGACAGCTTGCGCAGGCGCAGGCGCCAGACGCCCGAACCTTCAGTTTCTTCCTCCAGGGACAATACTTCGTGGCCGTGTTCCTTGACGGAGCGGGGAACATTGGACAAGGGCTCGCCGGCATTGAGACGCACTTGCGCAACCTGTCCCGTTTCCATGCGTTCGATGAGAAGTTTGGTCTTCACGAACGTCAAGGGGCAGACCTCGCTTGTAATGTCCAAGAAAACATCGTAACCATCGCCATCCTCATCTTGGGCGCATGTGGTGTTCTCGGCGGTGCAAGTCACTGGATGTTCCACTGTGTCAAATTGAGAATCAACAACCTTAACACGAACTTTATCACAAGGAGACGACCATGCCCGATTCCGCCGGTTCTGCCGAGCTGCTCGAGCTGACCACGGAAATCGTTGCGGCCCATGTCGCGAACAACGAGCTCTCCGCCAGCGATCTGCCCGGCCTGATCGAACAGGTCTATGGCGCGCTTGCCCGGATCGCCAGCGGGAATGCGCCGGCGGCCGTGGCCGAACGCCCCGAACCTGCCGTCTCGATCAAGAAGTCCATCGCACCCGATTATATCGTGTGCCTGGAGGACGGAAAGAAGCTGAAGATGCTGAAGCGCTACATCAAGACGCGCTACAACCTGACCCCCGACGAGTACCGCGCCCGCTGGCGCCTGCCGTCGGACTATCCCATGGTTGCCCCGAACTACGCTGCCCAGCGCAGCGAACTGGCCAAGAAGATCGGCCTGGGCAGCCGTGGCGGACGCCGCAAGCGCAGCTGATCACGCGACCGGCCGCGCCCTCGGCTTGGCCCTGTGCGGAGGTCTTCCGCGAAGGGTTCACGGCGCGACCTGCAGAAGTTAAAGTCGGCGCGTCGCCATCTGGTGGCGCGCCGATCGTTTTTTCATCGGGTCGGGTCAGGACGCAGGTGATGAGTTCACGCATCGAACAGGCTTGCATCGACAAGGGTCTCAAGATGACCGAGCAGCGCCGGGTCATCGCGCAGATTCTCTCGGATGCCGAAGACCACCCCGATGTCGAGGAGGTCTATCGACGCGCAAGCGAGATCGACCAGAAGATCTCCCTGGCCACGGTCTACCGGACCCTGCGCCTGTTCGAGGATTCCGGAATCATCCAGAGTCACGATTTCGGCGGCGGCCGCGCCCGCTACGAGGCCAGCGACGACGATACCCACCATGATCACCTGATCGATCTGGACAGTGGCGAGGTCATCGAGTTCTTCGACGAGGAGTTGGAGGCGCTGCAGGAGAAGATCGCCAAGCGCCTGGGCTACAACATCGTCGACCACAAGCTCGAGCTGTTCGGCCGGCCGCTCAAGCGCACCGGCGGCCGTGACTGACGCCATGGTCAGCCCACGCGCATGAACGACCCGCAACGGCAGGACGCCGCGCCGCTCGAAGCCGGCATCCGGCTCGGGCCCTTCGAGCTGCGCCTTGCGCGCGACGAGGCGGACGTCCGCGCCGTGCAGCGCCTGCGCTACAGCGTCTTCTATGAGGAGATGAAGGCGACGCCGATCGGTACCATGGAAGCCGAGAAGCGTGACTTCGACGCCTTCGACGACATCTGCGACCACCTGCTGGTGACCGACAGCAAGCGCAGCGGCGGCGATGCGGTGGTCGGCACCTATCGCCTGCTGCGCCGTTCGGTCGCCAGGCAGCACGGCCGCTTCTACACGCAGGACGAATACGACATCGCCAATCTGCTGGCGGTCGAGGGCGAGCTGGTCGAACTGGGCCGCAGCTGCGTCGATATGAACTACCGCGCGGGCGCGGTGGTCCAGGCCCTGCTGCGCGGCCTGGGTGCCTATGTCATCCAGCACGACATCCGCCTGATGTTCGGTTGCGCCAGCCTGCACGGCACCGACCCCGACGAACTGGCGCTGCCGCTCTCCTATCTGCATCACCACCTGCGCGCGCCTGAGCATCTGCGCGCCCGCGCACTGGAAAGCCGCTATATCGAGATGAACCGGCTGCCCACCGAAGCGGTCGATGCCAAGGCAGGTGCGGCCAGCCTGCCGCCCCTGATCAAGGGTTACGCACGTGCCGGTTGCCGCTTTGGCGACGGCGCGGTGGTCGACGAACAGTTCAACACCACCGACGTCTGTGTCGTGCTCGACATCACCGCAGCCGACGACAAGTACCGCGCGCGTTACAGCCGCGACGACGAGGACGACGCCGCCGAGGGCCTGGAGGGGGCATGATCGTTACGCTCGCGGTCGTGCGCCTGGTGCTCTACGTCGCGTTGACGCTGCCCTGCATGCCGATCCAGGCCGTGCTCGTGGCGATCGGTGCGCGGGCATCGGTCGGTTTCGCCCAGGGGTACCACCGCCTGGTTTGCCGCATCTTCGGCATACGGCTGGACGTGCGCGGTCGCATCGCCAGGGACAAGCCGCTGCTGATCGTGGCCAACCACACCTCCTACCTCGACATCGAGATCCTGGGCGCCCTGGTGCGCGGCAGCTTCGTGGCCAAGGCCGAGGTCGCGCGCTGGCCGCTGTTCGGCTGGCTCGCCAAGCTGCAGCGCACAGTCTTCGTCGACCGCCGGCCGAGCCAGGCCGGCAAGCAGAAGGATGCGATCACACGCCGTCTCGAAGGACACGGTCGCCTGATCCTGTTTCCCGAGGGCACGACGAGCGACGGCAACCGGGTGCTGCCCTTCAAGCGTGCGCTGTTCGCGGTCGCCCAGCAGGAGATCGAGGGCAAGCCCCTGACAGTGCAGCCTGTCTCGGTCGCCTATGCCGGGTTTTCCAACCTGCCCATGGACCGGGACATGCGCCCGACCTTTGCCTGGTACGGCGATATGGACCTTCTGCCCCATGCCTGGCGTTTCCTGGGTGCCGGTACGCTGACCGTGATCGTGCAGTTCCACCCGGCGCTGACCATCGCCGATGCCGGAGGCGACCGCCGTCGTCTCGCCGCGATGTGCGAGGAAACGGTTGCGCAGGGGGTCGCCGATGCCCTGGCCGGCGCCCTGCCGGCCAAGACCCGGCGGCGCTTTGCCAGCCTGCGCAAGCTTGCCGGCAAGAAGAGCGGCGACAAGCCGGCCTGATCGCGCCTGCCCTGCGGCAACCGCGCAGCTTCGTCATCGCGGCGTTGCAGGTTTGCGCTACACGGGGCTTGTCAATTGACTCGCAGCGCGGGCGTAAGGCATTCTCGAACTTCTCCCCGGCAATCCTGCGCGGGGCAGCAACGTGTCAGCAGGCGCATCCTTGTCAGGCGAATCTTCGTCGGCCGCATGAGCGACACCACACGCACGAACAGGCGACGCCGCTAGGCGTCGACAGCGCGACCCCGCTTGCCAAAGAAACTCTTCATCAAGACCTATGGCTGCCAGATGAACGTCTACGACTCCGGTCGTATGGCCGATCTGCTGGCGCCGCTGGGTTATGAGGCGACGCTGACGCCCGAGGGGGCCGATCTCGTCATCCTCAACACATGCCATATCCGCGAGAAGGCTGCCGAGAAGGTCTATTCCGAACTCGGCCGCCTGCGACCGCTCAAGGAAGAACGCGCCCGCCTGGGCGGCCGCATGATGATCGCGGTCGCCGGCTGCGTCGCCCAGGCCGAGGGCGAGGAGATGATCGCCCGCGCGCCGGTCGTCGACCTGATCGTGGGGCCCCAGACCTACCACCGCCTGCCCGAGCTCGTGGCCCGCGCCCATCGCGCCGCCGGCGCGGTGCTCGACACCGATTTTCCTTCCGAGTCGAAGTTTGACCATCTGCCCGAGACCCAGGCGGTCGACGGCCCGACGGCCTTCCTGTCGATCCAGGAAGGCTGCGACAAGTTCTGCACCTTCTGCGTCGTGCCCTACACGCGTGGTGCCGAGTTCTCGCGTCCCGCCGCGGCGATCCTCGCCGAGGCGCGCCGCCTGGTCGCCGCCGGCGTCGCCGAGATCACCCTGCTGGGCCAGAACGTCAACGCCTGGCACGGCGAGGGCCCGGGCGGCGGGTCCTGGAGTTTCGCCCGGCTGCTCCACGCCCTGGCCGAGGTGCCGGGTCTGGAGCGCCTGCGCTACACCACCTCGCACCCGCGCGACATGGCCGACGACCTGATCGCGGCCCACGGCCGGATCGAGCAGCTGATGCCCTACCTCCACCTGCCGGTGCAATCGGGTTCGGACGCCATCCTCAAGGCGATGAACCGGCGCCACAGCGCCGACGACTATCGCCGCCTGGTCGAGCGCATCCGCGGTGCACGGCCCGACATCGCCATGTCCTGCGACTTCATCGTCGGGTTCCCCGGCGAGAGCGACGCCGATTTTGTGGCGACCCTGAAGCTCGTGAGCGACATCGGTTTCGCTTCGGCATTCTCTTTCAAGTACAGCCCGCGTCCGGGCACGCCGGCATCCGGCGAGGCGCGCCAGGTCGACGAGACGGTCAAGAGCGAGCGTCTTGCGGCGCTCCAGCAGCTCCTGGGCGCCCAGCACGATGCCTTCAACCACAGCATGGTCGGGCGCACGCTGCCGGTGCTGTTCGAACGCCACGGGCGCCAGGACGGCCAGCTCATCGGCCGCTCGCCCTATCTCCAGGCCGTCTATGCCACGGCGGCGCCCGCGCTGATGGGTCGCATCGTTCCGGTCACCGTCCTCGAGGCCAAACCCAATTCGCTCGCCGGCGCGCTGACGCCGGCGGCAGGCGCGGTCAGCCAGCACATGGAGGTCGGCGCGTGAAAAGCGGTGAGGCGGGCGGCGGAACGCCGCGCTACCTTTCGTTCGACGACAACGGCCTCGTGCCCCAGCTCTTTGGCGACCACGACCGTCATCTCGCACGCATCGAGCAGCACCTGGGTGTGGCCCTGTCCTCCCGCGGCAACCAGATCGCGGTGGCGGGGCCGGAAGGGTCGGCCGATACCGCAGTCGCCGTGCTCAACGCGCTCTACAAACGCCTGAAGACCGGCCTGCCGGTCTCGCTCGCCGAGGTCGATGCCGCCGTGCGCATCGCCAACGAACCGGCCGGCGAAGGCGAGCCGACCAACCTGATCGAGATCCGGACGCCCAAACGGCGCATCACGCCGCGGTCGCGCAACCAGGCCCGCTACCTGCAGACCCTGGCCGACAACGAGCTCGTCTTTGCCCTGGGTCCGGCCGGCACCGGCAAGACCTATCTGGCGGTGGCAATGGCGGTGGCAATGATGGAGGCTGGCCGCGTCGACCGCATCGTACTCTCGCGCCCGGCGGTGGAGGCCGGCGAGCGCCTGGGCTTCCTGCCCGGCGACCTGCGCGAGAAGGTCGATCCCTATCTGCGCCCGCTCTACGACGCCCTGCACGACATGCTGCCCGGCGAGAAGGTTGCCCGCCGCCTGGCCAGCGACGACATCGAGGTCGCGCCGCTGGCCTTCATGCGCGGGCGTACCCTGGCCAATGCCTTCGTCATCCTAGACGAGGCGCAGAACACCTCTGCCGTGCAGATGAAGATGTTCCTGACGCGCCTGGGTGAGAACGCCCGCATGGTCGTGACCGGCGATCTGTCGCAGATCGACCTGCCGCCGGGCCAGCCCTCCGGCCTGGCCGACGCGCTCGACGTGCTCGACGGCGTCAAGGGCATCGCCACCGTGCGCTTCACCCATGTCGACGTTGTCCGTCACGAGCTGGTGACCCGCATCGTCCAGGCCTATGACGGCCGACCCAAGAAGGGTACGCCACGCTGATGAACCCGGACTCTGCCTCCAGTACGGCCGCCGGGCAGGCGGGGCGGATCGCGGTCGATCTCGCGCTCGAGGATCCTGCCTGGCTCGACGATCTGCCCGACGCGGAGGCGCTTGCCGAACGTGCCGCGACCGCAGCCCTGGATTGGGCCTGCCCCGGTCCCGCCCTGTCGCTCGCCCTGGTGCTTTCAGACGATGCCCGCCTGCGCGAACTCAACCGCGACTGGCGCGGCATGGACAAGCCGACGAACGTGCTCTCCTTTCCTTCGCAGACCCTGACACCGGACCAGACGCCCCGTGCCGAGCCAGGCATGCCTGCGGGCATGGCGATCGAACTGGGCGATGTCATCGTCGCCCGCGGCACCATGGTGCACGAGGCCCGCGATGCCGGGCGACCGCTGGGTCATCACCTCTGCCATCTGGTCGTGCACGGCACGCTGCACCTGCTGGGCTACGACCACGAGCAGGACGACGACGCCGAGACCATGGAAGCCATGGAACGCGACATCCTTGCCGGGCTTGGCATCCCGGACCCCTATACCTGAGGAGGAAACGACGGTGGCCGATCGATCATCGGGCGGGACGGGCACGAACGCCGGCTTCACGGGCTGGCTGCGGCGCCTGATCGGGGGACGTGGCGGCGAAAGCCTGCGCGATACCGTCGAGGAGCTGCTCGAAGGCTATGAAGCCGATGGCGAGCGCCTGTCCGATACGGAACGCTCGATGCTGGTCAACCTGCTGGAATTCGGCGAGCTGCGGGTCGACGACGTGATGGTGCCGCGCGCCGACATCGTGGCGCTGGAGGAATCGACCTCGCTGGAGGGAGTCGTCGAACAGGTGCGCAAGGAAGGCCATTCCCGTCTGCCGGTCTATCGCGAGACCCTGGACGACGTCATCGGCATGATCCACGTGCGTGACCTGCTCGATTGCTGGGGCGCCGAGCCGCCCGGGCCGGCGCTGTCGACGCTGGTGCGCCAGGTCCTCTTCGTGCCGCCCTCGATGCCGGTGCTCGACCTGCTGATCAAGATGCGCAGCTCGCGCATCCACATGGCCCTGGTGGTCGACGAATACGGCGGCATCGACGGCCTGGCCACGATCGAGGACCTGGTCGAGCCGATCGTCGGCGAGATATGGGACGAACACGACACCGAGGATCAGGACCACCTGGTCGAGCGCCCCGGCGGCGTGCTCGAGGCGAGCGCCCGCACGACCGTCGAGGAACTCGAGGAACGCACCGGCTTCGACCTGCTGCCCGAGGAGCGCGAAGAGGACATCGACACCCTGGGCGGGCTCGTCGTCGACATGCTGGGGCGTGTGCCCGCACGTGGCGAGCTGATCCGCCACGAAAGCGGCCTGGAGTTCGAGATCGTCGATGCCGACCCCCGGCGCATCAAGCGCCTGCGCGTGCGCGGGGCGCCTCCCCGGCCCGATGCCTGAGCGCAGCGAGGGTCTGCCCGGAGCCACCGTTCCCCGGGGGCTGGGCGCCCTGCCCGAACGGCTGGCCGCGCTGGACGGCTGGCGCCGCCGGGCGCTTGCCCTGGGCCTTGGCGCCCTGCTGGCTGCCGCCCTGCCCCCCTTCGGCATCCTGCTTGCCGCCGTGGTTGCGCTCAGCGGTTTCGTCTGGCTCCTCGACGGCGCAAGAACCACGCGTGGTGCCCTGCTCGATGGCTGGGCCTTCGGCGCAGGCTTTTGCGGGGCCGGCCTTTACTGGATCGCCAACGCCCTGCTGGTCGATGCAGCGACCTTCGGCTGGATAGTGCCGTTCGCCCTGCTGGCGATCGCCCTTGGCTTCGGCCTGTTCACTGCCGCCGCTGCGGGGATTGCCCGGATCTGGCTGCCCGGCCCCGGCCGCATCCTCGCCTTTGCCGCCACCTGGCTGGCGCTGGAGTGGTTGCGCAGCTGGGTCCTGACCGGGTTTCCCTGGAATCTGCTGGGTTCGGCCTTTTCCCTGGCGCCCGAACTGCTCCAGGGCGCGGCGTGGGGTGGTCCATGGCTGCTCTCGGCCCTGATGCTGACGGTCGCCCTGCTGCCGGCGATGGCGGTCTGCGTGCCACCGGCGCGCCGGCTATCGGCGATGGTCGGCGGCGTGGCCTGCGGCTTCCTCCTCGTCATTGCCCTCTACGGCCTGGGCGCCTGGCGCATGGCGCTCCACCCGACGACTTATGCCGGCGAGATCAACCTGCGGCTGGTGCAGCCGGCCATCGACCAGCGCGAGAAATGGCGCAGCACCCTGCGGGATTCGCATTTTGCGACGCATATTGCTCTAAGTTTGTCGCAATCTGCAGTTGCAGCCGACGTGGTGATCTGGCCCGAGGCGGCGATCCCCTGGCAACTTCTGGCCGATCCGGCACGCCGCGCGCAGGCCACCGCAGGTCTGGCCCAAGGCTCCCTGCTGCTGGCCGGCGCCGTGCGTTTCGAGCGCGAGGGCGACGGCACCGTCCTGCCCTACAACAGCCTAGTTGCCCTGAATCGGCGCGGCGACCCGGTGGCGGTCTACGACAAGCGCCATCTGGTGCCCTTCGGCGAATACGTCCCGTTGCGCGGCCTGCTGCCCATCGACAAGCTAACACCGGGCGCGGTCGACTTCGTGTCCGGCACCGGTCCGGAGGTGCTCACGATCGGAAAAGTCCCGCCCTTTCGTGCACTTGTCTGCTACGAGGTGATCTTTCCCGACGAGATCGACGCCGGCGGCGAACGCGCGGCATGGCTCCTCAACGTCACCAACGACGGCTGGTACGGCATCTCCACCGGACCCTACCAGCACTTCCAGGCGGCGCGCCTGCGGGCTGTCGAGCAGGGCCTGCCGATGGTGCGTGCCGCCAACAACGGCATTTCCGGAGTGGTCGACCCGGTCGGGCGCGTCCTGGCGCAGCTGCCGCTCGACGCGGTGGGCGTGCTCGACGTACGCCTGCCGGCACCGCTTGAGGCCCCGACCTTCTATGCCCGCTGGGGCGATCTGACCCTGGCCGCGATCCTGCTGCCGCTCTTCTTCCATCTGGCGTGGCGCTTGCGTTGTCTGCGACGTACGGACGATGGATAGGGCGGCGTGCGCAACCGGGCGATGCTGGCTTCGCCCGCGCCGGCGCCGTAACGCTTCCCTCCCCGGGGCCATTGCGCAGCCCTTCCCTCGTCCGATGCAGCACCCGAACGGGCACAGGCAAGGAAGATCGTTTAGACATGGCAAGCAAACCCAATCCCATTGATGTCCACGTTGGCGGCCGCGTCCGCCTGCGCCGCACCCTGCTGGGCATGAGCCAGGAAAAGCTCGCCCAGGCCTTGGGCCTGACCTTCCAGCAGATCCAGAAGTACGAACGCGGCGCCAATCGCATCGGCTCGAGCCGCCTCTTCAAGCTCTCGCAGATTCTCGACGTGCCGGTGAGCTTCTTCTTCGACGACATGACCGCCGATACCGCGACCGGCGGCGGGGCGACAGCCCCGGCCAATGCCCCCGAGGATCCCTCCGGCCCCGATACGCTGACCAAACGCGAGACGCTGGAACTGGTGCGCGCCTACTACCGCATTCCCGACGAGCGCCTGCGCCGCAAGGTCTTCGAATTGGTCAAGGCCGCCGGCCCCAAGGACGCCAAAGCCTAGCAGCCCGGTTGCCGGCTTTTGCCCTTGACCCGTCCCGCTGCGATGGGGGAGTGTCCGGCTGGCCGTGCGCATCTGCGTATGGTCCCGCTATTGTGTTCCAAAGCCATGGGAGGAATGGGTGACCAGGAAATCCTACCTGTTCACGAGTGAATCGGTGTCCGAAGGCCATCCCGACAAGGTCTGCGACCGCATCTCCGATGCCGTCGTCGATGCTTATCTCGAGGCCGATCCCCACGCTCGTGTCGCCTGCGAAACCCTGACCACCACGAACCTGATCGTCATCGCCGGCGAGGTCCGCGGACCCCACGCGGTGATCGGCCGGGTCGAGGAACTCGCGCGCAACGCCGTCAAGGCGATCGGCTACGAGCAGGACGGCTTCCACTGGAAGAACGCCAGGGTCGAGGTCCATCTGCACGAGCAGTCGGTCGACATCGCCCAGGGCGTCGATGCCGGCGGCAACAAGGCCGAGGGAGCCGGCGATCAGGGCATCATGTTCGGCTTTGCCTGCCGCGAGACCGAGGCGCTGATGCCCGCGCCCATCCACTTCTCCCACCTGATCCTCAAGAAGCTGGCCGAGGCGCGCCACGCCGGAAAGATCAAGCTCGGCCCCGACAGCAAGAGCCAGGTGACCCTGGAGTACCACGACGGCAAGCCGGTGCGCGCGACCTCGGTGGTCGTCTCGCACCAGCACGATGCCGATCTCTCGACCGATGAGGTGCGCGAGATCGTGCGTCCCTATGTCGAGAGCGTGCTGCCGGCGGGCTGGATGTGCCCGGAGGACCGCTTCTACGTCAACCCGACCGGCCGTTTCGTCATCGGCGGCCCGGACGGCGATGCCGGCCTGACCGGCCGCAAGATCATCGTCGACACCTATGGCGGCGCCGCGCCCCATGGCGGCGGAGCCTTTTCCGGCAAGGACCCCTCCAAGGTCGACCGTTCGGCGGCCTATGCCTGCCGCTACCTCGCCAAGAACGTCGTTGCGGCCGGCCTTGCCGACAAGTGCACGATCCAGATCTCCTATGCCATCGGCGTTGCTGATCCGCTGTCGGTCTACGTCGACACCCACGGCACGGCCCAGGTCGACGAGGCGCGCATCGAGACCGTGCTGCGCGAGGTCATGGACCTGACGCCCCGCGGCATCCGCAACCACCTCAGCCTCGACCGGCCGATTTACGAGCGGACTTCGGCCTATGGCCATTTCGGCCGTGCACCGGAAGCCGACGGCGGTTTCTCCTGGGAAAAGACGGACCTTGCCGACGCGCTCAAGAGCACGCTGGCCTGATCCCTTGAAGACCCCGCGGATGGGGACCACGCACCGCCGGTCATGGCGGCCATGACGGCAGCCCCCGGGCGGGGGCCGGACCGCCGTGTCTATGGCCGGCGCAAGGGCCACGACCTTACGCCCCGGCGCCAGGCCCTGGTCGACAACCTGCTGCCCGGGCTGCGCCCGGCGATCCGCACGGATGGCCGGGTCGACCTGAAGGGTCCGGTCGGCGGCCATGATCGGCTGTGGCTGGAGATCGGCTTCGGCGGCGGCGAACACCTGGTCTGGCAGGCCGCCCACAACCCCGACGTTACCGTGATCGGCGCCGAGCCCTATCTCAACGGCGTCGCCTCGCTGCTTGCCGCAGTCGAGGAGCACAGGCTCGGCAACGTGTGCATCATCGACGACGATGTGCGGCCCTTCCTGGAGGGCCTGCCCGCCGCCTGCCTCGAGCGCATCTTCGTGCTCTTTCCCGACCCATGGCCCAAGGCCCGCCACCACAAGCGCCGCATCGTCAATCCCTGGAGCGTCGATCGTTTCGCCGATCTCCTGGTCGACGGCGGCCAGTTGCGCCTCGCCACCGACATCATGGACTACGCCCGCTGGATGATGACCGCGGTATGGCCCCATCCGGCCTTCGCCTGGACCGCGCGGCGGCCGGGCGACTGGCGTGAGCGCCCGGCCGACTGGCCCGGTACGCGCTACGAGGCAAAGGCCCGCAAGGCCGGGCGGACACCGGTGTTCATGACCTTCGTGCGCAAGCCCCGTACCTGAACGGCTCAGTGGCCGCTGCGCGCCTTGACGATCCAGCGCGGCGTGAAGGTACGCGCCTGGGTGATGCTGACGAGGAAGGGCGACAAAGAGCCGGTCTCCCAGAGATGGGCGAGCGGGCTGTGGTTCTTCACGCCTGGAATCGCCAGGGTCTGGGCGCCCAGCAATCGGGCGAAATGTCCGGCCTGGATGCGGTCAATCGCGTGATCCTCGGCAAAGACGAAGGCGATCTCGCGATGGCGCCCGCTGCAGCAGGCACAGACAGGATCGTAGGCATGACGCGGTCCCTCGCCCTCGAGCATGCGGTGGACGTCCCAGGGGACGCGCGCGCCGATCGCAATCGTCCGGTTGGTGCCGGCCATCAGGCCGCACCAGACCGCCGGCAGGCCGCCCATGCTGGCGCCGATGGCGACGCGGCGTCGATAATCGCGCGCCGGGAAGTCGGCTTCGATGGCATCGACCAGGGAGCGGAAGCTGGTGCCGTAGCCGGGCAGACCGTCGCGGAAATGGCGCGCCCGGGGATCGGCCATGAGCCGGACATCGAAGCTCTCTGCGGGCAGGCATTGCACGAAGCCGACATTGGGGATCATCAGGCGTCCAAAGCGACCGGCAAAGCCGATCAGCAGTGTCTTGCTGCCGGCTGCGTGCGCCGGGTCGGAGAACAGCTGGACATTGGGCGCGACCTGACGGCGCTCGAAACTGCGCGGTTCCTGTCCTGTCATCGCCAGGGTGACACTGCGCCGCGCATACAACGCCGCCAGTTCGGGGTCGGTGAGTTGCTCGCCCAGCGCGACGTACTCGCGCGGCGTCAGCAGGTCGTCGAGATGGTTCATGAGCCTGGGTCGGCGGCGCGGCTCGGCAGCAGTCAGGCGTGCGACCGCCGCGTCAAGCATCGGCCCGGCTGGCCATGATGTGTTCGACCAGGGCATCGAGCGTGACAAGCTCGGGCAGCAGTTCGGGATCGAGTTCGATGCCCACGGCTTCCTCGATCTCCATCAGCATCTCCAGGGTCGAGAGGCTGTCGAGTTCGAGATCGGCAAAGGCAAGGTCGCGTTCGGGTTCCTGGCGCAGGCGCGCATAGGCGGGCTCGTTGAGCAGGCCGATCGAGCGGTGCAGCGCCTCGATGGCGAGCAGGCGGATTGCCGGCCGGTCGAGCGGATCGGTCACGGGCGGACCTCCAGTTCCAGGCTCGCGGGTATCGCGAAGATGTCGTCGTTGCGCGGTGTGCAGCGCAGCGGCCCGACCGTGGTCGGCAGGCCGGAAAGGAAGGCCCCGATCGCGGCCCAGGCCTCCAGCGCGATGGGACGGCCAAGGCAGGTGTGGGCGCCGGTACCGAAGAACTGGGCGCGGTCGCGCGGATCGCCGCTGTGCCCGAAGGCACGCAGCATGATCCGCACCCTGTCGCCCGGCTGCAGGGCAAGGCCGTCGATCGTCACCCTCTCGTGGGCCATGCGCTCGATGTAGGGCACACCGGTCGATGACGGCAACTCGGGAAAGTCGAGTGCGGCGAAGGGGCGCCCCTGGCCGGCCTCAAACACGTCGCGCAGGCTGTAGGCGATGGTGCCGGTCAGGGCATCGCGTCCCAGGATCATCATGGCAAGCTTCTGGCCGACATCGGCCTGGTCGCTCACGCCCGAGGCCTCGATGCGCGCGCGCAGGGCCGCGACCTCGGCCTCGGCGCGCTTGCGCTTGGCGATGCCCATGCCGCGGCTGAAGATGCGCGAGATCAGGGAATCGGCATCGAAACCGGCATCCTCGATGTCGATCAGGGCGCCCATGAAGTCAGCGACGAAGGGCTCGATCGCCTCAGCCATCAGCTCGACCGGGCCGGGCCGGGCCGGGCGAGCCAGCCAAAATGCTGCGCCACGCGCGCCTCCATGGTGCCCAGCACGGCGCTGCGCCGGCACGCGAGCTGGCCCGCGATCGCCTTGCGCGCGGCGGCATGCTGCGCGCCGTGCAGGCACAACGGGATGTGGCCGAAGGCCAGGCGCAGGTTGGAGAAGTCCAGCCCGAAGCGGGCCTCGAGCTCGCCATAGAGATCAACATAGGGCGGCGGACTCAGCGACGCGTGAGTCAGGGACGCCCGGCAGGCAGCGGCCTCATCGACGATCCACGCACCGAGTCTTGCGTCCCAGCGCGCAATCTCGTTTTTCTTGTCTTCGGTGACGGCCACCTGTTCGCCCCACGCCCCCAACCGCTGCTGTCAGGTGCACAGCAAGCCTGGGCCAATCTCGTGTCCCCTGCCCGTGCTGTAAATTGAACGCTGGTGCGCACCATCCATCGTTCCCGCGCACGGCCACAGGGATAGACTGCAGCAATGGAGATCGCCGCAGCCGACGGCATCATGCCTCTGGCCGCATTGCTGCGGGAGGGCGACGCGTTGCACCAACCCTTCGACCAGCGCGGCCTAGTTCAGGGCAAACCCCACCTGGCGAGCCGCGATTGGCTTGTTGCCTGCCTGGCCGATCCCGAACAGCTCGTCCTTGTTGCGCGCTCAGCCGGCCAGGTCCGCGCCATGCTGCGTGCGCGCCTGTGGCACAGGGAAGCCTCGCGGCTGCATGCCGCCCTGAACATCGCCACGGTGGAGGAGCTTGTGGTGACCGCAGCGTCGCGGCGCAGCGGTATCGGCCGCGCCTTGATGGATCGCGCCGAGGCCTGGGCCCGGCAGGGTGGTGCGGAGCGCATGCAGCTTTCGCTCTCCGCAGCCAATACAGCGGCAACCGATTTCTACAGCGATCTGGGGTTCTCCGACCTTACCCGTACGCTTTTCAAACAGCTTTGAAACGCCTGCGCCCAGCGACGTGAGGGATAACGACGGTCTCGACGGTCCCTGATCTCAGGAACCAAAATGCGCCTTGGCGGTCATCGCCAGCCCGCCACGCGGCGTCTCGGCCCAGAGTTCCAGATCGTCCGGGCCGGACGGCTTGCCGCGCAGCACGAAGGGGGCGGTATCGAAGAGCGGCGCCAGGGCACGGAAGGAGAATGTCGCCAACGTCCGTCCGCCACCATGTTCCTGTGCCAGATCGGCGAGCAGGGTCGCGGTCAGCGGTCCGTGGAAGACGAGGCCGGGATAGCCCTCGACGTCACGGCAATAGTCGCGGTCGTAGTGGATGCGGTGACCGTTGAAGGTGAGCGCGGAGTAGCGGAACAGCAGCACCGGTGACGGTGTCACCGTGCGCGAGAAGGCAGGTTCGCCCGGCGGCGCCTGGGCTGCGGGCGCCGGCGCGCCGGGTGCGGGGTCCTCGCGATAGACGATGTCGTGCTCTTCCCAGAAGCGTTCGGCACCATCGGGGCCGGCAAGGTCGTGGCGCACGGTGACGAAACACAAGGGTCCGGTGCGGCCGTGTTTGACGGCAACATCCCGGATCGTGGAGTGGCGGGTGACCGCCTCGCCCAGACGCAGCGGCTCGACAAAGCCGAAGCGTCCTCCGGCCCACATGCGCCGGGGCAGATCGACCGGCGGCAGGAAACCGCCGCGCCGGGCATGGCCATCGCGACCCAGAGCGGAACGTGCGACAGCTTCGTTGAAGTAGATCCAGTGCCACAGTGGCGGCAGGGCATCGCCCTCGGCCGGCTCCTGCATGCGATCGAGGGTCGCGGCCATGCGCTTTGCCTGCCCCACGGCCAGAACATCCTGGTGGGTCTCGCTGCGCCCGATCCATCCGCGCAGCATGTCTTCATCGGTCGTGGGGGTGCTCATCGCCCTGGCGCCTCCATCAGGTCTCGGAAACGGAAAGCCAGCGTCGCATCGCCGTGCAGCAGTTGCGCCAGCATGTGGGCATCGCCACCGCAATCGAGGAACTTTGCGCTGACGTCATCGCCGTTCATCGGCTTGGCAAGGCCGCCGCGGACATCTGCGATGGTTGCGCGCGATGTGCTGCCGTCGGCCATGGTCAGGCTGACGCTGTCGGGATGGGCGGGGCTCATGTCCTCCAGGCCGCCATCCACCGTATAGGCATCGATCGCGAGGCGCTCCATCAGGCTGCGGACGCGGCAATCCTGGAGCGCGTCCTGCTCAAAGGTCGCCGGACCGATGACGCCATGAAACAGTGCGGCGGCAACGCAGTAGCGCACGCTGAAGCGGGCCTGTGCGGGGTTCTGCGGATCGCGGAAGCCGGCGACGCGGAAGAACGGTTCCGGCAGGGCGATGGTACCGGCGGCAATGGCTGCGGCGTCGAACCCGGGCTCGGCGGCAAGTTCCAGTGCGGCCTCGATGGCCCGGTGGGTGTAGGCGCAACTCGGCCAGGGCTTGCGCAAGGCCGGATCGGTTTCCATGGCACTGGGTCCGGCAGGCGCCGCCGTGCCACCCGAGCCGTAAAGCGCCAGGAAGCCGTGCGGGCCTTCGGCCAGCGTGGTGCTGGCGGTAACTCCGGCCTCGACCATCAGGGCGGCCTCCAGCCCCGCACGAGCGGCAAGACCGGCATGAAGCGGCTTGGCATGGCTGCCGAACTGCAGCTTCAATCCTCCCGAGGAACTGCTCGCCAGGGCGAGCGCCATGGCCGTCTGAGAACCGTCAAGGCCGATCAGGCGCGCAGCCCCCGCGGCGGCACCGATCGGGCCGATGGTCGCGGTGGCGTGCCAGCCCGCCAGATAGTGGTTGTAGCCGCCCAGGGCGCGACCGCAGCAGACGATGGCGTCGTAGCCCGCGAGATAGGCCGCCAGCAGGGAACCCAGGGAAACCTCGCGCAGGTCCGATAGCGCTAGCAGGCCGGGCACGATGGGTGCGCTGGGATGGGTCGAGCCGGGAATCTCGTAGTCGTCGAAATCCAGCACATGGGCCGCCGCACCGTTGACGAGCGCCGCCGCCCCGGCGGCAAGCGCAACGCCCGACACGATGGTTGTGGCCGGGCCGCTTGCGCCCGAGCGCTCCAGGGCGCCCGCGATCACGCCTGGAAGCGGATCGCTGCGTGCCGCCAGCATGCAGGCCAGTGTGTCGATGAGGCAGAGACGCGCCTGCAGGACGGCTTCGGGCGCCGACGCCAGGCTGGCATCACGCGCGCCCAGCGCCGCAAGGAACGGTTCGCTCATGCTCTCACCCTTTGCTTCAGCGCCGGGCGCCATCATGCGCACAGTCGCCTCGGGCGTGCCATCGCGAAAGCTGCTGGCACGACCCGCTCGGGCCTCAGGGATCGAGGAAGCCCATGATCTCCTCGACCTGCTTCTGGATCGGCTCGGCGATCGCGCGGGCGCGTTCGGCGCCGTCGCGCAGCACGCCGTCGACGTAGCCGGGATCGCCCATCAGGCGTTTCATCTCCTCGCCGATCGGGCCCAGCTTCTCCACCGCCAGGTCGGTGAGTTCGCCCTTGAAGGCGCTGAACTGGGCATCGGCGAATTTCTCGACCACGGCCTGGCGCGTGCTGTCCGCAAGGGCAGCGTAGATCGTGATCAGGTTGGCCGCCTCCGGGCGCTTCTCCTGGTCGTAGGTGACGCCGGGTTCGCTGTCGGTGCGCGCCTTGCGGAACTTCTGTGCGATGGCGTCGCGACCGTCGGTCAGGTTGATGCGCGAATAATCGCTGATGTCGGACTTCGACATCTTCTTGGTGCCGTCGCGCAGCGACATGACACGGGTCGCCTCGCCCGTGATGACGGGTTCGGGCAGCGGAAAGAACTCTGCGCCGTACTGGCGGTTGAAGGCCCCGGCGATGTCGCGGGAAAGTTCCAGGTGCTGCTTCTGGTCCTCGCCCACGGGCACGTGGGTGGCGTGATAGCCCAGGATGTCGGCGGCCATCAGCACCGGATAGCCGTAGAGGCCGAGGCTCGCCTGATCCTTCTGCTTGCCCGCCTTTTCCTTGAACTGGGTCATGCGGTTGAGCCAGCCCAGCGGCGTCAGGCACGAGAGCATCCAGGCTAGCTGGCTGTGCATGCGCACGCGGCTCTGGTTGAAGATGACGCAGCGCGCGGGATCGAGCCCGGCGGCCAGGAAACCGGCGGTCACCTCGCGCGTGGCGCGGCGCAGCTCCTCGGGCTCGTAGGGCAGGGTGATCGCGTGCAGGTCGACGATGCAGTAGATGCCCTCGTAGTCGTCCTGCATGGCTACGAAACGCTTGAGCGCGCCCAGGTAGTTGCCCAGGTGCAGGTTGCCGGTCGGCTGGATCCCTGAAAAGACCCGGTTCATGTCTGGCTCCATGTGCGAAGTCGCGCGTTATCGTATGCGCCCGGGGTCGGGTCAAGGAGAGCGGCTCAGGCCACCGGCGGGCGGTGGCCGAAGATGGCGGTGCCGACGCGCACATGGGTCGCGCCGAAGGTGACGGCGACGGCGAAATCGCTCGACATGCCCATCGAGAGCTGATGGAGGCCGTTGCGCTGCGCGATCTCTGCGAGCAGGGCGAAATGGTGGCTGGGTTCCTCCTCCACCGGGGGAATGCACATCAGGCCGACGACGTCGAGGCCGGCCTTGCGGCACGCCGCGACCAGGCCATCGGTCTCCTCGGGGAGACAGCCGGCCTTCTGGGGCTCCTCCCCGGTGTTGACCTGGACGAAGCAGGCGGGATGACGATCCTGCTTCTCGATCTCCCTTGCCAGTGCAGCCACCAGCTTCTCGCGGTCGATGCTCTCGATGACGTCGAACAGGGCGACCGCCTCCCTGGCCTTGTTGGTCTGGAGCGGGCCGATCAGGTGCAGCGCGATATCGCCGAACTGTTCCTTGAGCGCCGGCCACTTGCCCTGCGCCTCCTGCACCCGGTTCTCGCCGAAGACACGATGGCCGGCCTCCAGCGCGGGCAGGATGCGTGCCGCATCATGGGTCTTGGAAACCGCGACCAGGGTCACCACCTCGGCCGGTCGTCCCGCCGCGCGCGCCGCCGTCGCAATCTCGTCCTTCACCGCGGCCAGGTTGGCCGCCACATCCTCGTTGCTCATGGTCCCTCGTCGTCAAGATATCCGAAGCGGCGCATCACCGGGCCGTGGTCGGCCGCGATCCGCGCGCTCTGGCGCGGCGTCAGCATAACGCGCCAGCCGCCCGCGCGCCCCTTGCGGAAGAACCGAGCCTGTTCGGGCGAACGTTCGCGGAAGCCCTTGCCGGATTCCTGGCGCATGAGCTGCTCGAAGCCGGTGTTGGCGATCGCCCTGGACAGCAGCGCCGGGGTGGCGTCGAGATGGAGAAAGGTCGCCACCCGGCCGAAGCTCGTTTGCGGATCGGCCAGCATGTCCTCGTAGCGCAGCACCAGCACGGTGGGCCCTTCCTGGGCGGTCCAGCTCGTCACATGCTGCGACCAGGAGCCCAGGAACTCGGCAACGCCGTTGCGCGTCGTGTAGGTCACCGCCTCGGGCGTTGCCATGGAGTCGATCGTCGCGTCGATGGTGATGCCCAGATGATCGGCGTAGGAGACCGCGATGTCGCGCGGATCGCGCACGATGTAGATGGCCCCCGCGGTCAGGGCTGGATCGTGGCTCGGCACGCCCGAGAGCCGCGTCAGCATGGTATGGGTCTTGACCATGACGGTGCCCTTGCGGCTTGCTGCCATGGTGGCCTGGACACGCGGGCGCAGCAGCGCCGCATCTAGCGCGGTGACCTCATGCCAGGGTTTCTCGAGCAGGGGTTCGTAGTGTTCGCGCCCGGCATCCATCCGCGTGCTTTGCGACAGGGCGTCGAGATCGAGCGGTCCGCCCCGGTCGTGGATCAGGTTGTGCAGGAAGGCGCGCAACCAGGTGTTGCCCGACTTGGGATAACTGGCGAGCCAGAGGATGCGGCCCACGGCTCAGCCTCTCCCGCTCATGGCTCGGGCAGGTAGCCGAAACGCGCCATCTGCGCGCGGTGGCGGGTGCAGATGCGCGCGATCTGTTCGGTGCTCAGGCTTTCCCTGCCGGCACCGACGAGGCCGGGCCCGAAAAACGGCACGTCCTTGTGTGGCCTCTCGATGAAACCTTCCTCCTGTTCCTGGCGTCGCAGGCCGGCGATGTCGCTGTTGGCAATCGCGCGTTCGAGCCGTTCGGCCGCGACGTCGATCTCCAGGAAGCGGGTCAGGCCCGCGAAAGCCGCCAGCGGGTCGGCGATCATGTCCTCGTGGCGCATGACATGGATGCGCGGATGGGGCCGCATGGTCCAGCTCGCGACGTTCTGCGACCAGCCGCCCTGGAGATAGGGCAGCAGTTCGCCAAAACGCGCAGGCGTGTAGTTGTTGTGCTCCATGGTGGCGATCGCACCATCGAGCGAGACCCCGCTGTGGCGGGCATAGGAGACCGCGACATCGAGCGGGTTGCGCACGATGTAGACGGCGCCTGCCAGCACGTCCGGGGCGAAGGGCGGCACGCCTTCCATCGGCAGCAATGCCGCATGGGTCTTCAGGAAGACGGTGTCGGGACTGCGGCCGGCGACATGGCGCTGAACGTCGTGACACAGCCGGGCAATGTGGGCATTGCTCCAGGCCGCATCGTCCCGCGTCGACGGCGCGGTACCAGGCCGCGACGTTGTCGCCGGTGGAGAGCCGGCCGATCTCGGCAAGCGGCAGCGGCTCGCGCGCATTGGCAAACAGGTTGACGAGGAAGATCCGGACCCAGGTGTTGCCCGACTTGGGATAGCTCGCCAGGAGCAGGTTGCTGCCCATCACACGGGCTTGCCGTCGGCGCCGAGATAGCCGAATCGGGCCATCTGCTCGCCGTGGTCCCTGACGATGGCCGCGACCTGGGCGGCATCGAGCATGTCGTGCCATTGCCCGGCACGCCCGACACGGAAGAAGCGGTCCTGAGCCGGCGTGCGTTCCACGAATCCGGCTTCATCCTCCATCGCACGCACCTTCTCGAAGGCGGAGTGCATCACGGCCCACTCGATGGCGGCAGCATCGGTGGCGATGCGCATGAAGGCGGCAAGGCCTCGGAAACTCGCCAGCGGATCGGCCAGCATGTCCTCGTAACGCATGACGTGAAGCTGGGGCGAAGGATGGGTAGTCCAGCTCGCGACATGTTGGGACCAGCTGCCCATGACCTCGTGCACGTTGATCGCATTGGTCGGTGTGCGGAACATGGTCGTGCCCATCAGCGCGATGATCGCATCCGGGCTCTCGCCCAGGTGATGGGCGTAGGAGACCGCGACATCGAGCGGGTTGCGCACGACATAGACCGCGCCGTGGCTGACCGCCATGTTGATCGAGGGCACGCCGCGGTCGCGCACGAAGGCGCTGTGGGTCTTGACCGGAACGATGCCCTGCCCGGTCGCCGCGATGCGTTCCTGCACGCGGGGGCGCAGGGCGGCAATCTCCGCCGGCGTCCACTGTTGCCAGGGGCGCGGGTCGAGCAGCGCAAAACCCGGTGTGCCCGGTTCGGCGAGCGTAGCCTCGCCGACACGGTTGATGTCGACCGCGTTGCCGTTTCCCCGGATCAGGTTGGCGAGGAACACCCGTACCCAGGTGTTGCCCGACTTGGGGTAACTCGCCAGCCACAGGATGCGTCCCACGGCGGCCTCACCAGCCCGCAGGCACGTAGTTGAAACGTGCCATCTGGGCGCGGTGGCGCTCGACGATGCGACGGGCCTGTGCCTCGGGGAGGTCGCGCTTCCAGGAATCGACGCCGCCCTGTCCGAAGAATCGCACGCCCTCGCGCGACTGTTCGTGAAAGCCTTCCTTGTCCTCGAGGTCGCGCAGCGTGTCGATGCTGCTGTGGGCGACCGCGCGTTCCAGGCGTTCGGGTGTGACCTCGAGCTGCAGGAAACGCGTCAGGCCTCCGAAGGCGGCGAGCGGGTCGGCGATCATGTCCTCGTAGTGCATGACATGGATGCGCGGGTTGGGCGCGCGTGTCCAGCTCAGCACGTTCTGCGACCAGCCGCCCTGCAGGTACTCCATCAGGCCGCCGCGCCGTGCGGTGACGAAGTCGTTCTGGTTCATGACATTGACCGTGCGGTCGATGGCGAGCTGGTTGTGGCGTGCGTAGGATGGCGCGATGTCGAGCGGGTTGCACACGATGTAGACTGCGCCGGCCAGCACGTCGGGCGCGAAGGGTGGCACCCCTTCCATGGGCAGCAGGGCGGCATGGGTCTTGAGGAAGATCGTGTCGGTTGTGCGCGAGGCCAGTTCCCTCTGTACCTTGTGGCGCAGCAGCGCGACATGGGCGCGTGTCCAGTCTGCAGGGTCGCTGCCGTCGACATCGGTGTACCAGCGCTGTGTGTTGTCCGAGGTCGTCAGACCGCTGGCATGGCCCGGCGGCAGAGGCTCGCGCGCGTTGGCAAAGAGGTTGATCAGGAACACCCGCAGCCAGGTGTTTCCGGACTTGGGATAGGAGGCCAGGAAGACGATGTTCCCCATGTTTCAGAACCCCTCCGGCAGATAGCCGAAGCGGGCCATCTGCTCTCGGTTGGCCTCGACCACGCGGGCTACCTGTTCGTCGCTCAAGACCTCGCGCCAGCCCCCGGCACGACCCGCGCGAAAGAAGTTCTTCTGGACCTGGGTCTTTTCCCAGAACCCGGCGCGCTCCTCCTGGCGCCGCAGCTCCTTGAAGGAGGCGTTCTTGATCGCAAGGCGCAGGCGTTGCCTCGTCACGGGCACCGAGAGGAACTTCACCAGGCCGGAAAAGGCGGTCTGGGGATCGGCCAGCATGTCCTCGTAGCGCATGACGTGAAGGCCGGGATTGGGCCTGGCGGTCCAGCTCTCGACATGCTGGGACCAGCTGCCCATGGGTTCGGCAACGGTGGTGTGGGTCGTGGGCGGCTCGTGGTTGGCCAGGTTGAGCACGGCGATCGCCTGGTCGATCGGGAGCCCCTGGTGATCGGCATACGAAGGCACGACATCGAGCGGATTGCGCACCAGGTAGATCGCCCCGGCGGTCACCGCATAGTTGATCGTGGGCTGGCCATGGGCGTTCATCACCGCCAGGTGGGTCTTGGAGAACAGGTTGCCCGGCTGCGTCGAGGCGATCCATGCCTGGACCTTCGGCCGCATGGCGGCGACGTCGGCGGGGCTCCATTCCTGCCAGGGACGCGGGTCGAACGCCACGTAGTTGGCGGTCGCGGCCTCGTTGGACGAGAGCTTGTCCATCTTGTTGATGTCGTATGCGGCATCGCCACCGGCAAAGAGGTTGTGCAGGAAGGCGCGCGTCCAGGTATTGCCGGACTTCGGGTAGGAGGCGATCCAGACGATCTTGCCCATGGTCAGGCTCCCTCGGGCAGATAGCCGAAACGGGCCATCTGCTCGCGGTGGTCGGCGATCACGCGGGCGGCCTGCTCGGGCGTCAGTTCCCGGCGCCACTGGCCGGCGGTGCCCTTGCGGAAGAACGCCTTCTGGTGCGCGGGTTTCTCGGAGAATCCATGCTGTTCCTCCTGGCGGCGCAGGCTGTCGAAGGAGGCATGGCCGATCGCACGTTCGATGCGCTTGCGCTCGAACTTCTGGCCGAGATAACTGGCGATGGCCGTGAAGCTCTTCACCGGCCGCTCCAGCAGGTCCTCGTAGCGCACGACATGGACGCCGCGGTTCTCGCCGGCGGTCCAGCTCGCGACATGCTGCGACCAGCTTGCCATGTGTTCGCTGACATTGCGCGCGTTGGTCGGGGTCGCAAAGCCGTCGGTGCCCATGATCGTGATCGCCATGTCGGTGCTGCAGGCCTGGAAATCGGCAAAGGACAGCACGATGTCCAGCGGATTGCGCACGATGTAGATCGCCCCCGCGCTGACCGCCATGTTGACAGCGGGATGACCATCGATCGTGGTAAGTGCGTTGTGGGTCTTGCAGAACACCGTGCCCTGCGCTCTGTCGGCGATCATCTTGTGCACGCGCGGGCGCAGGCGGGCGATATCGGCGCTTGTCCATTGCGAGGGCGGGCGCGGGTCAGCGATGCGGTACCAGCCAATCGCCGATTCCCCCTGGGCGAACATGCCACTGGGCCGGTCGATGGCAAGCGGCTTGCGCGCGTCATGCAGCAGGTTGTCGAGAAAGGCACGCACCCAGGTGTTGCCCGACTTGGGGTAGGAGGCGAGCCAGACGATGTTGGTCATGGCGCAGCCTCGGCGGGGAGGTAGCCGTAGCGGCGCATCTGTTCGCCGTGGTCGGCCTCGATCCGGCGGGCTTGCTGTGACGTCAGCGCTTCGCGCCAGCCGCCGGCCACCCCCTTGCGGAAGTGCCGTTCCTGGGCGGGCGAGCGTTCGTCGAAGCCGTCACGTTCCTCCTGCGCGCGCATCGTGGCAAAGGAGGTGTGGGCGATGGCCCGCGCAATGCGCTCCTTGGTCGCGTTCAGGCGCAGGAACGCCGCGATGGCGCCGAAGGCTCGTTCGGGTTCGCCATGGAGATCCTCGTAGCGCACGACATGGATCGCGGGACTGGGGCGGCCCGTCCAGCTCTCGACATGCTGGGACCAGCTTCCCATCGGTTCGGCGACCTGGCGCTCGCCCGCAGGGACCTCGAGGTTCGGGGTCGCCAGCGAAGCTATGGCCGCATCGACGCCGATGCCGTGGAAGTCGGCAAACGACAGCGCGATGTCGCGTGGATCGCGCACGATGTAGAGCGCACCAGCCGTCATCGCCATCTCGATGGTGGGCACGCCGTGGATCATCATCAGCGGCATGTGGGTCTTGCAGAAGACGCTGCCCTGGCGTGAGGCGGCGATCGCCTTCTGCACCGCCGGACGCATGCGGGCGATCGTCGCAGGGTCCCACGACAACGGCGGGCGCGGATCGATCGCCTGGTACCAGTGCAGCGAGGAGGCGCTGGCCGAAACCTCACCCCCACGGGTCCGGGTGAGCGGCAGGGGTTTGTCGGCATCGACGAAGAGGTGGTGCAGGAAGGCGCGCAACCAGGTGTTGCCCGACTTCTGGTAGGAGGCCAGCCAGATGATGTTGCCCATCGCTCAGGCGTTCCGGCGCGTGCGGGGCTTTGATCTGGCGCTCACGTTTCGTAGCCCTCCGGGATATAGCCGAAGCGTGCCATCTGCTGACCGTGGGCAGCAACGATATGGCGAACCTGTTCGGGGCTGAGCACATCGCGCCAGCCACCAGCCTTGCCCGAGCGAAAGAACCGTTCCTGGGCAGGCGAACGCTCGATGAAACCCGCGCTTTCCTCCTGTCTCTGCAACTCCTCGAAGGAGGCATGCCGGACAGCCCGTTCCAGCCGTTCCGGGCTGGCGTCCAGGCGCAGGAAGGCGGTGACCTTCCGCAGCGCTTCAAGCGGATTCTCGGCAAGATCCTCGTAGCGCACGACAGGCAGCCCGGGGCCTGGACTGGCGGTCCAGCTCAGGACGTTCTGCGACCAGCTTCCATACACCTCGTTGACGTAGGCACCCTTGCGCGGCACGACCAGATCGTGTGTCGCCATCATGGCGATCGCCCTATCGAGCGTGAGGCCGGCATAGTCTGCAAATGAAACGGCCACATCGAGCGGATTGCGCAGGATGTAGATGGCGCCGGTGGAAACCGAAAGATTCACCGTGGGATGGCCGGCCACATGCATGACCGGCGCATGAATCTTGACGAAGACAGAACCCTGGTGGGCATCGGCGATGACCTTCTGGGCGGGCGCGCGCATGCGGTCGATGTTGGCAGCGCTCCATTGCGCGGGCGGGCGCGGATCGAGTGCCTGGAACCAGTTCAGGTTCGTCGCCCCGGTCCTGATGCCGCCACCACCGATCTCGTTGAGCGGCAGCGGTTCGCGCGCATTGGTGAACAGGTTGTGGAGCAGCGCCCGCATCCAGGTGTTGCCGGACTTGGGGTAGGAGGCCAGCCAGATGATGTTGCCCATGATTCAGCCTCCTCGTCGCCGCGGGCCGCTCTGCGGTGCCGCCTTCACCCCTCGTGGCCTTCGGGGATGTAGCCGAAGCGGGCCATCTGGGCGCGGTGGACGGCGACGATGCGGTGAACCTGGTTGTCGCTCAGCACGTCGCGCCAGCCGCCAGCCTTGCCCGACCGGAAGAAACGTTCCTGGGCGGCTGAACGCTCGGGGAAACCCTCGCTGTCCTCCTGCTTGCGCAGTTCCTTGAAGGAGGCGTGGCGCACCGCACGTTCCAGTCGTTCCTTGCTGACGTCCAGGCGCAGGAATGCGGTGACCTTGCGGAAGGTCGCGACCGGGTCGTCGGAGAGATCCTCGTAGCGCACGACATGGAGGCCGGGATTGGGCCTTGCCGTCCAGCTCACGACATTCTGCGACCAGCTCCCCAGAACCTCGTTGATGCCGTCGTCGGTGCGCGGCATCACGAGGTCGTCGGTCGCCATCAGCGTGATCGCCTTGTCGATCGGGATGCCCTCGAAATCGGCAAAGGAGATCGCGACATCGAGCGGGTTGCGCACGATGTAGATGGCGCCGGTAGAGACCGAGAGGTTAACAGTGGGATGGCCGGCAATACGCATCACCGGTGCGTGAATCTTGCAAAAGACCGAACCCTGGTAGGCGTCGGCAATGACCTTCTGGGCCGGGGCGCGCATGCGGTCGATGTCGGCGACGCTCCACTGCGAGGAGGGCCGGGGATCGAGCGGCTGGAACCATTTCAGGGTGGTGGCCGCGGTGGTGATGCCGCCGCCGCCCATTTCCTTGAGCGGCAGGGGTTTGCGTGCATTGGTGAACAGGTTGTGGAGCAGCGCGCGCATCCAGGTGTTGCCGGACTTGGGATAGGAGGCGAGCCAGACGATGTTGCCCATCACGCCACCGCGGTTTCGTCGTTACGCAGGTAGCCGAAGCGCTGCATCTGGACACGATGGCGCTGCTCGATGGCGCGGGCGAGCGAAGGTTCGAGATCGGCCCGCCACGCCCCAGCCACACCCTTGCGGAAGAACCGGTCCGTGCGGCCGGAGCGTTCCCGGAAGCCCCGCTGTTTTTCCTGTTGCGCCAGGGTCTTGAAGGAGCTGTTGCGCAGGGCGGCGCCCAGCCGGGCCGGCGGCACGTCCAGGCCGAGGAAACCAATCACGCCAGCGAAGGTCTTGCGTGTGTCGCGCAGCATGTCCTCGTAGCGC
>JAQCLG010000039.1 GCA_027592745.1 Pseudomonadota bacterium | reverse complement strand
CAGCTTGGCGACAAAGCCGACCATGCACTAACATTGAAACCGGACCAGTCAGCGGGGGCAGGTCACGGCCGCGACCATCATGGGCGAGGCCCTGGAGATGGGCCCCTTCTTCAAGCAGCTCTACAGCTCCGACGCCTTCGGCCTGGCCGAGCTCTACTACCTCGGCCAGCTTCAGTTCCGCCGCGTCCTCAAGCAGCACCTCGACCGCTGGATCGCCGAGGGCATGTGCAACCTGGCCGAGGCCGACCGCATCGTCGCCATGATCGCAAGCGGCAACAGCCGCCGCATCTACAGCCTGGACTGAACGGATGAGCAGCCTCGCCATCGACCAGGTCCGCGACGTCCTGCTGGTCGTCGATGTCCAGAACGACCTCTGCCCCGGCGGCGCGCTTGCCGTGGCCGACGGCGACGCCGTGGTGCCCGTGGCCAATGCCCTGATGGCGCGCTTCGATCATGCCGTCCTGACCCAGGACTGGCATCCCCCCGGCCATGGCTCCTTCGCCTCGTCCCATCCCGGCCGCAGCCCGTTCGAGGCCATGGTGATGCCCTACGGCCACCAGACGCTGTGGCCCGATCACTGCGTCCAGGGCAGCCAGGGCGCCATGTTTCATCCGGGGCTGCAGGCCGGCCGCGCCGAACTGGTGCTGCGCAAGGGCTACCACCGGGCGATCGATTCCTATTCGGCCTTCTACGAAAACGACCGGGCGACGCCCACCGGCCTGACCGGCTACCTGCGTGACCGCGGCTTTGCCCGTGTCGTCCTGCTCGGCCTGGCGACCGACTACTGCGTCCACTACTCCGGGCTCGACGCCCGGCGCGAGGGTTTCGAGGTGCTGCTGGTCGAGGACGGCTGCCGCGCCATCGACCTCGACGGTTTGCTCGCCCGCGCCGGCGACATCACGGGTTAGACACGGCTCCTCCCTCTCCCCTTGTGGGAGAGGGTTGCGCAGCCTTGGCGCGGCCGCAGGTCGTGCCTAGGCGGAGCTGGGTGAGGGGGCAGCAACGCCAAGGCGGATGCAGCGGATCATGTCCGCGCTACCGCGCGTAAGACCCCTCACCCCAACCCTCTCCCACAAGGGGAGAGGGAAAGAAAATTCTCGACGTTGGACAATCCTCGTGACGTCGGATGAGATAGCCCAATCTGGCCGGGCTAGACCGACGGGTCCTGCGGGCGGTAGGGAATGGCGCGCCGGATGCCCCAACTCAGGGCGATGGCGATGAGACCGCCCAGGCCCATGTAGAGCGCCACGGCCTGCCAGGAACGGTCGGTCTCGGTCGTCTCGTCGAAGATCTCCTGGTAAGTCACCACCGTGCCGGGGTTGCGCGGGTCGTGTTCGACCAGGCCCCAGATACGCGGCGAGGAGGATTCATCCTCCAGCTTCGATTCCTCCACCAGGATGTCGACATCGCGGTAGATGCCGAGGCGGTCGCGCACCTCGACATACATCGGATAGGTCGAGAGATAGCGGAAGCGCTGCTCGCGGTCGCGGAACTTCAGGAAGATCACGTCGGTGCCGTCGAAATCCTTCTGCAACTGGATCGCGGTCAGGAATCCCTTGATCTCCACAAGGTCGTCCTCGTCGGGAACGTTGGGAATGTTGGTGGCATAGATGATGATCGCACCGACAAGGGCGATGCCGCCCAGGAAATAGAGCCAACCGGCAAACAGACGCATATGGAAACTCCCAGCATTCGGCCCACTATAGACAGATCCGGGCGATTCACGCAGCGGCCCCGTCCGCCGGCACCTGGAAGACCGCCAGATGCCCCATGCCGGGCGCCAGTGCGGCCCAGCTCGCCTCGCCGATGCTCAGCAGCGCGAAGGCGGAGGTCGGGTACTTGCGCTTCAGCCGCTCCAGGGCATCGCCCGTAGCGGTCATGGCGAGCTTGACCGCCAGAAGCTGCAGGCCCGGATCGTGGCCGATCACCAGGACCCGATCGTGCTCCTCCCCGACCGTGCGAAGCAGGTCGAGCAGCGCCTGGGCGTCGGCCTCGTAGATCGCGGGTTCGAAGCGCACCTGCGGGTTTCCCAGCACCGGCAGCACGACCTCGAGGGTCTGGCGCGTGCGCAGGGCCGTGGAACACAGCACCAGGTCGCAGCCGATGGCGCGGTCGTCGAGCCAGGTGGCCAGGTTGGCGGCGCGACCGCGCCCCTTGTCCTGAATCGGGCGGTCGTGGTCCTCGAGGGTGGCATCCGCCCAGCTCGATTTGGCGTGGCGCAGCAGCATCAGGGTCTCGGGCAAGAAAGGGGCTCCGGGCAAGGTGTCATGGAAACGTCGTGCATTGGGTGGTTATAATCCCATCTGTCGCTGATAGAGCACGCGGGCTGCCGCGGCAATCCCTGCCGCCGGGCGGCCTGGAGGATGGTTGATGGCCGAAGACGATCTGCACAAGGACGATCCCGATGCCGGGAGCGCGCTGGCGTTCGCGCCGATGTCCTCCGGCACCATCGATGCCACCTCGCCCGACCGGTTCATCAACCGCGAACTCTCCTGGCTGTCCTTCAACACGCGTGTGCTGGAGGAGGCCGACAACGAGCGCTACCCCCTGCTGGAACGGCTGCGCTTCCTCTCGATCTCTGCCAACAACCTCGACGAGTTCCAGATGGTGCGTGTCGCCGGCCTGCGCGCCCAGGTCGATGCCCGCGTCACGACACCCAGCATCGACGGCCTGACCCCGCTGCAGCAGCTCGACGAGATCAAGCGGCAGTCCGACGTCCTGGTCGCGCGCCAGTACGCGACATGGCGCAACCTGCGCGGCCTGCTGCGCCAGTCCGATATCGTGATCCTCGAGGAGGAGGAACTCACCCGCGACGACCGCAGCTGGCTGACCGACCGCTTCGACGAGGAGATTCTGCCGATCCTGACGCCGGTCGCGATCGATCCGGCCCACCCCTTCCCGTTCATCCCGAACTTCGGCTTCGGCATGGTGCTGAAGATGCACCGGGCGCGCAACGACGACCCCGTCTATGCCATCCTGCGCCTGCCCCAGCAGACCGAGCGGTTCATCCGCCTGCCCGGCGAGACCCACCGCTTCATCTCCCTGGAGCAGGCCGTGCGCATGCACCTCAAGCGCCTGTTCCCGGGTTTCCGCCTGCTCGGCCTGGGTTACTTCCGTGTCGTGCGCGACAGCGAGATCGAGATCGACGAGGAATCCGAGGATCTGGTCGGCCATTTCGAGACCGCCCTCAAGCGGCGTCGGCGCGGCAGCGTGATCGACCTGGTGATCGACAGCGCCATGCCCGACGAACTGCGCGACCTGCTGATGGCCCGCCTCAACGTCCACGCCGAGGACGTCACCGAGGTCGAGGGCGAACTGGGCCTGGCCGAACTGTCCCAGCTCATCGTCAACGACCGGCCCGACCTGCTGTTCGAACCCTATGCGCCGCGCTTTCCCGAGCGCATCCGCGACTTCGGCGGCAACTGCTTCGACGCGATCCGCGCCAAGGACATCGTCGTTCACCACCCCTATGAGAGCTTCGACGTCGTCGTGCAGTTCCTGCAGCAGGCGGTGCAGGACCCCCAGGTCGTGGCGATCAAGCAGACGCTTTACCGCACCAGCAAGGAATCGCCCATCGTCAAGGCGCTGATCGAGGCAGCCGAGGCGGGCAAGTCGGTCACCGCCGTGGTCGAGTTGAAGGCCCGCTTCGACGAGGAGGCCAACATCCGCTGGGCGCGCGACCTGGAACGCGCCGGCGCCCAGGTGGTCTACGGCTTCGTCGAATTGAAGACCCACGCCAAGATGTCGCTGGTGGTGCGCCGCGAGGGCGGCCGGCTGGTCAGTTACGTCCATTTCGGCACGGGCAACTACCACCCCATCACCGCCCGCATCTACACCGACCTCTCGCTCTTCACCGCCGATCCGGCGATGTGCCGCGATGCCAACCGCATCTTCAACTATCTCACCGGCTATATCCGCCCGCGCAACCTGGAGAAGGTCGGCATGGCGCCGCTCAACCTGCGCCGCCGCCTGACCGACGCCATCGACCACGAGGCCGACAACGCGCGGGCAGGCAAGCCTGCGGCGATCTGGGCCAAGATGAACTCACTGGTCGATGCCGACATGATCGACCGGCTCTACGCGGCCTCCAGCGCCGGCGTGCAGATCGATCTGGTGATCCGCGGCATCTGCTGCCTGCGCCCCGGCGTGCCCGGCCTTTCGGACAACATCCGGGTGAAGTCGATCGTTGGCCGGTTCCTCGAACATTCGCGCATCTTCTGCTTCGGCAACGGCCACACCCTGCCCTCGGCGTGTACCAAGGTCCTGGTCTCCTCGGCCGACTGGATGCCGCGCAACCTGGACGGCCGGGTCGAGACCCTGGTGCCGGTCGACAACCCGACCGTCCACCGCCAGGTGCTCGACCAGATCATGATCGCCAACCTGCGCGACGTGGAGCAGTCCTGGGTGCTCCAGGCCGACGGCAACTTCCGCCGCCTGCCCGGCGGCGAGAACACCTTCAGCGCCCACCGTTTCTTCATGACCAACCCATCCCTATCCGGCCGGGGCAGCGCGCTGCGCAAGCAGATCCGCTCGGGCAACGTCGCCATCGACCTGCGCGAATGAGCCTGGAACCTTCTGTCCGCCCTGGTGATGCCCGGTCGCGCCTGGGTGTCATCGACATCGGCTCGAACTCGATCCGGCTGGTCGTCTACGACGGCCTGACGCGCGCACCCCTGCCCATCGTCAACCGCAAGGCCGTCGTCGGCCTGGGCACCGACGTCGAACGCCTGGGGCGGATCGGCGATGAATCCTTCGAACGCGGCGTGGCTGCCATCGCCGCCCTGGTGCGGATCGCCGAGGACGTGCCCGTCGCCCGGCTCACCCTGCTCGCCACTGCCGCGGTGCGCGAGGCCGAGAACGGCGCTGCCTTCCAGGCTGCCGTGGCGGTGGCCTGCGGCCGGACGATGGAGGTGCTTTCGGGCGACGACGAGGCCCGCATGTCGGCGCTTGGCGTGATCTCGGCCTCGCCGGAGGCAAGCGGCATCGTCGGCGACCTGGGCGGCGGCAGCCTGGAACTCGTCGCCATCGAGAAGGGCCGTGTGCTCAAGCAGACCTCCCTGCCGATCGGGCCGCTGCGCCTGATCGAGCGCACCGGCGGCCGCCTGCAGGACGCAAGCCAGGTCATCGACGCGGCGCTGTCCACGGTCCACTGGCTCGACGCCCTGCGCGAAAGCGAGTTCTACGCTGTCGGCGGCGCCTGGCGCGCCATTGCCCGCCTCCACATGGGCCAGCACGACTATCCCCTGCAGGTGATCCACGGCTTCCACCTGCAACGCCGCGAAGCCCGCGACTTCACCGCCATGCTCGAACATCTAGGGCGCCAGACGACCTCCCAGATCCGCGCCGTCTCGCGGCGCCGCGCCGAGGGCTTGCCCTGGGGCGCGGTTGTCCTGGAACGGGTGATCGCCGCCCTGCAACCCTCCGACATCGTGTTTTCGGCCCATGGCCTGCGCGAAGGCCACCACTTCGGCGCGCTCGACGAGGCCACCCGCCTGGAGGACCCGCTGCTGGCCGCCTGCCGCGACCTTGCAGGCCAGCACCGCCGCTTCGCCGACGCCTCGGCTGCCCTGGAAACCTGGCTCTCTCCGGTGGCGCAGACGTTCGCCGACCTGCCCCCGCGCATGGTCGGCGCCCTGTGCACGATCGCCGACATCGGCTGGCTGGAACATCCCGAGTACCGTGCCGAACAGGCCATGTTGCGCGCGCTGCGCATGCCCTGGTCGGTGTTGAGCCATCCCGAACGCGGCTTTCTCGGGCTTGCGCTGTTCGTGCGTTACGGCGGTTCGGCCAATGCCGCGACGGCCGACACCTGCCGCCGGCTGCTGGGCGAGGACGGCGCGGCGCGGGCCAACGCCCTGGGCAAGGCCTTGCGTCTGGCCTTCGAGCTCTGCGCCGGGCGCGGCCCGGCCCTGGAGAGGATGCCGCTTTCGCTCGATGGCGAGACCCTGGTGCTGACCCTGGGCAGCGACGCGGCGGTCGCCGCGCCCGAGAAGGTCGAGCGATACGTCGCCTCGCTGGGGCGCGCGATCGCCAGGCCGGTGCGTGTCGAAAGCCAGACCGACCCGGTGGCGCCACAGAAAAAGGCCGCCGGCTGAGCCGACGGCCTTCCTTCCTGCTGACCCGGAGGTCGGATCAGGTTCAGTCCTTGCCGTCCCAGGCGCCTTCGCGGACGAGATCGTCGGCCACCGACTTGATGGCGCCCTCCATGATCCCGACCATGTCGTCGACCTGGTTCTTGGTGATGATGATCGGCGGCGAGAAGACGCAGAGGTGCCACATCGGGCGCAGGATCAGGCCCTTTTCCTGGCACTTCTTGTCGATCCGCTTGCCGACCTCGAGCGCACCGTCGAAGGCCTTCTTGGTCTTCTTGTTCGACACCGCCTCGACGCAGCCCATCAGGCCGACGCCGCGGACGTCGCCGACCATCGGCAGATCGGCCAGGCCGCGCAGCTTCTCCTGGAAGTACGCACCCGTGACCTGGGCATGTTCCATCAGGTTGTCGCGCTCCATGATCTCGATGTTCTTGAGCGCGGCCGCCATCGCCACGGGATGACCCGAGTAGGTGAAGCCGTTCGAGAACACCGCACCTTCACCGGCCTTGTCGATGATGTCCTGGTGCAGCTTATTCGAGATGCAGGTGACACCAGCCGGGATGTAGCCGGAGGTGAAACCCTTGGCCGAGGTGATGATGTCGGGAACGATGTCGAACACCGGCTCGGAGGCAAAGAAATGCCCCATGCGGCCGAAGCCGGTCACCACCTCGTCGGAGATCATCAGGATGCCGTACTTGCGGCAGACCTCGAGCATGGCCTTCTGGTAACCCTTGGGCGGCACGATGACGCCGCCGGAGGCCAGCACCGGCTCGGCGATGAAGGCAGCAACCTTCTCCGCGCCGATCTCGTTGATCTTGTCCTCGAACTCCTTGACCAGATGGTCGCGGAACTCGTCGTCCGTCATGTCGTCGGGCTTGCGGTACGGATTGGGCGAGGAGACCCGCGCGATCCAGTCCGTGATGAGCTCCATGCGGTTGTCGTTGCCCGGCTTGCCGCAGAGCGAGGCGGCCAGGTACGTGCTGCCGTGGTAGGCGTCCTGGCGCGAGATGATGAACTTGCGCTGGGGCTGCTCCATCACGTTCCAGTAGTAGTGCACGAAGCGCACCGCGGAGTCGTTGGCCTCCGAACCGCCGGCCGAATAGAAGAAGCGGTTGAGATCGCCGGGCGTCAGGGTGGCGAGCTTGGCCGAAACCTCGGCATGCGGCACCGTCGTCATCGACCACGGCGAGTAATAGACCATCTGGCGGACCTGATCGGCGATCGCCTGGGCCATCTCCTCGTTGCCGTAGCCCAGCTGGACGGCCCACATGCCGCCGATGCCGTCGATGTAGCGGTTGCCCGCACCGTCGTAGACATAAATCCCTTCGGAATCGACGAGCAGCGTGTGGTCCTGCTTTGCGAAGGAATGCCAGGGATGCATGGAATGTGCGCGATCCTCGGCGAGTAACCCCTTTACGTCGAAGTTGAAATTGCGTCTCACGTTTGCACCTATGTGTCGTTTTGTTTGTGCGGAACGGCTTGCAGAAGCGCAACCCGCCGGCATCAGTCGACAGGGCGTCGACCGACACTTTTCCGGAGATCGGCACCGCGGCAGCCACCGTCACGTGGCACTCGGCGACCCAGGTGGGGGCAGCCGGGAATCCAGCGATCCGGTGCATGATGGCGTCCGGGCTGCCACACGACCGTCACAGGGCATGCGGCAGACAGGACGCCTTGGTCCGGTCTCCCACCCCGGCCCGTCGCGCGTCCCCTTGCAGGGGACCACGGGAGGTGCGAACGATCCTAGGTTAGCCAGCCTCGACAGGGGCGGCAAGGCCCCCGGTTCGTGTCATCTGCAATCGTCGGCGGCGGATCGATCGGCACTGTCCAGATCGTCCCCTGGGCCTATACTGCGCCGACAAGATGCGAAGGTGTTCACCATGACCAGACGACCCGCAGCCGTGCCCACCGTGCAGGCTGAAAACGACTTCACGATCGTCACCGAGTGGCGCTTTGCACCGGGCGCCGAAACCGGCTGGCACCAGCACGGCCACCCCTATGTCGTGGTCCCCATGCTGACCGGCCGGCTCCTGATCGAGGGCAAGGACGGCGCCAGCAACCACGCCTCCCTGACCCAGGGCATATCCTATGCGCGCGAGTCCGGCGTCGAGCACAACGTCATCAACGCCAACGACTACGAGTTCGCCTTCGTCGAGATCGAGTTCAAGGACCGCCCGCTCAAGACCGGCTGAGCGAAGGCGCAAAGATGGCCATGGGCCGGGCAAGGCCGCGCAGATCGTGGGAGCCCAGCGCGTCGAGTCCGGAATCGAGCAGCATGGCAACGGGCTGCGTGATCAGCAGCGGACGCCCCAGCACCTTAGTCAGCGCCTCGACCCTGCTCGCCTCGTTGACCGCGCGGCCGATCACCGTGAAGTCGAGGCGCTCGGGCGCACCGACATTGCCGAAGAAGACATCGCCCTGGTGCAGGGCGATGCCCGAACGCAGCGGTCGCCATCCCGGGATGACCGCCAGGGCGGCCGGCGGCTCCGCATTGAGCCGCTCGACCGCCGCAATGGCATCCTGCGCCGCAGCCAGGGAGGCTTCTGCAGCTGCCTTGCCGCCATCGGCCGGGTCCACGGGGAAGACCGCAAGCAATCCGTCGCCGATGAACTTCAGGACATCACCGCCATGGCGTTCGATTGCGCCGACCAGGCACTCGAAAAAGGCGTTGAGCAGTGCCGTCACCTCATGGCCCTGGAGCCGGTCGCTGAGGTCGGTGAACCCGCGAAGGTCCGAAACCCTGACGATCGAAGCGATTGCCTCGCCTTCGCCGCGGTGGATCGCCCCCTCGAGCACGCGCACACCCGCAGCCTTGCCCAGGTAGGTGTCGAGCACGTTGGCCGCAATGCGCAACGCGATGTGGCGCTCGATATGCAGCGCGGATAGCGCCAGCACCCGACGCAGGTCGCCAAACTCCCCGTCGCTGAAACCCGTCGCGCGCGACGTGCCCAGTGACACCGAGTTTGAATAACCTCCGCCGCCGATTGGCATGGCAACGTACTGGGCAATGCCCTGGTCGGCCAATTCGGCCAGGAAGGGGTACCTCTCGCGGGCGGCTGGGTCCGCGGTGAAGGCTTGAACGGTCTCGCCATACTCGATGACACGGAAGAGCGGACTGCGCAGGTAACCGTCGGACTTCAGGGACGCCGCGGCGACCTTGACCTCATCGGTAAGCCCGTCGCTGCGGCTCCAGTTCCACGCGAATCCCACGAGTTGGGGATGAAGCGTGCCGAAATGAACGCTGAAGCGGTCGAGCAGGATACCGGCCGCCACGAGCCGCCAGGCGAGGCTCTCCACGAGTTCCAGGAGGTCCGACACCCCCAAGGGCATCGCCCAGCAACCAGGTCTCGATCGCAGCGATATCGATCGCGTCGGGAGCGCACACATCGCCCCGGGCACTGCGCCGCATGAGCGTTACCGCCGGGGCATAGGAACGAGGCGCTGGATCGATCCCGACAAGGCTCATGGCTACGGTCCCGGTGATGCGACCACACGCCATGATAGCCTGCGCCTGCCGCACAATGCGCGAGTTCTTGCGTTCCATGCATGCCTTGCGGATGCGCTTGATCCCGCAGGATGCCGCGCTTAGGGTGCCCCCTGCACGCCGCCGCATTCAACGATCAGGATCTGCTGCCATGACGGTTCACGACGGCATCATTCCGCTTGTCGGCAATACCCCGCTCATCCGCCTCAAGGGCCCGTCGGAACGGACGGGCTGCGAGATTCTGGGCAAGTGCGAATTCCTCAATCCGGGCCAGTCGGTCAAGGACCGCGCGGCGCTGTGGATCATCCGCGACGCCGAGAAGCGCGGCGAACTCCAGCCCGGCGGCGTCATCGTCGAGGGCACCGCCGGCAACACCGGCATCGGCCTGTGCACCGTCGGCAACGCCCTGGGCTACCGCAGCGTCATCGTCATGCCCGAGACCCAGAGCCAGGAGAAGAAGGATGTCCTGCGCGCCCTGGGTGCGGACCTCCATCTCACGCCGGCCGCACCCTACAAGGACCCGCGCAACTACATCCGCACCTCCGAGCGCATGGCCGCCGACATCGCGGCGCGCGAACCCAACGGCGCGATCTGGGCCAACCAGTTCGACAACGTCGCCAACCGCCAGGCCCACATCGAGGGCACCGGCCCGGAGATCTGGGAACAGACCGGTGGCAGGGTCGACGGCTTCGTCTCGGCGATCGGTACCGGCGGTACCCTTGCCGGCACCGGCATCGCCCTGAAGGCGCGCAACAAGGACATCACCATCGCCATGGCCGATCCCTTCGGCTCGGCGATGTTCACCTGGTTCAAGACGGGCGAGCTGAAGTCCGAGGGCAGTTCGATCTCCGAGGGCATCGGCCAGGGCCGCGTCACGAAGAACCTGGCGGACGCGCCGATCGACGCCGCCTTCCAGGTGACCGACGTCGAGATGCTGGAGGTCGTCTACGACCTGCTGCAGCACGAGGGCCTGTGCCTGGGCGGTTCCGCCGGCGTCAACGTCGCCGGCGCCATGAAGCTGGCCCGCGAGATGGGCCCAGGCCACACCATCGTCACCATCCTCTGCGACTACGGCACGCGCTATCAGAGCAAGATCTTCAATCCCGCCTTCCTGCGGGAGCGCAATCTGCCGGTGCCGCCCTGGCTGGCGTGATCCCGGCGATGGAAGCCGTCTTTCGCAACGATGCCTACGCCCGAAGCTGCAGCGCGACCGTGATCGAGGCCGGGCCGGAAGGCATCCGCCTCGACCGCACGGTCTTCTATCCCACCAGCGGCGGCCAGCCGGGCGACAGCGGCGTCCTGATCGCCGCCGACGGCAGCCGCTACACGATCGCCGGCGCGGTCAAGGGCGCGGCACCCGACGACGTGCTGCACCAGCTCGCCGAGGGCAGCGCCCTTCCCGCGGCAGGCGCCCGGGTCACCGCGCAGATCGACTGGGACACCCGCTACCGCCACATGCGCATGCACACCGCGCTGCACCTGATCTGCGCCGTGGTCGATGCCGGTATCACCGGCGCCCAGGTCGGGGCGCAGAAGAGCCGCATCGACCTCGACTGGCCAGAGCCGGACATGACCCGGGAAGAGATCACGGCCCGGCTCGCCGAGATCGTCGCCGCCGACCGTCCCGTGCGTCCGATCTGGATCACCGACGAGGAACTGGCGGCCCAGCCCGAGCTGGTGCGCTCCATGTCGGTCTCGCCGCCGACCGGCTTCGGCCGTGTCCGCCTGCTTGAGATCGAGGGTGTCGATCTTCAGGCCTGTGGCGGCACCCATGTGGCGTCAACGGGCGAGATCGGCGCCGTCGAGATTGCCAAGATCGAGAACAAGGGCAAGCAGAACCGCCGGCTGAACGTGGTCCTGCGCGACTGAAGGAGACGATGGCGATGACCCAGCGCAAGGGCCTCGTGACGACCGAATGGCTGGCCGAACATCTCGATGCGCCCGATGTGCGCATCGTCGACGGCTCGTGGTACCTCCCCGCCGACGGTCGCGACCCCCGCGCCGAATATGCCGAGCGGCACATTCCCGGCGCGGTCTTCTTCGATATCGACGACATTTCCGACGAGAAGAGCCACCTGCCCCACATGCTGCCCTCGGCGGAGAAGTTCTCCAGCCGGGTGCGCAAGCTGGGCCTGGGCGACGGCGTGCGCATCGTCGTCTATGACGGCGGCAACATGATGGCCGCGGCGCGGGTCTGGTGGATGTTCCGCGTCTTCGGCCACGAGGACGTCGCCGTGCTCGACGGCGGCCTGCCCAAGTGGATGTCCGAAGGCCGCCCGGTCGACGACGCGCCGGTCATCCCGCGCGAGCGCCATTTCACGGCGCGCATGAACACCTTCCTGGTGCGCGACATCGAGCAGATGCGCAGCAACGTCGAGAGCGCGCGCGAACAGGTGGTCGACGCGCGCGGTCCGGGCCGTTTCGCCGGCAGCGAGCCCGAGATCCGGCCCGGCCTGCGCAGCGGCCACATCCCCGGCAGCGTCAACCTGCCCTACAGCTCCCTGTTGCGGCCCGACGCCACGGTCAGGAGCGACGAGGACATCCGCGCCGCGCTGGCCAGCATCGGCGTCGATCCCGCCCGGCCCGTCGCCACGACCTGCGGTTCGGGCATCAGCGCTTCGTTCCTGGCGCTGGCGCTCAACCTGATCGGCGCCCGCAACGTCGCGGTCTATGACGGCTCCTGGACCGAATGGGGCGGGCGCGAGGACACGCCGGTCGCCACGGGCCCGGCCTGAGCCTCCATGACCGAGGTCTTCGACGCCGACGACAGGCGGACCCTCGACACCGTCATCACCTTCCTCGAGATGAGCGCCCCGCCGCGCCGGCCTTCCCGCCCCGTGCCGATGCGCAAGATCGCCATCCTGCGCGCCGAACAACCGCCGCTCTCGTTCTACCTCTGGCTCTACCGCACGGTCGGTGCCGAGTGGAACTGGACCGACCGGCTGGCGCTGGCGCCCGACGACCTGCTCGCGGTGATCCACGACCCCGCCGTCGAGATCATGGTGCTCTACGTCGGCGGCGTACCGGCCGGCTTTGCCGAACTCGATTTCCGCCGCGGCGACACCGCCGAGTTGGCGCTCTTCGGCATGCTGCCCGAGTTCATCGGCCAGGGCCTTGGCGGCTACTTCCTCGACTGGGTGGTCAGCGCGCTGTGGCGCCCGGGCATCGAACGGGCGCTGGTCGACACCAACACCCGCGACCATCCCCGCGCCTTGGCGATGTACCAGAGGGCAGGGTTCGAGGTGGTCCGCCGCGAGCAGAGCTGGCTGGTGCCCTCCGGGGGCTGAGCCCCCGCCTGCCCCTAGAGCGGATCACGATAAGCCGGAACCGCTCGGCGGTTTCGGCTGATCGTGTGAATCCGCTCTACGTCAACAAGATAGAGCAAATTCACATCCTTCTGCGCAATCGCGAAGCGATTCCGCAGAAGGATGATTTGCTCTATTTCTGGGTCTGCCAGTTGTGCAGCAGCTGCTCGTTGGTCTCGACGTAGGCGGGACTGCCGAAGTCGGGCCACCAGCTCTGGTGATCGGTGAGCTGGAAGGCATAGTTGAACGACAGGCCTACGATATGCGCCGAGGCTGCCGGGATGTCCTCGTAGGCGTAGCCCAGCTGCACCGACATGGCGTTGTTGAAGGTGTAGCCCGCCGACAGGGCATAAAGCCTGTCAGTCTGGTCGCCTCCGACGGGATCGTCGATCCGGCGGGTCGTCGTGGTCGCGGTGCCGTACCACTGGCCGTAGAAGGTCTGTACGCCCGCGGTGTAGTAGTCGTGATCGACGCCTCCGACACCGCCGAAGTTGTTGAAGTGGGCGTATTCGGCGATCGCCGTGACCGCCAGGTACTCGCCCGAGGCACTGGAGAGCGCATCGCGCCCGGCCAGCGGCAGCGGCACCACCGTGCCCAGCGACCAGCCTTCCTCGTGGCCAGTGTCGCCGATTCCGGCTGCGTTGTAGATGTAGCTCGCGCGGCAGTTCACGCCGCCCGGCAGGATCGGCACCCACTGGGCGTCGTAGGTCAGATAGAACGAATCGAAGTTCTCGGTGTTGGCCGGGCCGCCGTCGTCGAGACGCGTGCGCGGCACCTCGCCGAACAGCGATGCGCTCATGAACGTGGTGTCGACGAAGTAGGAGCCGCCCAGGAAGTTGTGGCTGCCGTAGGCGCCGTCGCCGATGAACCGGCCGACGTCATAGCCGCCCAGGACCATGATGCCGTCGAAGGTGTAGTCGCCGACGAAGTTCGAGCCGAACAGGCCCGGCGCATTGCTCGGCGCCAGCCCGAAGGGCACCGACGTCTTGCCGAACTGCGCGCTCCAGGTCCAGTCGGGGGAGGCGAACAGGCTGATGTCGGAGATCGTCAGGTCTTCGTATTCAAGGAAGCTGTCCTCGCCCGCCGGCGGGTAGTCCGTGATGTTGAGGCCGCCCACCAGGAAGACGTTGTCCCACCACTCCAGCGTGAAGTTGGGATCGATGGCGACAAACAGGTTCTGCGTGTCGTCGGAACCCTCGTTGTCGGTCGCGATATAGAAGGTCGAGGTATCGACCGAGCTGGTGAACACGGGAAACGGCGGCTCCTGCGCCGCCGCGGCTCCGGCCAGCGCCAGCGGGAAAACGGCAGTCCCCAGGGACCGCATGATGATCCTGGTCATGTCTGCCCCCCTCAGGACGGTGCGACGCAGAGCGCGTTGCCGATCGTGTAGTCGGTCGCCGCCTGCTCGCCGACGAGATCGACCAGCACCTCCCGCGGCAGATCGGCCAGATCGAAGCCGACCCAGTTCATGGCGGTGTTGACCGTTGCCGCCCAGCCCGGCAGCGCCCCCAGTTCGGGGTTGTCGGGGTCGTAGACCTGCACGATCCCCATCATGCCCTGGTCCTCGTGATCGAGGATGTGGCAATGGAAGACGAAGGCCCCGGCCATGATCTCCTGGTTGAACGGGATGATCACCTTCACCTCGCCGCGGATCGGGATGGTGATGGTGTCGTAGAGCCCGCTGAACGGCACCGGTTCGCCGTTGATCGAGACGACCTGGAAGTCGGTCTGGTGGACATGGAAGATGTGCAGGCCGTCCGAGGCGTTGCGGATGGTCCATTCCTCGACGTTGCCCACGGGAACGCGGAAATCGACCCGGTTGACGTCGAAGACCTTGTTGTTGATCAGGAAGTCGAAGTTGTTGACGCTGAACACGAGCTCGCGCCGCTCGTCGACCGGCAGCAGCGCGGGTTCGGGCACCACAGGCCAGGGCGAGGTGATCGCGATCGGCTCCTGCGGCGCCCCCGAGGACACCAGCGTCGCGAGCGTCGTGCCGGGGAAGATGTCGAAGGTCGGCCCGCCCTGCACCTTCTCGGTGCGGAACACATAACTGCCCTCCGGTCCGCCGGTGACCAGCACCTCGACGCGCGAGGACGGTCCGATCAGGTACTCCTCGACCGGCACCAGATGGGTCGTGCGGTTGGCGTCGTAGCCGATGATCTGCATCGTGTGGCCGTCCAGCCGCAGACGGTAGTACATGTTTGCGGACTGGTTGGAGATGCGCCAGAACTGGGTTTCGCCGGGCCGGATATCGATCACCGGGTTGACCTGGCCGGCGACGCTGCGGATGCCGGGATCGACATAGTCGACGTAGGCGCCGATCTCGCCGTCGCTATCGAGCTTGAGGTTCTTCAGCACGATGTTGCGCTCGCGGATGCCGGCGAGTTCCGGGAAGGGATCGAGCATGCCCTCGACGATCAGCGCGCCAGAGAGGCCGGCCATCACCTGGTACTGCGAGATGCCGTGGAGGTGCGAGTGGTACCAGAAGAGCCCCGGCGGATGGTCCTCGGGGATCGCGATCTCGTAGACGAAGGTCTCGCCGGGATAGATGTAGAGGCGCACGTTGTCGCCGTTGTAGAGCGGCGAGACGGTCATGCCGTGGAAATGGATGTTGGTCGGCTGGTCGAGCTTGTTGACCAGCGTGATGCGCATGGTGTCGCCCGGCTTCACCCGCAGCGTCGGTCCGGCATAGATGCCGTTGTAGATCGCCGTCCTGGCAGCGCGGTCGCCCAGCGTGTAGTCGGTCTCCTCGGCCACCAGCGTGACCTCGAGCAGACCGCCCGCGCTACGGACCTCCGGCGGATTCTGGAAAGGCTCCCCGTCGGCCCGCGCGACCGCGTGGTTGCCGACGATGCTGCAAAGAACAACGAGCAAGACACCCGCGATGCGCGTCATTGCTTTTACCTCCCACTGACCCCGTCGAATCCTTAACACGAACAACTCTGACGTGTCATCGCCCGGAGGGGCGCAGATCGTGCAGGCGCAGCATCCACAGCAGCGGAATCAGTGCGACGACGACGATCGCCTGCGTCCAGAAGACGACGCGGTAGGCGGTCAGCGTGTCGCCCGAAAGCGCCAGCGCCTCGGCGAATTCGCCGCCCAGTGCGGCAACGCCGATGCCGGTTCCCATCATGCCGGCAAAGCCGAACAGCGAGCAGGCCGCCGGTGTGTCCGCCTCTCCCAGACCGCTGTAGGCAAAGGCCGCAAGCAGCGGCACGGTCAGGCCCAGGCCGAAACCCATCAGCGCCCGGGTGGCGCTGATCGTCGCAAGGTCGACGCTCGTCCCGTAGAGATTGAAGCTGGCGAGTCCAAGGCCCGTGACGATCAGCGCGACACAGGCCGCGGGCCGGGCGATCATGGGGCGCACCAGATAACCGCCGGCGATCACGCCCAGGATCTGCGCCACGCCCCCGGCGGTCGTGCGCCAACTCAACCAGTCCGACGAGACCCTGGCGACCTCGCCCACCATCAGGATCGAGAACTGCCCCGTGGTCACCAGCGCCACGACAAAGGCCACGGTCGTGGCGATGCAGAAGTCCCGGTGGCGCAGGGGGTGCAGCGACACGATGGGGTCGCTCTGGCGTATCGCATGGCGCACGAACAGCCCGCCGAACACCAGCGAGAGCGCGAGCATGGCGATCAGCGCCAGGTGCCCCTGCTCGCCCGAAAACAGCGACACCAGGTTGAGCACCATCAACAGGGGGACCAGGGCGAGCAGGAGCAGCGCCAGCCCCGCCAGATCGAGCGCCAGGCTGCCGTCCAGAGGCAGATGGGACGGCTGGCGCAGCAGGACGAGACAGGGCAGCACCATCGCCGCGCCGACGAGGATCGGCAGCGACCATCCCAGGACCGCGATCAGCGGTCCGGCGAGCACCGCGGTCGCCAGGAAGCCGGCAAACCGTCCGCCGCCCCACAGGGCCATCGCCCTGCCGCGTTGCTCGGCGCTGTGGGTCGCCACGGCGAAGGCCTGGGCCGCCGGCGCGAGCGGCGCCGAAAAGATGCCCGCCAGCAGCATCAGGACGAGCAGGGGATCTTGCGTCGGCAGCATGAACAACAGATCGAACGCCATGATGCCGGCGCCGGCCAGCAGCGATCCGGCCAGGGCGATGCGCATCACCGCAACGAAGCCGAACTTCGTGATCAGCGTACCCGAGAGCGGCATCATCGCCAGCGTGCCGATCAGGAACGCCTCGGCGAACCAGATCACCTCGCTGGCCGGCAGCGTCATGGCCTGCCCCGCATAGGGCTCGGCGATCGAGATCGCGATCAGGAAGGCAGGCGAGATGCCCGCAAGCAGGACGACAAGCAGCAGGTCACCGGGAGAGCGCCGGATCGGGTCTGTCACCAGGTGCGCCATGCTTCTCCCGATGTCCCGACGGGCGGTCCGTCGCATTGAAGGGCGATGAGGAACCGGGCCAACGTGAGCAAAGCCGAAGGCCTTTGCAAGCCCCGCGCGGTGCGCCTCGTCAATTGACCTGCCCGCCGGGCGCCAGCAGCGTCGAACCACGGTCCGCAGCCGAAGGCACCCCAGATCATGACGACACCACCCTTGGCGCCACTCAACCGCAGGGAGGTCATGGCCTCGCTGGCGGCAGTGGCCGGCCTGGCCGCCCTGCCGGAGTTCGCGCTGGCCGATGTCGATGTGTCGATCATCGGCATGACCCACCCCCTCGCCGGGGTCAATCCCAACAGCATCGACACGGCGACGACCCTCTACGAGGCCCTCGCCGAGGAACTGGGCATGGACAAGCTCCAGGCCCTGGCGACGGTGGTGCGCGAGAACCCCGGCGACACGATGACGCCGGCGATCACGGCTGCCGGCATGGACGATGTCGCCAACCGCGTCATCGAGGTCTTCTACACCGGGATCGTCACGAAGAACGGCAAGAAGGTCGTCGTGCACTACCTCGATACCCTCCAGTGGGAAGCCATGGCCGACTTCACCAAGGCGCCCTCGCGCTGCGGTGCCGAGTTCGGATTCTGGAACTTCCCGCCCGACCTGTGAGAGAGACGTCATGACCGAACAGATCACTGCCGACGTCGTCGTCGGCTCGGGCGTCGTGGGCAGCCTCAGCGCCTACCGGCTTGCCCAGGCGGGCGCCAAGGTCGTCATCCTGGAGGCTGGTGGGGAGATCAAGCGCGGCGATGCCGTGCACCGCTGGCAGCGCTCGACCGACAAGGGCGCCAACTCGCCCTACCCGGCCGCGCCCCACGCGCCCCAGCCCTCCGATGACGATCCCGATTCCTGGTACGTCAACGTCGGCCCGGTCGCCTTCAACGGCGCCTATGTCCGCTCGGTCGGCGGCACGACATGGCACTGGACCGGCTTTGCCGACCGGCTGCGGCCCAACGACCTGCAGATGAAGAGCAAGTACGGCATCGGCTTCGACTGGCCGGTGACCTATGAGGACCTGCAGCCCTGGTACCGCGACGCCGAGAACGAATGGGGCGTGGCCGGCTACCGCGAGGATGCTGGCAGCTGGGGCACGCCGCGCACCGATGCCTATCCCCTGCCCGGCGTTCCCGCGACCTATCTGGACGAGCAGGTGCAGAAGGCGATCAGGAAGCTCGACCTCAACGTCGGGCGCTTCAGCCACGCCCGCAATTCCATCGAACACGACGGCCGGCCGCCCTGCTGCGGCAACAACACCTGCCAGCCGATCTGTCCGATCCAGGCCAAGTACGATGCCACCGTGCACGTCAACAAGGCGGTCAAAGCCGGCGCACAGCTCGTCACCGATGCGGTGGTCTACGACATCGTCGTCGATGCCTCGCAGAAGGTCACGTCGGTGCGTTTCAAGCGGCCCGACAACAGCGAGGGGGAAGCCACCGCCAAGGTCTTTATCATCGGCTGCCACGCCATCGAGAACCCGCGCCTGCTGCTGATGTCGCAGCGCGACACCACGCCCAACGGCGTCGCCAACTCCAGCGGCACGGTCGGGCGCTATCTCACCGGCCAGGTCAACCAGAACACCTTCGGCCTGACGCCCCAGCCGGTCTATCCCTACCGCGGTCCGCAGCAGACCGGCGGCATTACCCAGTGGCGCGACGGCGATTTCCGCTCGAAGTTCGCCGGCGTCGGCACCTCGATCATGAACGACGGCTGGCATCCCTTCTTCGGACCCGGCATCTGGGCGACGACCTTCGCCAAGCAGGGCCTGCGCGGCGAGGCCCTGCGCAACGCCGTCACCGACCACACCAACCGCGAGTTCCGCCTCAACAGCTCTGCCGAGATGCTGGGTTCGCCCGACAACCGGATCGACCTCGATCCCGACAAGAAGGATGCCCTGGGCTTGCCCCGTCCGCGTGTCAGCTTCTCCTACGACGACTGGACGAAGGCCGGGCTCGACAACGCGCTGAAGGTCAACAAGGAGATCATGGACGCGATCGGGGCGACGCAGGTGCGCCATGACGATCCTTCCGTCAGCCAGGCGATCATCACCAGCACGGCCCGCATGGGCACCGACCCCAAGTCCTCTGTCATCGACCCCATGGGCAAGACCCACGACCACCCCAACCTCTATGTCCTGGGCACCTCGGCCCATGTCAGCGCGCCGATCAATCCGCCGACGCTGACGACTGCGGCGCTGACCCTGCGGGCGGCGGCGCAGATCAAGGACGAGCTGGCCGGGTAGACGTGTGAATCGGCACTAGGCGGATCAGGCCAGGGCGCGCAGGTCGCCCCTGAGGCGATCGAGATCGTGGCCGACCAGCTCGGCGTCGACCGCGTCGTGGGTCGCCGTCCAGACCGGCATGGCCCGGACCAGCAGGTCCCTGCCCGCCTCGGTCAGGGCCAGGCGTTTCGAGCGCGCATCGGCCTCGTCGCGCGCCATCGCGACCAGACCGCGCCGCACCAGCGGTTTCAGGGCGGCGGTCAGCGTCGTGCGGTCCATCGCCAGGAACGGCGCAAGGTCGGCGATGCGCGGCGGCTCGGACCGGTTCAGCGCGATCATCAGCGAGAACTGTCCGCTGGTCAGTCCGAAGCCCTTCAGGGCGTGGTCGAAGCGCCGCGCCAGGGCGCGCGCCGCCCGCTGCACATGGAGGCAGAGGCAGCGGTCCCGGACGGTATGGGTCACGGAAAGCGGCAAATCGTCGCGCATGGCGAAATTAGGTTGATATCAACTGAGCTGGTTGTCAACCTTGGGCACCGAGTCGGATCGCACCGCGGCCGGCAGCGCCATGCCCCAACGAGGAGAAACGCCATGTCCATCGTCATCAGCAGCTTTGCCTGGGTGCCGCCCTTCGCCCAGGGCTACGTCAAGGACCTGCGGCCCCGCTGGGCCCTCAATGAGGCCGGCCTCGACTACAGCGTGCACATCCTGGGCGATGGTGAGGCCGACAGCGCCGCCTACCGCGCCTGGCAGCCCTTCGGCCAGGTCCCGGCCTATCGCGACGACGCGGTCACGCTCTTCGAAAGCGGCGCCATCCTGCTCCACATCGCCGGCAAGTCTCCTGCCCTGGCGCCCCGCGATGCGCAGGAGGCCGCGCTGATGCAGGCCTGGATGTTCTCGGCGCTCAATGCCATCGAGCCCAAGGTCGATAACCTTATCCTGCCCGGCGTCTTTCATGCCGGCGAGGCCTGGGTCGACGGCTTCCGCGGCCCCGCCGAGGCCCTGATCGACCTGCGCCTGAAGTCGCTCTCGGGCTGGCTCGACGGACGCGACTGGCTGACCGGCCGCTTCAGCGTCGCCGACATCGTCATGGCCACGGTCCTGCGCGGCCTGCAGGAGGAACCGGTCCTGCAGCGCCACCCCCGCGTTGCCGCCTATCTCGACCGCTGCCTTGCCCGGCCCGGCTTCGAGCGCGCCCTGGCGGCACAACTTGCGACCTTCGCGGCCAACGCCCCGGCTGCATGACCGGGGGACACCTGCCGGGTCCGACTGGCACCGGTCGCGGGGCTTTGCCATAGTGCCGGCCCCGCAACCGGCACGGATCCCCTTCATGAAGCGCGACACGACGATCGTCACCGCCGGACGCAAGCCGCACGACAACCACGGCATCGTCAATCCGCCGGTCTATCACGCCTCGACCGTGCTGATGCCGACCTATGCCGATGTCCAGGCGGCGGGCAAGCGCGGCCCCGGCCAGATCGTCTACGGCCGCAACGGCACGCCGACGACCTTTGCCATCCAGGACGCATTCTGCGCCCTCGAGGGCGCCGATCTCGCGGTTTCCTGCGCCTCGGGCAAGGCGGCCATCGTCACGGCGCTGATGGCCTTCGCCAAGGCAGGCGACCACATCCTGATGACCGACAGCGCCTATCAGCCCGCGCGCAGCTACGCCTCGGCGATCCTGGCCGATTACGGCGTCGAGACGACCTTCTACGATCCCCGCCTGGGCGCCGGCGTCGCCGCACTGATCCGCCCCAACACCACCATCGTCTATACCGAAAGCCCCGGTTCGGTGACCTTCGAGGTCCAGGACGTGCCGGCCATCGCCGAGGTCGCGCACAAGGCCGGCGCCGTCGTCATCAACGACAACACCTGGGCTGCCGGCTACTTCTTCCGCCCGCTCGAACACGGCGCCGATGTCGTGATCCAGGCCGGAACGAAGTACATCGGCGGCCACAGCGACATCATGCTCGGCCTGGTCGGCGCCAAGGCCGCCCATGCCGATCGTCTCTGGAACACCTTCCTGGCCCTGGCCAACGGTTCGGGACCGGACGACTGCTACCTTGCCCAGCGCGGCTTGCGTACCTTGGGCGTGCGTCTGGAGCGCCACCATGCCAACGGCATGAAACTCGCCCACTGGCTGCGCGAACGCCCCGAGGTGCTCGACGTCCTCCACCCCGGCCTCGACGACCACCCCGACCACGCCCTCTGGCAGCGCGACTTCAGCGGCGCCAGCGGCCTCTTCTCGGTGCTCATCAGGCCGGTCGGCGATGCCCAGCTTGCCGCCATGCTCGACCACCTCGAACTGTTCGGCATGGGCTGGTCCTGGGGTGGCTACGAAAGCCTGATGGTGCCCTCGGACGTGCGTTCCGTGCGCGCGGCCACGCCCTGGACGCGCGAAGGCCAGTTGCTGCGCATCCATGCCGGCCTGGAAGACCCCGACGACCTGATCGCCGACCTGGCGGCAGGCTTCGAGCGCCTCAACGCCGCGGCCTGAACCCGTCCGTCATGTTCGCCCTCTCCCCCGTGGAGCTCGAAGCGCTCGGCCTCAGCCTCAAGGTCGGGCTCTGGGCTGTCGTCGGCAGCCTGCCGCTCGGCCTCTTCGTTGCCTGGGTGCTGGCGCGTTGCCGCTTTCCCGGCCACGGCGTGCTCAATGCCGTCGTCCACCTGCCGCTCGTCCTGCCGCCGGTGGTGGTGGGTTATGTCCTGCTGCTGGTGCTGGGCCGCAACGGCGTCCTGGGCGCGCCGCTGCACGAATGGCTGGGCTGGAGTTTCGCCTTCACCTGGGAGGGTGCGGCCGTGGCCAGCGCCGTGGTCGCCTTCCCGCTGCTGGTGCGTTCGATCCGCCTCAGCCTGGAACTGGTCGACCGGCGCCTGGAAACCGCCGCGCGCACCCTGGGGGCCGGACGCCTCGACGTCTTCTGGAACGTCACGGTGCCCCTGGTGCTACCCGGCATCGTCACCGGCGCGGTGCTGGCCTTTGCCCGCTCCATCGGGGAGTTCGGCGCCACCATCACCTTCGTCTCCAACATCCCCGGCGTCACCCAGACCCTGCCGCTGGCGCTCTACACCGCGGTGCAGACTCCGGGCGGCGATGCCATCGCCCTGCGCCTCGTCGTCATCTCCTGCGTTCTGGCCTTCGGCGCCCTGGCCGCCTCGGAAATCCTTTCGCGCCATGTCCGCCGCCGCATCATGGGGTCGGGCGCATGATCGAGATCGATGTCGTGCGGCACCGCAAGAAGTTCTCGATCGAGGTTAGTATTTCTGTAGAACAGACTGGAATCACGACACTTTTTGGTTCCTCCGGTTCCGGAAAATCCACCCTGATCGAACTCATCGCCGGGCTCCTGCGGCCCGACACCGGGCGCATCGTCGTCGACGGCCGGGTTCTCTTCGATCACGAGAGGGGCATCGACCTGCCTCCGGAGAAACGCCGGCTGGGGCTCGTCTTCCAGGACGCCCGGCTGTTCCCGCATCTCTCGGTGCGCGCCAACCTGGTCTTCGGCATGCGTCGCCTCCGGCCCCAGGACCGCCGCCTGGCCTTCGATGATGTCGTCGACCTGCTCGGCATCGGCAGGCTCCTGGCCCGCCGCCCGTTCCAGTTGTCGGGCGGCGAGCGCCAGCGCGTCGCCATCGGGCGCGCCCTGCTCACCAGCCCGGACCTGCTGCTGATGGACGAGCCGCTCGCCTCCCTCGATCAGCCGCGCAAGAACGAGATCCTGCCCTTCATCCGGCGGCTGCCCGACGAACTCGCCATGCCGGTGATCTACGTCAGCCACGCCCTCGAGGAAGTCATACGCCTGTCCGACCGTGTCGTCGTCCTGGCCGACGGCAGGGTGCGCGCCAGCGGCCCGGTCGAGGACATCCTGAGCCGGCCCGACCTGGCGCCGCTGACCGGCCGCTTCTGGGCCGGCGCCGTGCTCGACGCGCAGGTCGCTCCCGGCGATCCCGGCTACGGCCTGACCGAGCTGCATTTCCCGGGCGGCACCCTGCTGGTGCCGCGCCTCGATCACCCGGCCGGCACCCGCGTGCGCGTGCGCGTGCGCTCCCGCGACATCTCGATCGCCCTGCAGCCGCCGGTGCAGAGCAGCGTGCTCAATGCCATCCCCGCGAGCGTCGTCTCGGTCACCGAGGACGATGTCGCCCAGGCCGATGTCGTGCTCGATGCCGGGGGCAGCCGCCTGCTCGCGCGCATCACCCACCGTTCGGTCGCCCATCTGAACCTGGTTCCCGGCGCCCGCGTCTTTGCCCTGATCAAGGCCGCCAGCGTCGACCGCCCCAGCATCCAGGCGACCGGGCTCAGCGACCTGCCGCCACCGGAGACCGACCATGCCTGACGCCGCCATTCCCCTTGCCGAGATCACCGCGGCACGCGGGCGTATCGCTCCCCTGCTGCGGCGCACGCCCGTGATCGCCGCCCAGCCGGCCCGCCATCCCGCCATCGCCGCCCCCCTGATGCTGAAGCTGGAATGCCTGCAGGTCACCGGTTCGTTCAAGCCGCGCGGGGCTCTCTCCAGGGCGACCGCGGGCGCCGGAGACGGCCGCGGCCTCGTGACGGCCTCCGGCGGCAACCACGGCCTGGGCGTGGCCTATGCCGCCCATTGCCTGAAGCTGCCCGCCGTCGTCTACCTGCCCGAGAGCGCGCCGGCCGACAAGGCGGTGAAGCTGCGCTCCTGGGGTGCCGAGGTGCGCATCCACGGCAGCGTCTGGGATGAGTCCAATATCGCGGCCCTGGCCGCCGCCGAAAGCGAGGGCCTTTCCTACATCCACGCCTTTGCCGATCCCCTGGTGCTTGCCGGCCAGGGTACGCTGGGCCTGGAGATCCTGGAGGACGCGCCCGAGATCGATACCCTGGTCGTGGCGATCGGCGGCGGCGGCCTGATCGCCGGCGTGGCGAGCGCGGTCAGGGCGCTGCGGCCGGACCTGCGCATCGTCGGGGTCGAACCCGTGGGGGCGCCGACCCACCATGCCAGCCGCGCGGCCGGCCACCTCGTCACCCTGGACCGCATCGACACCGCCGCGGGCACCCTGGCGCCCCGGCGCAGCGAACCGCTCAACTTCGCCATCATCGAGGCCCTGGTCGACGACATCGTGCTGGTCACCGACGAGGAGATGCGCCAGGCGGCGCGCTGGCTGTTTGGCGAGTTCGGCCTGGGTACGGAGCTTTCGGGAGCAGCCGCCCTGGCCGCGCTGGCGACCGGCAAGGCTACCGGCCGGCGTCCGCTCGCCATCGTCTGCGGTGCGGGCACCGATGGCTGTCTCTGAGCGCGCAGCCTCCTGCCAGTGGCAGGCCGCGCGCAGCGGCATGATGGCCCGGCCGGACCCGCAACGTCGATGACGCCCGGTATCGCTCATGTGCCGAACGTCCGGGCCTGCGCCGGCCACAGCGCGCCTGGGCCGATGATCGTGACGCCATCATGGCCAAGCCGCGCCGGAATGGCGCGCCCTGCAGGATTCGAACCTGCGACCTGCGGCTTAGAAGGCCGCTGCTCTATCCAGCTGAGCTAAGGGCGCGCTGGGGCCTATTCCGGCCGTTGCCAGCGGAAGTTCTCGGCATAGGACTTCGGCGCGATGCGTCTCGTGTTGTGTTCCTCGACCCGGTAGGCGATGCCGTGGCGTTCGGCATAGGCCACGGCCTCCTCGCGGGTCGCGAAGTTCAGGCGCAGCTCGTCGGCGGCCATGTCGGAGGAGCCGGTCCAGCCCATCAGCGGATCGACGGTCCGGGGCGAGCCGGCCTCGAACTCCAGCAGCCAGCGGCGGGTCTTGGCCCGGCCCGATTGCATGGCCGTCTTGGCGGGGCAGTAGATGCGCGCGGTCATGGCGTGGTGTCTCCGGGTCGCAGAGGCGTCACCGGTCTATAAGCCACCGGCGCCACCGGGCGCAAGCTCATGGCCGATAGCCGAAGGTCTCGAACTCCCGCGCGCAGATTGCCCGCAGCGCCGCCTTGATGTCCTGCGGCAGCATGGCAAGGGTCATCCTGCGCGGCCGGATTCCGCCCTTCAGGTGGGGCAGCGCCTCGGCGATGTCGGCCTTGCCGTCAAGCCCCAGGCGTTTGAGGACCTGCTCGAGGCCCTCCTGCATCGCCTCGTAATAGACCACGGCATCGGTGATCACCCTGTCGTCGATGGTGTAGATACCCCAGTTGCTGAAATCGCCGCCGCCCCCGGCGGCCAGCCGCTGACGGATGTGGCCGATCACGGCCTCGGGCGTCACCGCCGTCTCCCGGCCGACCTGGTAGGCCGCCATGCCGAGGTCGAAGGCCGCCCGGCTGATCGCCCGGTCGTAGGGATGCCGCTCGATGGTGAAGACGAAATAGTCCTTCAGGAGGGCCGCCCCGAGCTGGCGTTGCAGCAGGGCCGCACTCATGTGGTTGAAGAACGCAGCGCCCTTGCCGTGCAGGGCAATGGCCTCGTCCAGCCGGCCGGCCGCGACATGGTCGCAATAGGCCCGCTCCAGGGCCGGGTCGCGGGCATAGTTGCGCGGCGGCAGCCCGGCCGCCAGGGGGGCCTTCTCGTCGATCGGCGTGATCGGCGTGACGATGTCCCGGGGCCCGCAGAAACGGCGCAGGAAAACCTCGACGCTGGTCCCGGCCGTCTTGACGGTCTTGAGGAACACGAAGCGGTGGCGGTGGGAAACGATCATGCAGCCATCCATCAAAGGCCGACTTCAGGAAGGCCGCCCGGAAGAGGCATTCCCGCCGCGCCATGCAGCCTTCGGCTGCCGATGGTCGGGGCGCCCAGATTCGAACTGGGGACCCCCTGCTCCCAAAGCAGGTGTCTAAGGTACGCCGTGAAACAGGACGACACCGCTCAACCCTTTGGTTTTACTCATCTCGCACTCCCGTCTGGCATCATCATTTCACATGCGGTTTCACGCTGTTTCGGGTAGAATGTGACCCCACAGAGCCGCTGGGGTCACAATGCC
>JAQCLG010000214.1 GCA_027592745.1 Pseudomonadota bacterium | reverse complement strand
TGCTCGCCGTCGCCGGACTCTGGCTCGGGCTGGCGCCGGCGCCGATGCTGCTGATCCTGGGCGGCGGCGGCGGCGCCCTGCTGGCCCTCGCCTGGCGCGCTGCCGGCCGCGGCAGGGAATTCCCGCTCGGCCCGCCCCTTGCCCTGGCGCTCTATCTCCTGCTGGTCTGGCCCCCGCTGGGCCGCGTGCTGGGCTAGGCCGGATCGTCCGGACGGTCCCAGTCGAAGCCGACCAGCATGCAGCCGGTCTCGGTCCGGCTGTTGTGATGGCTGCCGGGCCGGTAGCTCGTGAAATCGCCCTTCTTCAGCACCGTGCCGTCGCTTTCGATCAGTTCGCCCTCCAGGACCAGGTATTCCTCCATGCAACCGTGGGTATGGGGGATCGTGACGGCGCCGGGTTCCATGCGCATCACGTAGATGCCGCGCTGGGTCGCGCGGTCGTAGCTGATCTCCAGCACGCTCATGTCCTCCTGCACCGGTCCTTCCATGTCGTAGGTGGCAAAGGGCGTCTCGAAGATGTTGACGATGGTGCGGTCGGATCGGGACATGGCAGGCTCCGTGGCGTGAGGGCGCCATGTTGGCCGAACGCGCTGCTCCCTGGCAATCGGCACCCGGCTCAATGGACCGCCGTGACGGTATAGCCGGCGCCGGCGAACCGTTCGAGCAGGCCCTCCGGGCCGGTCAGGTGCAGGGCGCCGACGGCGATGAACAGGCCGCGCCCGTCGAGCAGCGGCTGCAGCCGTTCGAACATCAGCCGGTCGCGCTGCGTCTTCAGCCGGTCCATGAACCGCGCCAGCACCTCGGCATCCGCCGAATCCTCCAGCATGTCGTCGACACTGACGAGCCCGGCGAGATCGCGCTCCAGGTAGTAGGCGAGCATCAGGTCGAAGGCGCGGTCGCTTTCGGCCTTGCTCTCGACCAGGGAGGCGAGCAGGGCGATCTGGTCCTCCTCGGGTGCCTCGTCGAAGACGGCGACCTGCTCGACCGCGGTCTCCAGCCCGATCAGGTTCTTGCCGGCCTGCCGCGCCTCGTCCTGGAGCAGGGTATCGAGCATGGTGCCGTTCTCCAGCAACAGGCGCATCTGCTCGACCGGCAGGGAAAGCAGCAACAGCAGCCCCCAGGGCTTGTAGCGCCGCACCAGGGGCGAGGTCAGGCCGTAGTCGCGCGCCACCGCCATGGTCGCCTGCCACAGCTCGGGCCCCAGCACGGCGTCCAGCGTCCGTCCGTCCTGGTAGAACATCAGGCCCGCCGCTGCCAGTTGCTCCTCGCTGCCTTCTATCACCTCGAAGACCGCGGTGTCGCTGGCCGCCAGTGCCGCGCGCACCGCCGGGGCCACGTCGAGCACGCGGGGATCGGCGACATGCATGGTGCCCAGCAGGTAGCTCGCCTGGCCGCCGCCGGGCGGCTCGAGGCGCCACAGCAGGCCCTTGTCGAAGCGTCCGTCCTGGGCCAGCGCGCCGGTCGTGGCCAGCCAGAGCAGGGCCACGGCCAGGCCGCACCAGGTGAGGACGGCCCTCGGTCGGGACGCAACGATGGATGTCATGGCTCGGGGGCTCCGTCGGGTTGGCAGGGCTTGGCCCACCATGGCCCATCTGGCGCCTGCCGGGTAACCCCCCGTCGGCAAGCCGCCCTGCCGCACAGCGACCCCGCGCCGCTGCCGGCGCGGGGTCGTGGCGGTATCTGTTCTAAAAGCCAGCCTTGAGCTCTTCCCACATGTTGGAAGCCTTTTCGCGGACTTCCGGGTCCCATTCGTCAAAGAAGACGCCCAGGGCCATCACCTTGTCGGGATCTTCGATGCCCAGCTCGACCAGAAGTTCCTGGTTGGCCATCTCGAACGCGACGCGGTTGACCGAGCCATAGCCGTACTCCTCGATCATGAAGACGCCGGTCTCCGGAGAGAGCGTGGCATTGAGGTAGTCATAGGCCTCCTGCTCGTCGCCGGGGCCGTTCTCGATCATGATCGTGGAATCCACCCAGGTCAGGATGCCTTCCTTGGGGATCATGTAGCCGACGTCGTAGCCCTGGCGCTTGAGCGATGCATAGGCATCGTTCCAAGCATAAGCCGCGACGATCTCGCCGGATGCAAGGGACTGTTCGACGTCCGACTGGCTGCTCCAATAGTAGCGTAGCAGGGGCCGCTGTTCGACCAGATAGGCGCGGCAGCGTTCGAGGTCGGCATCGCTCATCTGGTAAGGATTCTCGATGCCGAGGATGAGTGCTGCCTCAAGGAAGCCGGCATCGACCGAGTCGCGCTGGGCCAGACGGCCGCTGTACTTGGGATCCCAGAGGATGCCCCAGCTGTCGTTGCCGACATACTCGGGCGCCAGGTCCTTGCGGTAGAGCACGGAGGAATTGCCCCAGGCCAACGGAGCGCCCCAGGTCTCGCCTTCGTAGCTGATGCCCGTGATGGTCTTGAGCTGATCGAAGACATTGTCCCAGTTCGACAGCCGCGAGGTGTCGATCTGCTTGATCAGTCCGGCGTCGCGCCAGCGCCCGATCAGGTAGCTGGTCGGCTGTGCCAGGGTGGGCGCGTAGCCGGCACGGACCTTTTCGATGGCCTCGTCGTTGTCGGCGAAGAGCAGGTAGCCGGGCGCGCCGTACATGGCGTCGAAACCCGGACGCATTTGCTCGACGTCGTAGCCCGACCAGGTGAAGACCTGGATGGTCGATTCAGCCGCTGCGGGCTGGCTCAGCAACGGGGTGGAGACGGTCACCACACCGACCGAGGCCAGCACCTTGTGCATCTGGCGTCGCGTGATGCTGCGCGCCGCGATGCGATCCTTGAACTCGGAAAGTTCCATGCGTTTCATGTTCATGTCCTCCTAGGACTGGCGGTTTGCCCCGCGGCGCGCCAAGGGTGACGTCGCCGCATGTGCTGAGCTTGCGCCCAATCGGCGCCCCTGAAAAGACCACGCAAGCGCCGTGGCTTCTTCGCCCCTAGGGCCGGGCGGCGCCCTCCCGGTCGCGCCAGGCGAAGGCGAGCTTGAGCGCGCGCAGCGAGGATGCGGTGCCGCAGAGCACCACGATGCCCCGCTCGGCCAGCGCCTTGCCCGCGGTCATCAGGCCCGACATCGGCGTGTTGATCAGCGCCGCCAGGGGTTTGTCCGTGCCGGCCTGGGCACCGACCAGGGCCTTGCTGTAGCCGCCCTCGGTGGTCGGGCTCCAGGTGAAGTCGCCGCAGAACATGGCGATGGCGACGGCGGGATCGTCGGCCAACGCGGCGAAGTATTCCTGGAAATCCTCCTCGAAGTTGCTCGCCGTGCCCCAGGCATCGAGCGGGTTCACCGGCTCCAGCGCATGGTGCAGGCGCGCCGACAGGCGCTCCTGCGTCGCCGCGCCGATCTCGGCGAAGGGGAGACCCGCGTCGTGGGCAAGGTCGACCAGCATCTCGCGTTCGCCGCCGCTGTCGAGCACCACGCCCAGGCCGCCGGCCGCGAGCGGGCGATTGTTGGAGAGCAGGGCGAGCAGGTTGCCCATCTCCTCCATGTTGGTCACGCGCAGCACGCCGTGGCGTTCGAACATCGCCTGGTAGTCGGCATCCCTCCCGGTATCGGCGTTGGAGTGGACCCGTGCGAAGGCCGCCGAGGCCGCCGTGCGCCCGACCTTCATGGCGACCACCGGCACACCCTGGCCATACGCCCGCGCCAGGGCCTTCTCCATCGCCTCGGGCTCGCGCGCCTGTTCCATGAACAGTGCGATGACCCGCGTCGAGGGCATCTCCAGGGCATAGTCGATGTACTCGGCCATGGTCGCGCCGATCTCCTGGCCGCAGGAGACCACTAGGTTGCAGCCGTAGCGCCAGTCGTTGAGCCCGACCTCGCTGAACACCGTGCCCGAATGGGTGATGAAGGCGACGTTGCCGCCCTGGCGCATCTTGCCGGCGGCGTTGTAGGTCGTGGCCGAGATGCGCCCGGCCATGTTGAGGAAGCCCATGCCGTTGCCGCCGCACACCGGCATGCCGGCCTCGCGCGCCATCGCCTTCAGGCGCGCCAGCAGGCTGCGCTCGGGGTCGTCGTCGACGTAGCAGGTGTCGAAGATCACCGCGGCCTTGATGCCGCGCGCGATGGCGTCGGCCAGCTGGCCCTCGATATGGGCGCTGTTGACCCCGATGATCGCGAGATCCACCGCTTCGGGCAGGTCCTTCAGGCTGGCGACGCAGGGCAGGCCGTGGATGCTGTCATACTTGGGATTGACGGCATGGATCGGCCCGGCGAAGGCGCAGGCCTGCAGCCCCTCGATCATGCCGCTGCCGACGCTGCCGGGCCGCTCGGATGCCCCGACCACGGCGATCGAGCGGGGGTTGAGCAGGGGATCGAGGCGATGGCTCATGGGCGTGTTCCGGTTGAGGGCGGCGCTAGGTATCAGGTTCACGAGAGCGGGCAAACACGATCCGCTCCTCATCTGTCGTCCCCGGACTTGTTCCGGGGACCCATACGCACGGACGGTGCGTTCCCGCAACGCCGGTGCGTATGGATTGCCGGGACAAGCCCGGCAACGACAAGAAAGATCGGGGCTGGTGGGCCTAGAGCGGATCACGATCAGCCGGAACCGCTCGGCGGTT
>JAQCLG010000213.1 GCA_027592745.1 Pseudomonadota bacterium | reverse complement strand
GATAGAGCAAATTCACATCCTTCCGCGCAATCGCGAAGCGATTCCGCAGAAGGATGATTTGCTCTAGACCCGGGCTTCGAACACCCGCGGGAAATAGGCACTGTCGATGGGGTCGCCGGGCTTGAGGCCGCAGTCGGGGAAATCGGGCTCCATGACACCGGGGCGCTGGATGTAGATGCCGTCGTCGCCGACCCAGGTGGTGTTGGTCGCGCGGCGCCGGTGCGGGCCGGGGTTGCCGGGTGCGCCGTGCATGGTCATGCCGTGGAAGGCGATGACGTCGCCGGGTTCGAGATCCCAGGCAACGATGCGGTCCGCGTATTCGCGCTCGACATCGGGCGGGTCGATGTAGCCGTCGGCGGCGTCGCGGCCGAAGTCGGAGCCGTCCTTGAACTTGATCGGGCGGAACGACTTGCCCCAGGTGTGGGAACCCTTCACGCACTGCAGGCTGACGCTGGCCGGGCAGGGGTCGAGCGGCGCCCAGAGCACGACGATCTGCTGGCCCTGGACGCAGTAGTAGGGCTGGTCCTGGTGCCAGGTGCTGGGCTTGGTCGTGCCCGGCTCCTTCACGAAGACGCCGTCGAACAGGAAGTTCGCCTTGCTCGATCGCATGATCTGCGCGCCCAGCTCGGCGGCCGGTCCCTCCAGGGCGAAGCGCTTGATCTGCTCGACCCGCTTCCAGGCGATGTAGTCGGTGAAGAATACCGGCTCGCCCTCGCCCTGGATGCGCCGGGAATAGCGGTCGGACGTCGCCATGGCGACATCGACGCCGTCGCGCAGCAGGTCGATCCACTCGGGCTGGTAGACGCCCTTGAGCGCGACGGCACCGTCGCGCTCGAAGGTGGCTATCTCGTCGGCGGTGACGTTACGGGCGGGATGGGCAGCCACGGCGGAAACCTCCAATAGGGTACGGCCCTACTTCACCACCAGATCCCAGGACATGGAAGAGACACGTTCGAAGCGGTCGGGGTGCACGATGCCGGTTTCGCCGTAGCTCATGGTCAGCCGGTTGGTGGCATCGATCAGGATCATGTGCATGAAGATCACCATGCCAGGTTCGATGACGGTCATGTTGCCGGGATAGATCATCGGCTCCTCCATCCAGGAGGGCGGCATGTTGGCGCTGAGCGAATAGCCGCAGGCGTTCAGCCTGCAATCCTTCAGGCCGTGGGCGTCGATCACCCTTGCGTGGGCCTCGTAGATGTCGGCGTAGGTGTTGCCGGGCCTGGCGACGGCCTGGCAGGCGGCCAGCGCCTCGATGCCGCCGGCGTGCATCTGCTTGTGGCGGTCGCCGGCAACGCCGGTGAGCACCGTGCGCATGATGCAGGCATGGTAGTGGCGGTAGGCGGCGCCGAATTCGAGCTGCACCTGGTCCTGGGCGCCGACCTTCTCGCGCCCGGTGAAGTAGCGCACCAGCAGAGCGCCCTCGCCCGAGCCGATGATGCCGCGGCTGGCGGGGTAGTCGCCGCCGCCCTCGAAGAGTGCGTTGGTCATCACGGCATAGAGGTGCCCCTCGTCGACGCCGGGTTCGATCGCCTCGTGCAGTGCCTGCAGCGCGGCATCGGCCAGGGCGCCGGCCTTTCTGACGTATTCCAGTTCCGCCGGGCTCTTGATCAGCCGCAGGCCCTGGATCAGGTCGGTCGCGTCCTCATGGGCGGCAAAACCCTCCAGCGCGCCCTCGACCAGCTTCCAGCGCTGGGCGGTCAGGCACCAGGCATGCATCTCGACGCCAACCCTGCCGCCGCGGATACCCTTTTCCTCGAGCACCGCAACGACGTCATGCGCAGGGTTGGCCCCGCCGCGGTCGACCCAGATGCGCACATCGGGGATGACCGAGGTGTGGTAGGCCTGCTCGCGGTCGGCCGATCGGGTGACCAGCACGGTGGAACCGTCGGCCAGCAGGATCATGCACTGGAATAGCGAATAGCCGGTGGTGTCGTAGCCGGTGAGGTAGAACATGCTCTCCTGCTTGAAGAGCAGCACGGCATCGAGACCCCGCGCGGCCATGCGTTCGGCCGCGCGTGTACGCCGGCCCGCCAGTTCGTCCTCGCTGAAGTGCAGCTTCGCCATCGTCTTCCCCCTCATGTTGCGAGCGGGATGATGGCGTTGCCGGGGCGCCAAGGCAAAGGCTAGAAGAGGGGCAACAGACACTTCCTGCACAATGGAGCGCGCCCCATGGAGGTCGACCCCCGCCTGTTCCAGCTTCGCCGCATGGTGAAGCCCGAATGGATCGACGAATACGGCCATCTCAACATGGCCTACTACGTGTTGGTCTGCGACTTCGCGACCGCGGCGTTCTGGGATGCGATGAACGCGCCGGTGCTCCAGGACGGGCGCGAGGGCGCCGAATACGCCGTGGTCGAGACCCACGTGAACTATCTCGACGAGGTACGCGAGGGCGATCCCCTGCTGGTGACGACCCAGCTGCTTGCCGCCGATACCAAGCGCTACCGCCTGTTCCACAGCATGTACCATGCCGAGAAGGGCTACCTCGCCGCGACCAACGAGGTGATGTCGCTGGGCTTCAACCTCAACACCCGCGGCATGATGGAATTCGTTCCGCGCGCCTTCGACAGGCTGCAGGAGACGCTGGCGCTCCACGGCGACATGGCGCGCCACGACAATGTCGGGCGCGCCATCGGCCAGCCGAGAAAACGCAGCTAGAGAGGGTTGATCACAATTCGGCCTGCTTGCGCTCCAGGAAGGCTTCGCCCAGTTCGCGGGCCTCAGGCTCGGCGATCAGCTTGCGGGCGCGCTTGAAAATCTCGTTCTCTTCCTCGTCCATGTGGTGCTCCAGCTCTTCCTTGAGCTTGCGGAAGCGGGGCAGCCAGCCGGGGCTGGAGAATGCGGTGTCGTCAAGCTCGCCGAGCAAGTCGACGGCCTCCTTGTGTTCGCTGACGCTGTGGCGCGCCTTCTCCTGGCCTTCGGGCCTGGCCATCAGCGTGGCGTAGAAGGTCTCCTCCTCGGCCGCGGTGTGGGCCTCCACCTCCTGTTTCATGGTGGCGTAGAGTTCCTCGCGCTCAGGACTGTCGCCGGACGTCGCGTCGAGGCGCTTGAGTACCTCGCGGTGGCTGTCGTGGTCCTTCTTGAGCACCTCGTAGATCGTCGGCATGTCTGTCGTTCCTCTTCCGGGTGACGGCCTCCGGGGCCGGCTGTTCCCACAACGGTGGAGCGGGCGCGGGCGTTCCCGCCGTCGCGCTGGCCGCGCACGCGCAGGGACGGTAGGATTCGCCCCAACGCGAGGGCGCCATGAACGAGACGACGAAACCCAACGACAACCACGGGGCCGAACCGGCGCCCGAGCCGCGGATCGGGCCGGACGGCAAGCCCATGGCGCCCGAATACGGCGGCTACAAGGGACCGGAGCCGACGCGCCACGGCGACTGGGACGTCAACGGCCGCGTCTCCGACTTCTGACCGCATGACCCGCCGCATCCTGCGCGTGCTGGCGGCTGTCGGGCTGCTGCTGGCAGCTGGCTGCACCGCCCCGGCACCGCCCGATGCCGAAAACCTGCCGGCCGCAGCGCGCGAAACCTGGCAGATCGCGGAAGCGGGCGACCCGGTAGCCCAGACGGTGCTCGGCAACATGTTCGAGGCCCGTGTCTTCGGCCGGCCCGATTACGGCGCCGCCGCACAATGGTACGACCGTGCGGTCCGGCAGGGCGATCCGCTGGCGGCGTTCTATCTGGCCGGCCTGTTCGAGCGTGGCCAGGGGGTCCCCCTGGACGGCCTGTCGGCGGCCAATCTCTACCGCGCCGCTGCCCGTTCGGGCAACGCGGCGGCGGCCTTCAAGCTGGGTTTCCTCTACGAGAAGGGTCTCGGCGTGCCCCAGGACTTCGCCCTGGCGCGCCAGTGGTACGACGAGGCGCAGAACGGCTGGGTGATGCAGGGGCTGACACCGATGCAGCCGGCCTACCTGACCGCCGACGCCTCGCCCGCCGAGGTCGAGGCCCTGCTTGCGGCCGCGCGCGCCGGCCAGGGCGATCTCGCCCCCGTCATCCTCACCCCGCCGCAGGGCGCAAGCCTGCCCCAGGTCACGGTCTCGCGGCTTCCCGCCGCGCCCGAGGCCGCGCCGCAGCCGCCGGAGCCTGCCGCACCGCCGGCAACGCAGGAGAGCGATGCGGCACGAGCCGGCTTCCACGTCCACCTGGCATCGGAGAAGAGCGTCGAGGCGGCAATGGCCGACTGGCAGGACCTGAAGGTTCGTTTCCCCGACCTGCTGGCCGGGTTGACCCCGGCGCTGGCGATCCTCGACCTGGGCAGTGCCGGAACCTATTACCAGCTCCTGGCAGGCCCCATGGGCGGCGAGGCCCAGGCAGACATCCTGTGCGCCCGCCTACAGCCCCAGGGCCAGTACTGCACACCGATCCTGCCCCAGGGTTGATGCGGCCTCAGCGCCTGCCGTCCTCGACCAGCAACCAGCCACCCAGCGCCACAATCAGGAAAGTGTCGAAGGTCGGCATGCCTTCAGACCCCCCCGGATTGCGTCGGCAACGCAGATCGCCATGAGGGGCCTCCGCCCTAGAGCAAATCATCCTTCTGCGGAATCGCTTCGCGATTGCGCGGAAGGATGTGAATTTGCTCTATC
>JAQCLG010000038.1 GCA_027592745.1 Pseudomonadota bacterium | reverse complement strand
GCTTCATCGCCATTTCTGGCCCTCCTTCCAAAACTTCAGGATGGACAAATTCAGTGGGGGAGGATCAGATCGTCGAGATGGTCGGCAGCGGTGAGATCGATGCGCTCTGGATCCTCTCGCCCAACGACCGGCGCCTGGAGGCGATGCGCGAGATCCACCGCCTGGTGACGCAGGAGGGCGTGCGGCTCGCGGGGGTCGCCTGCGAGAAGCCGCTGGGACGCACCCTGCCCGAGGCCTGGGAGATGCTGCGCCTGGCCGGCGAGGTCGGTCTCAATCACGGCTATCTGGAGAACCAGCTCTTCTCGACGGCGACCATGCGCGGCAAGGACATCGTCTGGCGCCGGGCAGTACCGCTGACCGGCCGGCCTTATCTGGCCCGCGCCACCGAGGAGCACAGCGGGCCGCACGAACCCTGGTTCTGGGAAGGGCAGCGCCAGGGCGGCGGCGTGCTGCTCGACATGATGTGCCATTCGATCGAGGTCGCGCGTTTCCTGCTGTCCGCCCCCGGCGCGCCGCGCGACAGCCTGCGCCTGAAGAATGCCAACGCCACGGTCAGCACGCTGAAATGGGGCAGGGCCGCCTATGGCGAGAAGCTGCGGGCACGCACGGGCGGCGCCGTCGACTTCGCACGGCGCCCGGTCGAGGACTTCGCCCGCGGCATCCTGGTCTATGAGGACCCGGAGGGCGACGAGGCCCTGGTCGAGGTCACGACCTCCTGGGCCTATGTCGGCCCCGGCCTGCGTATCAGCCTGGAGCTGCTGGGTCCGGAATACGCCATGTCCTTCGATTCGCTCGCGACGGGTCTCAAGGTCTTTCTCTCGCGCGAGGTGACCGGTGCGTCGGGCGAGGACCTGGTCGAGAAGCAGAATGCCGAACAGGGCCTTATGCCGGTGCTCGAGGACGAAGCGGGCATCTACGGCTACAGCGAGGAGAACCGCCACATGGTCGAGGCCTTCCGCAAGGGGAAGGCGCCCATGGAGACCTTCGACGACGGCGTTGCCGTCGTTGCCGCCCTGATGGCGCTCTACCGCTCGGCGGAAACCGGGCGCACCGTCGATGTCGCGACCGAGGACCTCTCGGCCTTCGTTCCCGCGGTGGCGCGCGGAGGCTGAGCGGTGCCTCTCCCGCGGCATGCGACCGGACGGCTTGTGGTGGCGCTGCTGCTCGCCCTGGCGACGGTGCTGCCGGCGGGCGGCGAGGAATGGGTCTGGGACCTGCCGGCCTGGCGGCAGCCGCCGCCGGTGCCGGCCGACAACCCGATGACCGTCGAAAAGGTCGAGCTGGGGCGCCGCCTGTTCTACGAGCTCAACCTCTCCGGGCCGGGCTACATGGCCTGCGCGACCTGCCACGACCGGCGCCTGGCCTTCGCCGACCATCGCCGCACCGCGATCGGCATCACCGGCCAGTTCCACCCGCGCAACAGCATGGCGCTGGCCAACGTCGCCTATTTCTCGACCCTGACCTGGGCGGATCCGAACCTGACGCGGCTGGAAGACCAGGCGCTGGTGCCGCTGTTGGGCGAACATCCCGTCGAGATGGCGGTGACCGGTTCGGAGGAGCGCGTGCTCTCCTTCCTGCGCCACGATCCGATCTATCCCGCGATGTTCCAGGCGGCCTTCCCGGACGATGGCGGGCGGATCGACCTCAGCAACGCGGCGCGGGCGATTGCCGCCTTCGAGCGGACGCTGATCTCGGCGGATTCGCCCTTCGACCGCTACCGCGACGGTGGCCGGACCGATGCGCTGTCGCCTGCCGCGCGACGCGGCGCGGCGCTGTTCTTCGGTGACCGGCTCGGTTGCGGCGCCTGCCACTCGGGCCCGGACCTGACCGACATGGCCTTCCACAACACCGGCCTCTACGACGAGAATGGCCGGGGCGCCCTGCCCGAGGGCAACCAGGGGCTGATCGAACACACCGGGCTTGCCGGCGACATGGGCCGTTTCCGCACGCCGTCGCTGCGCAATGTCGCGCTGACGCCGCCCTACATGCACGACGGTTCGGTCCTGACGCTGGAGGCGGCGATCGCTCATTACGCCCAGGGCGGCCGAGCGGCAGGGCAGGGCGCGCGTTCGCCTCTCGCCTCACCCCTGGTGGGGGGATTTGTCATCTCGCAGCAGGAGAGCGCCGACCTGATCGCCTTTCTGGAGAGCCTGACCGACCGGGCCTTCGTCGAAAACACGGCGTTTCACAGCCCGTTCCGCTGAACCACGGGTGCGTTTCGGCTCTTGCGAAGGTGCCGCGGCGGTCCTATCTGTCTGCCGCCGGTCCGCTCGACCGGCCGGTCGGGCCGGCCGTTTCACCGGTCCGGAACCCTGCACCATGACATCGGGCAACATGCTTGCCGACCGTCGCCTGGAGATGGCGCGCGCGCTGCACGAGCGCGGCGATCGCGCCGCCGCGGCCGAACTTCTCGAACAGGCCCTGGAGCTTGCCCCCGACTGGGTCGGCGGTCATTTCCTCCTGGCGGGCTGGCTGGAGGAGGCGGGGCGGCGGGACGATGCGGTGGCTCTCTACCGGCGCTGCCTGGGCCTCGACCCGCGGGATCGCGTCGGCGCCGTGGTGCGCCTTGCTCTGCTGGGTGCCGTCGCTGCCACACCCGAACTTCCCCAGGCCTATGTCGCCGGAGTGTTCGACGACTACGCCGAGCGCTTCGAGGCCGCGCTGGTCGAGCGCCTTGCCTATCGTGTTCCGGCCGCGCTGCACGACCTCGTGGCCGCCCTGGTTCCCCCCGGAACGGTCCATGCCCGTGTCCTCGACCTGGGCTGCGGCACCGGCCTGGCGGGCGAACGTTTCCGGGCGTCGAGTTCCTGGCTGGAGGGTGTCGACCTTTCCGAGGGCATGGTTGCGCTCGCCCGGCGCAAGAGCCTCTACGACGACCTGGAAGTCGGCGAGGCGGTGGCCTTCGCCGGCGCCCGGCGGGACCGCTACGACCTCGTCGTGGCCGCCGACGTGCTGGTCTACATGGGCGAGCTCTCGGGCGTCATGGGTGCGGTCGCGGGTGCCCTGGTTCCCGGCGGCCGCTTCGCCCTTTCGGTCGAGGCCACCGAGGGCGAGGGCTACCGGCTGACCGCCGGCCACCGCTACGCCCACAGCCGGGCCTGTCTGCTGGCGCAAGCCGGGGCCGCGGGGCTGGTCGTGGAATCCCTGGTCGAGACGACCTGCAGGCTGGAAGCCGGCGTCCCCCTGCGCGCCTACCTCGCGGTCGTGCGCCGTCCGGCGGAAGGCACGTCCGCAAGCGAGCCCGCCTCCGCCGAAGGTCACGTGGCGATCGACCGTCCGTTCAACTGATGCTCCTGCCGGCTCAGGCCGCCGCGGGCTTGGACTCCTGCCAGTCGGCGAGAATGTCCTGGGCCGACCGTCCGCCCATGGGCTGGCCGGTCCTGGCGGTCAGTTCGATGACATAGCCGTTGGGATCGCGGAAGTAGATCGAGTGGATGAAGTCGTGGTCGGAGACGCCCCGCGTCTCGATCCCGGCTTCCTTGCCCCGGGCCAACATGGCGTGGAGCGTTTCCATGTCGACCTCCAGCGCGATGTGGAGATCGAAGTCGCGCTGTTCCTTGAAGTCGAACGCCTTCTCGGGTTCCTCGAAGAAGGCGATGAAGGAGCCGTCTCCCATCTCGTAGAAGGTGTGCAGCACATTGGCGCTGCGGCCCGACTTGGTCGTTGCGATCTCCAGCGCATGGGCAAAACGCAGGCCCAGGAAGTCCTCGTAGAAACGGCGCGTTTCCTCCGAATCCCGGCAGCGGTAGGCGGCGTGATGCAATCCCTGGATCATGGCGATCCTCCCGTTCGGCAAGCCCGCCTTCCCATATCGGGGCTGGCGCGCGCCCTGTCCAGCCTCGCCGCGCCGGTTCCTGTTTCGCCGGCTTGTCCGCGGGGGGGCGAGAAGGGGGCAATGAACGGCTGTCGTCCTCCGACGCGATCGGAGGACCCATGCTGTGACGCAGCGCGCCGCGCGCCCTTGCACCGTGGCGCTGCCCGGAAGGTCGCAGCATGTGCGGTCGACGTCAGTTGCGGTTGTAGACGTCTTCCAGGCGCTCGATGTCGTCTTCGCCCAGGTAGTCGCCGCACTGCACCTCGATCATGTAGAGCGGTTCGCTGCCGGAGTTCTCCAGGCGATGGACGGAGCCCAGGGGTACATGGGTCGACTGGTTGGCACCCAGCTCGAAGACACGCTCGTCGATTGTGACGCGTGCCAGACCGCGGACCACGATCCAGTGTTCGGCGCGCCGGCTGTGACGCTGCAGCGAGAGCCGGCCGCCGGGTTTCACCACGATGCGCTTGACCTGGTAGCCGTCGCCGTCGTCGATCCCCTCGTAGGTGCCCCAGGGCCGATGGACCAGGGGATGCAGGCTGTGCTCGTTGCGTCCGGCGGCAGCGACCCGGTCGACCAGGCGCTTGACCTCCTGGGACCGTTCGCGCGGCAGGATCATCACGACGTCGCGGGTCGCCACGACGACCTGGTTTCGCAGGCCCAGGGCGGCGATCAGGCGGCCCTCGCTGCGCAGGTAGCTGCCGCTGGAATCCTCGGCGATGACATCGCCGAGCAGCACGTTGCCTGCCTCGTCCGCCTCGCCCTGCTGCCAGAGCTCCTGCCAGGAACCGACATCGCTCCAGGACGTCTCGAGGCGGAGGACGGCGGCGCGCCGGGTCTTTTCCATCAGTGCGTGATCGACCGAGATCGACGGTGCGGCCGAGAAGGCGTTGCCATCGAGCCGGGTGAAATCGAGATCCCTGCTGCCGGCGGCGACGGCCTGGCGAGCCGCCGCGACGATGCCCGGCGTCAGGCGGTCGAGTTCATCGAGGAAAAACCCGGCGCGCACCAGGAACAGGCTCGTGTTCCACAGGTGCCGGTTGGACTCGAGATAAGCCTGCGCCCGTTCGGCATCGGGCTTTTCATGGAAGGCCGCTACCTGGCGCGCGGGCGCCTGGGCCAGGGCTTCGCCTTCCTCGATGTAGCCGAATCCGGTCTCGGCCCGGCTGGGCACGACACCGAAGGTCACCACGCGATCGTCGGCTGCGGCGGTCAGTCCGGCCTTCACGCTGGCGCGATAGCCCTCGGGGTCGCCGATATGGCCATCGGAAGGCACCGAGAGGATGACCGCGTCGGGGCCGGCGACCACGGCGGCCACGGCGATGGCCGGCGCCGTGTTGCGCGCCACCGGCTCCAGGATGATGGCCGCTGGGGTGATGCCGACTTCCCGGAGCTGTTCGGCAATGACGAAGCGGTGCTCCTCGTTGCAGACCACGATCGGCGGACCGAACAGCGCGGAATCGTCGAGGTGCAGCGCGGTCTCCTGGATCAGGGAGCGTTCGCCGATCAGCTCGAGCATCTGCTTGGGATGGAGAGCACGCGAAAGCGGCCACAGGCGCGAGCCGCTTCCGCCCGAAAGAATGACCGGCGTGATCCTGCCGGGGGATGGCTTGGTCATGTCTGTGTCGTATCGCTTTCGGCAGGGAGGGCTGGAATCGGGCGGACTTTACAGACGATGGCCTATAGCGGCAAAACTGCCGGATGTATTTCTTCTCCAAGGCCGTCTGGGCGTTGCTGCAACCGGCCCACCTGATCGTGTTCGCCCTGATGGCGGGCTGGACGATGGTGCTGTTCCGGCGGAGCCGCCGGGCCGGGCTGTGGCTGGGATCGGCGTCCATCCTGGTCCTGGCGGTCCTTGCGCTGGTTCCGGTCGGTGACTGGCTGATGCGACCGCTGGAGAATCGTTTTCCTGCGCCCGCTGCCGTGGATCGCGTCGACGGTATCCTCGTCATGGGCGGCGGGCAGAATCCTCAGGTCTCGCACGACCGCGACAGCATCGCCCTCAACGACAGCGCCGAGCGGATGATCGATTCCGCGGCCCTGGCCCTGCGCTTTCCTGAAGCCAGGCTGGTCTTCTCGGGCGGCAACGGTCCGGTCGGCATGACCGAGGCCGATGTCGCCTGGCGTGTCTACGGCGCCATGGGACTCGATCCCGATGCGATCATCTACGACAGCCGCTCGCGCAACACCTGGGAGAGCGCGGTGAACCTTCGCAGTTTCGTGACGCCTCGGCCCGGCGAGGTCTGGCTCCTGCTGACATCGGCATTCCACATGCCGCGTTCGGTCGCGGTCTTTCGCGCCGAAGGCTGGGATATCGTGCCCTATCCCGTGGACTTCCGCGTCACGCGGGAGGCGGACACGCTCTGGGATGTGGGTCTGGACGGCAACCTGCGCACGCTGACCATCGCCCTGCACGAATATGTCGGACTGCTCTCCTATCGGCTTTTGGGCCGCACGGAGGAACTGTTTCCTGAACCCTGAACGTCAGACGCCGTGGTAGTCGCGATACCAGGCGACGAACTGCGGCAGGCCGGTCTCGATCGAGGTCGCCGGCTCGAAACCAAGGTCGCGCTGCGATGCGGCGATGTCGGCATAGGTTTCCTTGACGTCTCCGGGCTGCATCGGCGCGAACTCCTTGATGGCTTCGCGGCCGATCGCCTGTTCGAGCACGTGGATGAAGTGCATCAACGCTTCCGACCGGTGGTTGCCCAGGTTGTACACGGTGTGGGGTGGTGTCCCGCCGGCGGGACGGTCGAGCGCGGCGATCACGCCGTTGGCGATGTCGTCGATATAGGTGAAGTCGCGCTTCATGTCGCCGTGGTTGAAGATCGTGATCGGGCGGCCTTCGAAGATCGCCTTGGTGAAGAGATAGGCCGACATGTCGGGACGGCCCCAGGGGCCATAGACGGTGAAGAAGCGCAGGCCGGTGGCAGGGATGCCGTAGAGATGGCTGTAGCAGTGGGCCATTAGTTCGCCCGCGCGTTTGGTCGCGGCATAAAGCGAGACGGGGAGGTCGACACGGTCCTCCACGGAAAAGGGCAGCTTGGTGTTGCCGCCATAGACCGAAGACGAGCTGGCATAGGCCAGGTGCTTCAGCCCGGGCAGGCGCCGGGCAAGCTCCAGGATGTTGAGCTGGCCCTCGACGTTGGCATGGGTATAGGCGTGGGGATCGGTTAGGGAGTGGCGCACGCCGGCCTGGGCTGCCAGATGGACGATGCGGTCGAGCGCGGGGAACCGTGTCGCCAGTGCCAGCATGGGTTCCTTGGCGCCGACGTCCTCGCGCACCAAGGTGAAGCCCTTGCGCGCGGTCAGCTGCGCCAGCCGGGCGTCCTTCAGGGTGACATCGTAGTAGGCATTGAGGTCGTCGAGGCCGATGACCTCGTCGCCGCGGTCGAGCAGGCGATGCGCGACATGGGAGCCGATGAATCCGGCAGCGCCGGTGACGAGGACGGTCATGATCGGTTTCCGTTGGGCTGGCGGGCCTGTCTAGAAGTGGCGTGCGGCGAAGGCAAGCTCCGCCGCGCCGCGGCGGTAGACCCCGCCGCGTCCGTTGAGCACGGGAGAGAATCCCTGGTCGCGCAGCACCTGGCGGACATGGGCGATGCCGCGGGCGACCGCGGCCTGCTCCAGGTTGAACAGGGCATCGGGATCGGCGCGCCGCAGGGCGTCGGCGTCCAGCAGCACGACCGCGGGGTCGAAGGGTCCCTGGAGCGGGGCAAAGGTGCGCGAGCAGGCCGCCGCCGCCAGCCCTTCGGCATTGCGCGTCAGGGGGGCGGTATAGCCGTAGCAGCTCTCGACGCAGACGCGCTCGAGACCACCCTCGTCGATCAGCAGGGCAAGAATGGCAGGAATCTCGACATGGCCGGCGCCATTGGGCACGCCGACGACGAGCGGGGCGCCCTCGTGCTCGACCACGACATGGTCCTTGAGGTGCACGGAGCGGACGTGGCCGAGCATGGCGCGGGCGGCGGCCATCGGCTCCTCGACGACGTTCATCGAATTGCCGAAGTCGTAGAGCGCGGCGACCGCAGGGTGATCGACCGCCTCGAGGATGCGGGTGACCTCGGCGCCGGTGAAATCCTCGTGGTTCTCCAGGAGCAGCACGACACCTTCGTCGGCGATGCGCGGCGCGGCGGCCTTCAGGTCGGCGACGGTGGCGGCGGCGACCGCATCGGGCTCGCCCTTGTGGCGGGTGTAGGTGCGCAGGCGGTCGGCGCCGATCTGGCGGGCGGCGCGCGCCATGATCGCCAGATGCTCCGGATCGGTGCCGGAGGTGTCGGTCTCCACGAACATGCCGCGCGCTGCGGCGTCGCCGGCGATCGCCGTGAGCCGGCCCGGGTCGGTGCCGCCGGCGCAGCGGAAGTTGTAGCCGTTCATGGAGAGGTGGACGCCGGCCATGCCCCAGGCATCGGCCTGGGCCAGGAAGGCAAAGGCATCGAAACCCGGCTTGTGCAGGAAGTGCTGCTCCAGGCTGAAGCTGTGGAGCGCCAGACGGACCACCCGGTTCGTGCTCATGATGCGCCTGCGATTAGGTCGGCATAGGTCGCCGGATCGACGTTGCCGCCCGAGATAACCACCACCACCGTGCGGCCTGCCAGCGGAATCCTGCCCGCAAGCACCGCGGCCAGGGCCGCAGCGCCGCCCGGCTCGGCGACCAGCTTGAAGTGGCGGTTTGCCGCGAGCATGGCTGCGACGATCTCGCGGTCATCGACCGCCGCGCCCGAGTGCATCAGGTCGCGGTTGATCGGGAAGGTGATCTCGCCTGGGATCGGTGCCATCAGGGCATCGCACAGGGTGGGCACGACCGCAGGGTTTGCCAGACGTTCGCCGGCGGCAAGGGAGCGGGCGGTGTCGTCCCAGCCGGCGGGTTCGGCGGTATGCAGCGCGATTCCGGGAAGAAGTGCGCTCAGGGCGATGGCCGAACCGGACGAAAGGCCGCCGCCGCCGCAGCAGATCACCGCGGCGTCGGGGCGGATGCCGCGTTCCGCGCAATCCTGCGCGATCTCGAGGCCGACGGTGCCCTGGCCGGCAATGATGGCCGGGTCGTCATAGGGCGGCACCAGGGTCAGGCCCCGTTCGGCGGCGATGCCCTGGGCCAGTGCCTCGCGGTTGGTGCCGTGCCGGTCGTAGGTCACCACTTCGGCGCCCCAGGCCCGCGTGTTGGCGATCTTGATGGCGGGGGCATCCTGCGGCATCACGATCACCGCCGGCGCGCCGAACATGCGCGCGGCCGCGGCGACCCCCTGGGCGTGGTTGCCCGAGGAGTAGGCGATCACACCGTTGGCCCGCTGCTCCGCGTCGAGGCCGCTGATCTTGTTGTAGGCGCCGCGGATCTTGAACGATCCGGTGAGCTGGAGGCATTCGGGCTTGACCAGCAGGCGGCCGCCGAGCGCTTCGTTGAGCAGGGGGGCTTCCAGCAGCGGCGTGCGGACGGCGTGGCCCGCCAGCCGGACGGCGGCGCTTTCGATGTCGGCAAGGCTGGGTCGGGGCAGGGACATGGCGGTCTCCGGAGGCGCCAGAACCTAGATCGTATCGGGGCCGGAGGGAACCGCACAAAGGCCCCGGAGAGGCCTCGGTGTCGCCATGTCGGGCGGTCACAAACAGGTCGTCGATTGCTTGCGGGAGGCCCGCCCCGGCATTAAGGTGCGCGCTTCACGCTCAACAGGAGTCCTGCTGCCATGACAACCGAGAGGTTGAGGGGGTCGTTCGTCGCGCTCGTCACGCTGTTTCGTGATGGGAAAGTCGACGAAAAAGGCTACCAGGACTTCGTGAACTGGCAGATCGAGCAGGGCACCCACGGCGTCGTCCCCATGGGCACCACGGGCGAATCCCCGACGCTCAGCCACGAAGAGGACATGCGCGTCGTCGCGCTCTGCGTCGAGGCGGTGGCCGGGCGCGTGCCCGTCGTTGCCGGCACGGGCTCGAACTCGACCGCCGAATGCATCCGGCTGACCCGCGCGGCCAGGGAGGCCGGCGCCGATGCGGCGCTGATCGTCACCGGCTACTACAACAAGCCGACCCAGGAAGGCCTCTACCAGCACTTCAAGGCGGTCAACGACGCGGTCGACATTCCCGTGATCGTCTACAACATTCCCGGCCGCACCGGTGTCGACATCACGCCCGAGACCATGGCGCGCATCGCGGCCCTGCCCAATGTCGTGGGCTGCAAGGAATCGACTGCCGCGGCCGATCGTGTCTCCAAGCAGCGCCACACCTGCGGCAAGGATTTCGTCCAGCTTTCGGGCGAGGACGCCGCGGTGCTGGGCCTGCTCGGCATGGGCGGCCACGGCTGCATCTCGGTCACCGCCAATGTCGCGCCCAGGCTGTGCTCGCAAATGCACGTCGCCTGGCAGAAGGGCGATATCGAGGGTGCCCGCGACATCCAGGACAGGCTGATGCCGCTGCACGAGGCGATGTTCTGCGAAACCAGCCCGGCGCCGGTCAAGCATGCCGCCAGCCTGCTGGGCTGGGGCGACGGGTCGGTGCGCCTGCCGCTGGTGGCGGCGAGCGCCACGGCGCGGCAGCGGGTCGAGGCAGCGATGAAGGGCCTTGGCCTGATCGGCTGATGCAGGCGTAGCCATGGCCAAGAAAGATACGCCGCCGAGCGTACCCTCAGCACGCAACCGCAAGGCGCTGCGCGACTATTTCATCGAGGAAAAGATCGAGGCCGGCATCGTGCTGACCGGCACCGAGGTGAAGTCGCTGCGTCTGGGCCGGGCCAACATCAACGAGGCCTTTGCGCGCGAGGCCGGCGGCGAGATCTGGCTCGAGGGTGCCCACATCCCGCACTACAACCCGGCGGGCAAGGACAACCACGAGCCCAACCGCTCGCGCAAGCTGCTGCTACACCGGCGCCAGATCGCCCGCATGATCGGCCAGATCAACCGCGCCGGTTACACGCTGGTGCCGCTCGCCCTGTTCTTCAATTCCCGGGGCATGGCCAAGGTCGAGATCGGCCTGGGCAAGGGCAAGCACACCTACGACAAGCGCCAGGCGGTCAAGGACCGCGACTGGAAGCGCCAGAAGGAACGCCTGATGCGGGATCGCGGCTAGTGGGTATCTCTGCTCGATGAACCGCGTTTTCGGCTCTAGAATCCGGCCATGATCTATCTCGTCTTTGCCCTCGGCCTGCTTCTGGTCCTCTGGGGCCTCTACCGCTATGCGCTGAGCGCCCCGCCCGCGACGTTGGTGCGCAACCTGTGGCGCCTGGCGTTGGGCGTGCTGGCGCTTGCCGCCGTGGTGCTGCTCGCGATCGGCCAGACCCGGCTCGCGGCGGTGCCCGGCGCCATGATGCTGCCCCTGCTGCTGTCGTGGCGCCGCAGGGCGCGGCACAAGGCTGGCCCGCCCGATGTCGCGCCGGGCGACGACAAGGTGGCCGACATGACCCGCGAGGCGGCCGCTGAAATCCTAGGCGTGGCGCCCCATGCCAGCCGTGACGACATCATCGCCGCCCATGCCCGCCAGAAGGCCCTGCGCCAGGCGGACGGTGCCTCGCGCTGGGCCACGGCACGCCTGGACCGGGCGCGCGACGTGCTCCTGAGCGACGATTCCTGAGCTTGCGGCGTCTCGCCGGGGCACGGGGGACTGGCATGATACCCGGCCATGGTGTATCCGCCCGCCATTCGTCTGATGCACCCCGAAGACAGGATCGTTGCACCCCACCATGACCCATCCGCGTGTGCGCAAGGCCGTTTTCCCCATCGCCGGACTCGGCACCCGTTTCCTTCCCGCCACCAAGGCGATGGCCAAGGAAATGCTCACGGTCCTGGACCGGCCGCTGATCCAGCATGCGGTCGATGAGGCGGCGGCTGCCGGGATCGAGCAGTTCATCTTCGTCACCGGCCGCGGCAAGCAGGCGATCGACGATCACTTCGACCTTGCCTTCGAACTGGAACGTACCCTGGAAGCGCGCGGCAAGACGGCCGAACTGGGCCGGTCGCGCTCCATGGTGCCCGCGCCCGGCAACATCATGACCGTGCGCCAGCAGCAGCCCCAGGGCCTGGGCCACGCCGTGTGGTGCGCCCGCCATGCCGTCGGCAACGAGCCGTTCGTCGTCTTCCTGCCCGACGATCTGGTGGTTTCCAGGACGCCCTGCATCGGCCAGCTTCTCGAGCTCTACCGGGAGACCGGCGGCAATGTCGTGGCCGTGCAGGAGGTGCCGCGCGAGCACACCAACCGTTACGGCGTCCTTGCCGTGGGTGCCGACGATGGTCGCATTGCCGAGGTCACGGGCCTCGTCGAAAAGCCGGATCCCAGGGACGCCCCTTCGACGCTGACGATCATCGGGCGTTATGTGCTGCGCCCGGAGATCTTTCCGCTGCTCGCCGACCAGAAGCCCGCGGTGGGCAACGAAATCCAGCTGACCGACGCCATGGCCCGCATGATCGGCGCCATGCCCTTCCATGGCCTGCGTTTCGAGGGGCGACGCTTCGATTGCGGTACCAAACTCGGTTTCCTTCAGGCGAACCTAGCCTATGGCATCGACGACCCCGACGTGGGCCGCGAACTGGTCGCCTTCGCCCGCCACGAGCTTCAGCGAAAGGACTGACCTCCATGCGTATCGCCATGATCGGAACCGGCTATGTCGGCCTGGTTTCGGGAGCCTGCTTTTCCGAGTTCGGCGTCGATGTCGTCTGCGTCGACCGCATGGCCGAGAAGATCGCCCAGCTCGAGGCCGGCGAGATGCCGATCTTCGAACCTGGACTGGACGCCGTCGTGGCGCGCAATGTCGCGGCCGGCCGCCTGAGCTTCTCGACGGACCTGACCGAGGCGGTGGCCGGCGCCGATGCGGTCTTCATCGCCGTGGGCACGCCGAGCCGCCGCGGCGACGGTCATGCCGACCTCTCCTATGTCTTCGACGCCGCGCGCGAGATCGCACTGGCGATGAAGGGTTATACGGTGGTCGTCACCAAGTCGACGGTGCCGGTCGGCACCGGCCGCAAGGTCGCCGAGGTCATCCGCCAGGCTCGGCCCGATGCCGATTTCGACGTCGTTTCCAACCCGGAGTTCCTGCGCGAGGGTTCGGCGATCGAGGATTTCATGCGGCCCGACCGGGTCGTCGTGGGTTCCGACAGCGAACGGGCGCGCGCCGTGATGGACCGGCTCTACCGGCCACTGTCGCTCAACCGCACACCGGTCCTGCACACCGCGCTGGAGACCTCGGAACTGATCAAGTACGCGACCAACAGTTTCCTTGCGACCAAGATCACCTTCATCAATCAGATTGCCGACCTCTGCGAGAAGACCGGCGCCAATGTCCAGGAGGTCGCGCGCGGCATCGGCCTGGACGGGCGCATCGGCCCGAAGTTCCTGCATCCCGGCCCCGGCTACGGCGGCAGCTGTTTCCCCAAGGACACGCTCGCGCTGGTGCGCACCGCCCAGGAGGCGGGTTCGCCCATGACCATCGTCGAGGCTGTGGTCAAGGCCAACGATGACCGCAAGATCGCCATGGCCGAGCGTGTCTGCACCCTAGTCGGTGAGATGAAGGGTGCCACGGTGGCCGTGCTCGGCCTGACCTTCAAGCCCAACACCGACGACCTGCGCGAGTCGCCTTCGCTCGTCATCGTGCCCCGCCTCGTCGCGGCAGGCGCGAAGGTCCGGGCCTACGATCCCGAAGGCACGCACGAGGCGCAGAAGCTGCTCGAGGGCATCACCTTCTGCAGCGATGCCTACCAGGCGATCGAGGGGGCGGACGCCATGGTCATCGTCACGGAGTGGAACGAGTTCCGCGCCCTCGACCTCCATCGGGTGATGGGACTCATGAAGCGGCCGCTGGTGGTCGACCTGCGCAACATCTACGGCGCCGCGGACATTGCGGCCGCCGGGTTCGAGTACCACGGCGTCGGTCTGGGCAAGGTGAACGGCTGATGGCGACGACCCTGCATCCCTCGATCCTGCGTGCCTACGACATCCGCGGTGTGGTGGGCGAGACGCTCACCGAGGAGGCGGTCGAGGCCATCGGGCGCGGCTTTGCCGACATGGTTACCCAGATTGCCGGCACGGCGCGCGCGACGGTGGCGACCGGCATGGACGGGCGCCTGAGCTCGCCGGTGCTGGAGACCGCGTTGGCGCGCGGACTGGCCGCGGGCGGCGTCGACGTGCTGCGCGTCGGCAAGGGGCCCACGCCGATGCTCTATTTCGCCGTGGCCGAACTGGGACTCGACGGCGGCATCATGATCACGGGTTCCCACAACCCGCCCGACTACAACGGCCTCAAGATGATGCTGAAGGTCGGTCCGTTCTTCGGCGAACAGATCGTCGAGCTGGGCCGTCGCGCCGAAGCGGGGCTCGCCCCCGCCGCCGAGCGCGGCACGCTGAGCCAGCGCGACATCCGGGCCGTCTATGTCGCGCGCCTGCTGAAGGATGCCGCGATGACACGCCCGCTCAGGGTCGTCTGGGACGCCGGAAACGGCGCGGCCGGCGCCGTGCTGGGCGAACTGATCGCCGGCCTGCCCGGGGAGCACACCGTGCTGTTCGGCGATGTCGACGGCAGCTTCCCCAACCATCATCCCGATCCCACCGTGCCCGAGAACCTCGTCGACCTGATCGGGGCGGTGCGCGACCAGGGGGCCGACCTCGGTATCGCCTTCGATGGCGATGGCGACCGCATCGGCGTCGTCGATGGCGAGGGCGAGGTGCTCTGGGGCGACCAGCTGATGACCATCTGGGCCGCCGACGTGCTGGCCGAACGGCCGGGCGCGACGATCATCGCCGACGTCAAGGCAAGCCAGGTGCTGTTCGACGAGATCGCCCGCATGGGCGGCAAGCCCCTGATGTGGAAGACCGGCCACTCGCTGATCAAGGCCAAGATGAAGGAAACCGGGGCGCCGCTGGCTGGCGAGATGAGCGGGCACATCTTCTTTGCCGACCGCTACCACGGTTTCGACGATGCCCTCTATGCCGCCGTGCGCCTGCTGAACGCGCTGTCGGGGCGCAAGGATAGCCTGGCCGACATCCGCAGGGCGCTGCCCGGCGTGATCAACACCCCGGAGCTGCGTTTCGACTGCGACGACGTGCGCAAGTTCGCGGTGGTCGAGGAGGTGCGGGGCCGCCTGGCCGATCGGGGCGGCGATGTCGTGGCGGTCGACGGTGTGCGTGTCGCCCTGGCCGGCGGCTGGTGGCTGCTGCGTGCGTCCAACACACAGCCGGTGCTGGTGGCGCGCTGCGAAGCGCCCGACGCGGCCTCCCTCGACCTGATCAAGAAGGATCTGGTCGCCGCGCTGGCGCCTTCGGGAATCGTGCCGCCGGGTCTCTGAGCCCCGGCGACCCGACCCGGCAGGCCGTCAGATCACGCCCGAGGCGTGCATGACCTCTTCGCTGCCCCGCCAGATCATGTCGATCGCGACGAAAAAGACGACGCCGAGGCCGATGTAGGCGATCCAGTGGTGGCGGCTAAGCAGCTTGGCGATGTAGGTCGCGGCGAGCGCCATCAGGGCGATGGAAAGGACCAGGCCGAAGAGCAGGATGGTGGGATCCTCCCGCGCCGCGCCGGCCACCGCCAGCACGTTGTCGAGCGACATCGAGACGTCGGCAACGATGATCAGCAACAGCGCCTGGCGCAGGGTGCGCACCGGCCGTCTGCTGGCAGTCAGGTCTTCGCCGCTGGCCGCGGCGATGCGCTCGAGATCGCGTTCCGCCGCCGATTCGCGGATTTCGCGCCACATGCGCCAGCACACCCAGAGCAGCAGCAGTCCGCCGGCCAGGGTCAGGCCGATGATCAGCAGCAGCTGGAAGGTGACCAGGGCAAAGGCAATGCGCAGGACCGTGGCTGCGGCAATGCCGATGACGATGGCCTTCTTGCGCAGATGGTCGGGGAGCCCGGCCACGGCCATGCCGATGACAATCGCATTGTCGCCCGAAAGGACGATATCGATGACAATGATCGAGCCGATCGACGCAAGGCGGCCGGCGTCCAGGAACTCGAGCACGTGGGGGCTTCTCCGGTGGCGAGAGCTTGTAACATGTGGCGACGCACGCGCGATTGCCAAGTGGGAGCAACAAACATGGTGGACGTGACGTCGATCGAAGCACTGCGGCAGTCTGTCGGCAAGTGCCAGGAGGCCTGCGATCCGATCGCCCTTGCCCCGGCGCGCCACCTGGCGGCGACCTTCGACCGCGGCGACGCCGATCTGGTCGAGGGTGGGGCACTGCCGCCGGGCTGGCACTGGCTCTACTTCCTCGATGCGCCCGCAACCGCCCTGCTGGGACCGGACGGCCGGACGGTACCGCAGGGTTTCCTGCCCGATACCGGCCTGCCCCGGCGCATGTGGGCAAGCGGCAGCTTCGTCTTCCACGGCGCGCTCCGGCTCGGCGGCCAGGCCCGCTCGACCATGACGATCGCCGACATCACGCAAAAGCAGGGGCGCAGCGGCGCTCTGGTCTTCATCACGACGCAACACCTGGTCCATCAGGATGACCGCCTTGTCGTGGAGGAGCAGCGCAATCTGGTGTTCCGCGAAGCGGAGCAGCCCGGCGAGACGCCGCGCCACGACGAAGCCCCCCGCGACGGCACCTGGCAGCGGACCGTCATGCCCGATCCGGTGCTGCTGTTCCGTTTCTCGGCACTCACCTTCAACGCCCACCGCATCCACTACGACAGCACCTATTGCCGGGAGGTCGAGGGTTATCCCGGCCTGGTGGTCCATGGCCCGATGCTGGCCCTGCTGATGCTCGACCTGCTGGGCCGGGAATGTCCGGGCAGGGCGGTGCGCCGGTTCGACTACCGTGCGGCCAGCCCGCTGTTTGCCGGCGAGCCCTTCACGGTGGCGGGCAGGGAGAGTGCCGAGGGTGCTGCGGAGCTCTGGGTCGCCGGCAGCCGGGGCCAGCTCGCAACCGCCGCGACCGCGACCTTTGCCTGACCTCCCGCCTTGTCAGCCGCGCTGCCTGCCGCTCTACTGCAGCCCTTGCCACGAGGTTCCATGACCCAAGACCTGACCCATCTGAGCGCCTGCGATCTGGTCGAGGGCTATCGCGCCGGCAGCTTCTCGCCGGTCGAGGTGGCCGAAGCGGTGCTGGCGCGCATGGCCTATCTGGACGGCAACATCGAGGCGTTCTGCCATCGCGACGACGAAACCGTGCGCGCCATGGCCCGCGAATCCGAGAGCCGCTGGCAGCGCGGCGAGCCGATCGGCCCGCTCGATGGCGTGCCGGTCAGCATCAAGGACGTGCTGCGGGTGACCGGCTGGCCGACACGCCTGGGCTCCAAGACGGTCGATGCCAAGGGGCCCTGGACCTCCGATTCGCCGTCGGTCGCCGCCATGCGTGCAGCCGGTACGGTGTTTCTCGGCATGACCAAGTCGCCCGAGCTGGGCTGGAAGGGCGTCACGGACGGCCCGCTCTACGGTTCGGCGCGCAACCCCTGGAACCTGCGCATGACACCGGGCGGTTCGAGTGGCGGCGCCGCCGGCGCGGTGGCGGCGGGCATGGGGCCGCTCGCCTTCGGCACCGACGGCGGCGGTTCGGTGCGCATTCCCGCCGGCTTCTGCGGCATCGTCGGCATGAAGCCGAGTTTCGGCAAGATTCCGGTCTGGCCGCCCTCGACCTTCGGCACGCTCTCCCATGTCGGGCCGATGGCCCGCACGGTGCGCGATGCCGCCCTGATGCTCGATGTCATCGGCCATCCCGACAGCCTCGACTCCTGGTCGATGCCGGAGGACGGCAGGGTTGCACGCGACGAACTCGAAGGCGGCATCGCCGGCCGGCGCATCGCCTGGAGCCCGGACCTGGGCTACGTCAGGGTCGATCCGGAGATTGCTGATCTGGTGCGCCGCGCCGTCGATGGTCTGGCCAGCCTTGGCGCCATCGTCGAAGAGATCGAGGCGCCCGCCGACAAGCCCGAGGAGGCCTTCCGCGTGCTCTGGTACGCCGCGGCGGCCAATGCCGTGCGCACCGAGAGCAAGGCCCGGCGGCGTTTTCTCGACCACGGCCTGATCGAGATCGTGGAGGAGGGCGAACGCCTGCGCGCGGTCGACGTGATCGAGGCTGAACGGGCGCGCGGCCGGTATGCCGTGGCCATGGGCCAGATCTTCGACCGCCACGACCTGCTGGTGACGCCGACCCTGCCGATACCGGCCTTCGAGGTCGGACTGGAGGTGCCGCGCGACTGGCCGCACGACCGCTGGTTCACCTGGACGCCCTTCACCTATCCGTTCAACCTGACGCGCCAGCCAGCCCTGACCGTGCCCTGCGGCTTCACCGGGGCGGGGCTGCCTGCCGGCCTGCAGATCGTCGGACGCTACGGCGACGATCACCGTGTGCTGCGCACCGGGGCAGCCTATCAGGACGCATTTCCCACGCTGGACCGCTGGCCCGACGCCGGCCGCACCAGCGGACCGGTGCCGGCTCCTGCGGAAGAGCCGGGCCCGTGACTCCGGGTTCGCGAATCTTCCTTTGGATTCATGAGGATTCGATGATTCCCTCACGATACGGGTGGACTGATGCCCCCATCTTGCCTTATAGTCGCTGCTCGACGGGACGACAGAACGGGGTTGGGCGATGAACCGGAGTGCAATCGGGATTCTTTCCGGTCTTTCGACAATGGCGCGCCAGATCGTGCCGGCGTTGTTCCTGGTTCTGGTCATCGCCGGTGGAACGGGTGCCGCCCGCGCCGACTATTCGGCGATCGTGCTCGATGCGACCAACGGCAACATCCTCTACCAGCGCAATGCCGACACGAAGCGTTACCCCGCTTCGCTGGCCAAGATGATGACGCTGTACCTGGCCTTCGAGCAGCTCCAGAACGGCACCGTCACGATGGATACCGAATGGACCGCCTCGGCGCGCGCCCAGGCCCAGCCGCCCACGGAAGTGGGGCTGCGCGCCGGTGACACCATCAAGGTGCGCGATGCGATCATGGCGCTCATCACCAAATCGGCCAACGATGTCGCCACCGTGGTCGCCGAGGGCATCGGCGGCACCGAGTGGCAGTTCGCCCAGATGATGACCGCCAAGGCGCGCGAACTGGGCATGCGCAATACCGTGTTCGCCAATGCATCGGGTCTACCCGACAACAGCATGGTCTCGACCGCGCGCGACATCTCGATCCTGTCGCTGCGCCTGCAGTCGGACTTCCCGCAACTCTATCCCCTGTTCGCCACCCGCAGCTTCACCTATCGCGGCAACACCTACGGCAACCATAACAAGCTGCTGGGTGTCGTCGACGGCGTCGACGGCATCAAGACCGGCTTCACCAACGCCGCCGGCTGGAACCTCGCCGCCTCGGCGATCCGCGACGGACGCCGCATCGTGGCCGTGGTCATGGGCGGCCAGTCGCGCATCTGGCGCGACAACCGCATGAAGGAACTGCTGGGCGAAGGCTTCATCGTTGCGGTCGAGCTCGACACCCCGGCGCCGATCCCGGGCGTGCATCCCACACGCGGCGACGGCATCGTTGCCGTGGCTGCGGTCGATCCGGCGCTGCCGCTTCCCGATGCACGTCCCGCCGACACGGTCGTCGCGCTCGGCGAGTACGACAACGCCGCCCAGGACCCGCAGGGGGGCTTCGTCACGGCCCAGGGTTCGGTCGAGGACCTGCCGTGGGCGGTCCAGGTCGGCGCCTTCTCGCAGTTTGCCAATGCCTACCGCGCGCTCGACGAGGCCGAACTCGTGCTCAATCCGATCTTCGGCGGCAAGGGCACCAGCGTCGTCACCGCAGCCGAGAACGACGGCGCCACGCTCTATCGCGCGCGTTTCGTCAACCTTTCGGAAAGCCAGGCCCGCGAAGGCTGCCGCGTGCTGGCCGCACGCAACCTGAGCTGTGCGGTCGTGCGTTACAGCGCGGGAAGCTGAGCAGGCTTCAGGCGGCTGCCAGCAGGCGCGCCACGGCGGCCTCGATCGCCTCGGACGTGTAGGCGAAACTGTCGTTGTCCATGATCGTCTTGTTGGCCGGCTCCGCACAGAGCGCGGCAATGCGCGACGCATCGCCGGCGCCAAGCCCGTGATCGTCCAGCGACAGCTTCAGCCCGACCTCGCGCAGCCAGGCATCGTAGGCGGCTGGTGCGGCCGCTGCAGCCTCGTGCGGCGCCATGCCCCGCGTGTCCACCCCCAGGGCCTCGGCTACCTGCGCATAGGCATCCGGCGCTGCCTGCGCCCCGTTGGCCATGGTGGCATTGAGCGCCAGGGCGACCGCGCGGCCATGGTGGACGCCCGCGGTCTCGCCCAGGGCATGGCCGATGGCATGGGCGATGCCCAGGCCGGTGACGTCGAAGGCCATGCCGGCATCGGTCGCAGCGATCAGCACCTCGCCGCGTGCCTCCAGGTTGTCCGGCTCGGCGACGGCAACCGCAAGCCAGCGGCGCAGGCTGCGCACCGCGCCCAGGGCTAGGGCGCTGGAGATCGGATTGCGCCGCTGGTTGGTCGCAGCCTCGATGGCGTGCACCGAGGCATCCAGGCCGGTGGCCGCGGTCAGGTGAGGGGGCATGCCCACGGTCAGGGTCGGGTCGAGCAACGCCAGGTCGAAGAGCAGTTCGGCGCCCCAGGCCCACAGCTTGTGCTCGGGCGTGCTGAAGACCGCGGTCCGCGTGACTTCCGATCCCGTACCCGCGGTCGTGGGTACCGCGATCTTGGGCAGTCCGTTGCGGGGCAGCGCTCTGGCACCCAGGGCATAACTCTCGGCGGCATCGCCGTCGCGGGCCAGCGTGGCGGCGAGCTTGGCCGCGTCCATGGACGAACCGCCCCCCAGGGCGACGACGCAGGTTGCCCCTTCGCGACGGATCAGGGCCACGATGTCGTCGATCGAACTGGAAAGGGGATCGCTGCGGATCTCGGCATAACAGGTCACCCGGTGACCGGCGCCGCCCAGGGCGGCTTCGGCGCGCCCGACCAGGCCGGCCCTGGCCAGCAGCGGATCGCTCACCAGCATGACATGGGCGTTCTCGCCGGCCAGCTTGCCGACATCGCGGCCGATCCTTTCCAGCCGGTTCTCGCCGAAGGCGATGGTCACGGGAGCGTTCCAGGTGAACGGCTGGGGCATGGCGGCGATCTCCGTTGGGTCCGGACCGTAGGGTCGGGGCCGGTGTACGGCGCGTCCCAGGCAGCGTCAATGCGCGCCCGGCGTTGCCAGAGCAGGGCGCTCCACTATGATCGCGGCCCATCCAGCAGGGCCGACCCCATGAGCGAACTCTACCACCCCTCGATCTACCGCGCCGAGAACCACGTCGAAAGCTACTGGGCCGAAAGCGCCGGCCCGGAGGTCGAGGGCGCCGCGCCGCTGTCGGGCGACCAGCGCTGCGAAGTCGCGGTGATCGGTGGCGGCTACACCGGCATGTCGGCGGCGCTGCACCTGGCACGCGACTACGGCGTCGACGTCCGCATCCTCGAGGCGGGCGCGCCGGGCTGGGGCGCCTCGGGCCGCAACGGCGGCTTCGTCGGGCCGGACAGCTCCAAGCTGGGCCTGGAGGGCCTGATCGACCAGTTCGGCGTCGAGGGCACCAGGGCCTACTATCGCAACGGTCTGGAAGCGATCGAGTTGGTGCGTGCGCTGGGCCGCGACGAGGGGATCGACTACGACGCCCAGGGCGAGGGCGAACTCGGCGTCGCCCATCTGCCCTCCCGCATGGACGGCATGGCGGACTGGGCGAAGACCTGGTCGTCGATGATCGGCGTGCCGGTCGAGGTCTGGTCGCGCGGCGAACTGGCCGAACGCGGCTACCATGCGCCCCAGGCCTTCGGCGCCTACTACACCCATTGCGGCTTTGCCCTGCACCCGATGAAGTATGCCCGCGGCCTGGCGCGCGCCTGCATCGCCCGCGGCGTCGGATTCCACGGCCACAGCGAGGTGCTGCGCTGGGAGAGGACGGGCGGCAAGCACAGGCTGGTCACCGCCGGCGGTTCGGTGACCGCCGACAAGGTGATCGTGGCGACCAACGGCTTCACCCGCGACCGCCTGCATCCCGGCATCGCCGGTACCCTGCTGCCGGCGCTCTCCAACATCATCGTCACCCGGCCGATGAGCGAGGACGAACTGGCCGCCCACGGCTGGAAGACCGAATGCCCCATCTGGGACACGCGCAACCTGCTGTTCTACTTCCGCATGCTGAAGGGCAACCGCTTCCTGCTGGGCGCGCGTGCCGCGACCCGGAACACACCGGAGGCGACCGAAACCTACCGGCGCTGGCTGATCGAGCAGTTTCAAGCGATGTGGCCGCAATGGCGCCATGTTGACATCACACACTTCTGGCGCGGTTTCGTCTGCCTGTCGGCCGCGCGTGTGCCCCATGTCGGGGAACTGCCCGACGATCCCGGCGTCTGGCACGCCTTTGCCTATCATGGCGGCGGTGTCGCCTGGGCGACGTTCTCGGGCCGGGCGGTGGCGCGCATGATCGCGGGCAACGAACCTGCGGAGAACTGGCTGAGCCCGGTGGTGCGCACCCCGCCCAGGAAGTTCCCGCTACCCTGGCTGCGCCTGTGGTACCTGCGCAGCGCCTATCTCTGGTACGCCATCAAGGATCGCCGATGAACAGCCGCTGGATCTTGCCCGTTCTCGTCGGATTGGTGCTGGCGGCCTGCCAGGCACGGGGGCCGGCCGACAACAGGGCCGACTTCCGCTACCAGTGGCTCGACTACCTGCAGGGCCAGGATATCCAGGCGACCTGCCGCGCCGACGGGCCGGACCGCGTACGCCTGATCTACAATGCCGACTTCAACACGCAGATCCGCACCTTCGACCTGTTCATCGACAACAACGGCGCCGGGATTCTCGATACCCGTAGCTGGATCTCCGCCGGTAGCCTGCTGAGGCTCAACGGCAGCCTTTCCCAGGTGCTGGCGCCCGAGAAGAGCCAGACGACCCTGTCGCCCGACCAGGTCTTCCAGCTCACCGGTCTGCTCGGCGAAAGCGGCTTCCCCGGCCCGGTGCCGGTGGGCGAGAAGCTGCGGTCGGACAGCTACTTCTGGGTCGGGCTGGCCTGCGTCGATGGCGTCTTCGGCATCCAGGTCTGGAGTGGCCAGGACCTGCGCAATGTGCCTTTTGCCGGGCTTCTGGAGCAGTGGGACCCCATTGCCGAACCCCTGCCACCGGCCAGTGTGGCGCCGTTGCCGCCGTTTGCCAACGTGGTGGCGGCCAACCGGCGTGAACGCGACGCCAGCCTGCTCTACTATGAAGCCGAGGTTGCTCCGTCGAGCCTGCGGGCCTGGTGGCGGAGCTGAAGCCGGGGCCAGTGAAGATTATGTTGCACTGCACAAAAAGTGATTGACGAAACGGCGGACTTCTACCATATACGGGTCATGCTGCATTGCAGCAAAAGCATTCCGGACCCCAAGGTGGACCATACCATGGCCAATGCCAAGAAGACTGCCGCTTCGGCGGCCGAGATCGAAGAAACGTTCGACGCCGGCTTCAAGGCCGCCGAGAGCGCCGTCAAGACCAACAGCGACGCTTGCAAGAAGGGTTACGAGACCCTGGTTGCCATGAGCCGCGAAGCGTTCGACAACGCCAGCAAGGCCGGCGCCGAGGTCAAGGGCTTCGACCAGGCGGTCGCCCTGCCCAAGGCCAACTTCGAAGCCATCGTCGAGGCCGGTCAGGTCGTCGTGAAGGGTGTCGAGGAGATCAACGGTCGCGTCATCGAGTCGGCCCGCAGCCAGTTCGCCGAGGGTGTTGCCACCCAGAAGGCGATGTTCGGCGCCAAGACCCTGCAGGAAGCCATGCAGATCCATCAGGATTTCGTGAAGAAGAGCTTCGACCGCGTCATCAACGACGGCGTCGAGCTTTCCAGCGCCTGGGTCAAGGTCGCCACCGAGGCAGCCCAGCCGATCAACCAGCGCGTTTCTTCCGCGGTTTCGGAGTTCAGCCCCAAGGCCTGAACCCGGACGTGATCCCGATCGAAGGGCCCGGCGCGCCAGCGTGCCGGGCCATTTGCCGTTTGAGGCGCCGGCGCCTTTGCATTCTGTCGCCAAGACCCAATATCATCGCGACAGGCGGCCACGAACCCGAACCAGGAACGCAAACCATCCCATGCGGCCATGAGCGACGACAGACGACGCGATGACGGGCGGCCCGAGACCGGCGTTGTCACCAGGACCCGACCCAAGACGAAGAAACCGTCGATGTACAAGGTCCTGCTGCTCAACGACGACTACACGCCCATGGAGTTCGTCGTGCACGTGCTCCAGAAGTTTTTCCACAAGGGACCGGAGGATGCCGCGCGCATCATGCTCCATGTCCACCAGAACGGCGTCGGCATCTGCGGCGTCTATCCCTTCGATGTCGCCGAAACCAAGGTGACGCAGGTGATAGACTACGCTCGCCAGAACGAGCATCCTCTGCAGGCGACGCTGGAAAAGGATTAGAACACAGCATGCTGTCGGCCAATCTCGAACGGACCCTGCGTCACGCCCTTGCGCTGGCCAACGAACGCCAGCACGAATACGCGACGCTGGAGCATCTCCTGCTGGCGCTGACCGAGGACGACGATGCGGTTGCGGTCATGCGTGCCTGCAATGTCGATGTCGAGGCGCTGCACGACGAGGTCGAGGAGTTCGTCGACAACGATCTCGCCGGCCTCGTGGTCGACGGTTTCGTCGAGGCCAAGCCGACCGCCGGCTTCCAGCGCGCGCTGCACCGCGCCGCCATGCATGTGCAGTCCTCGGGCAGCGGCGAGGTGACCGGCGGCAACGTGCTGGTCGCCCTGTTCTCCGAGCGCGAGAGCCATGCCGTCTATTTCCTGCAGCAGCAGGATATGACCCGCCTGGATGCCGTCAGCTACATAAGCCACGGCGTCGCCAAGGTGCCCGGTCAGTCCGAGCCCAAGACGGTCAAGGGCGCCGACGAGGAAGAGGCACCGGTCAAGCAGGGTGCCGAGGCGCTTGACGCCTATTGCGTCAACCTCAACGAGAAGGCCAAGTCCGGCAGGATCGACCCGCTGGTCGGGCGTGACCGCGAGGTCGAGCGCACCATCCAGGTGCTGTGCCGGCGGACCAAGAACAACCCGCTCTACGTCGGCGATCCCGGCGTCGGCAAGACCGCCATCGCCGAGGGCCTGGCCAAGCGCATCGTCGAGGGCGACGTGCCCGAGGTGCTGAAGTCGGCGACGATCTATGCGCTCGACATGGGCGCGCTGCTGGCCGGGACGCGCTACCGCGGCGATTTCGAGGAGCGTTTGAAGGCCGTCGTCTCCGAGCTGGAGGCCGATCCCGACGCCATCATGTTCATCGACGAGATCCACACGGTGATCGGCGCCGGCGCGACCTCGGGCGGCGCCATGGATGCCTCCAACATGCTCAAGCCCGCGCTGCAGCAGGGCACCCTGCGCTGCATGGGCTCGACCACCTACAAGGAATACCGCCAGCACTTCGAGAAGGACCGGGCGCTCGCCCGCCGCTTCCAGAAGATCGACGTGCCCGAACCCTCGGTGACCGATGCCGTTAAGATCCTGCGCGGCCTCAAGCCCTATTACGAGGAGTTCCATGGCATCCGCTATACCAACGATGCCATCAAGGCAGCGGTGCAACTGGCCGACAAGTACCTGCACGACCGCAAGCTGCCCGACAAGGCGATCGACGTCATGGACGAGGTCGGCGCCGCGCAGATGCTGATCCCCGCCAACCGGCGCAAGAAGACGATCGGCGTCAAGGACGTCGAGAGCGTCATCGCGCGCATGGCGCGCATCCCTCCCAAGAACGTCTCGGGCAAGGACAAGACCTCGCTGGCCGCGCTGGCCGACGATCTCAAGAAGGTCGTGTTCGGCCAGGACAGCGCCATCGACCAGCTTGCCGATGCGATCAAGCTGAGCCGCGCCGGTCTGCGCGAGCCCGAGAAGCCGATCGGCAGCTACCTGTTCGCCGGCCCCACGGGTGTCGGCAAGACCGAGGTCGCACGCCAGCTCTCGGCGATCATGGGCGTCGAACTCGTGCGCTTCGACATGTCCGAATACATGGAGCGCCACACCGTCTCACGCCTGATCGGCGCTCCGCCGGGTTATGTCGGCTTCGACCAGGGCGGCCTGCTGACCGACGCGGTCGACCAGAACCCCCATGTCGTGCTGCTGCTCGACGAGATCGAGAAGGCCCATCCCGACCTCTTCAACGTCCTGCTGCAGATCATGGACTACGGCAAGCTCACCGATCACAACGGCAAGAAGATCGACTTCCGCAACGTCGTGCTCATCATGACGACCAATGCCGGTGCCGCCGATCTCGCCCGGCCCGCCATCGGCTTCGGGCGTTCCAAGCGGGAAGGCGACGACAAGGAAGCCATCGAGAAGCTGTTCACGCCGGAGTTCCGCAACAGGCTCGATGCCATCGTCAGCTTCAGCCCGCTCTCGCGCGAGACGATCGGCCATGTCGTCGACAAGTTCGTCAAGCAGCTCGAGGCCCAGCTCGCCGACCGCGGCGTCACCATCGAGCTGACGACCGAGGCCCGCGAATGGCTCGGCCGCCATGGCTACGACGAGAACTTCGGCGCCCGTCCCCTGGGCCGCGTCATCCAGGAATCGGTCAAGAAGCCGCTTGCCGACGAACTGCTCTTCGGCAGTCTGGTCGGCGGCGGCCGGGTCCGCGTCGTGGTCGGCGAGGACGACAAACTCGACTTCGAGTTCGTCACCCGCGACTTCACCAGCGGCGGCACCAAGACGAGCAGGCGCAAGCCCAAACCCAAGGCGCCGGCCAAGGTCGGTCGCTGACGGGGTTCTGAACCGTGGCCACGCCGCAGAGCGGGTCCAGCCTGAGGCGGTGGCTTGCGCTGCCGGTCGCGATCCTGATCTGCCTGGCCGTCTCCGGGCTGGGCGCCATCGCCACGCAGGCCGGCCCGGGAAGCTGGTACGACGGCCTTGCCAAGGCCCCCTGGAACCCGCCGGCCTGGGTCTTCGCCCCGGTCTGGACCGCGCTCTACGTCTCGTTGGGTTTCGCCCTGTGGCTGATCTGGAAGACCACCGTGAGTCCGGGTCGCAGCCGAGCGCTGGCGCTGTTCTTCGTGCAGCTTGGCCTCAA
>JAQCLG010000037.1 GCA_027592745.1 Pseudomonadota bacterium | reverse complement strand
GCATCTTGAATCACATCCAGAACACCTCGGGAATCCCCATTCGATTCCCCACAAACAGGAAACGCTCTAATCGACCCAGGCGATGCGCAGGGTGTTGGTCGAGCCGGGGGTTCCGAAGGGGACGCCGGCGGTGATGACGAGGCGGTCGCCGGATTTCGCGAAACCTTCGGCGCGGGCGATGGCGCTGGCCTTGTGGACCATGTCGATGAAGTCCTGGGCATCCTCGGTGTGCACGGAATGGACGCCCCAGGCGAGCGCCAGACGACGCGCCGATTCGATGCGCGGCGTCAGGCCCAGGATCGGCACCTCCGGGCGCACGCGCGAGGCGCGCAGGGTGGTGCTGCCGGTCATCGAATAGGCAACGATCGCGGCTGCCCCGATGGTTTCGGTGACCTGCTTGGCCGCCGCCGAGATGGCGTCCGCGCTGGTCGCCTCCGGGTCGGTGGTCAGGCTGTCGTAGAGCGGGTCGTGTTCCACCGCCTTCATGATGCGGTCCATCATGGCGACCGCCTCGGTGGGATATTCGCCGACGGCGGTTTCGCCCGAGAGCATCAGGGCATCGGCGCCGTCGTAGACGGCGGTGGCGACATCGGAGGCCTCGGCGCGGGTCGGGGTCGGCGATTCGATCATCGATTCGAGCATCTGGGTGGCAACGACCACCGGCTTGCCGGCAAGGCGGCAGGCCCGCACGATGCGCTTCTGCAGGCCGGGAACCTCCTCGGGCGGCAGTTCGACGCCGAGATCGCCGCGCGCAACCATGATCGCGTCGGAGAGTTCGACGATGGGTTCCAGGCTGGCGATGGCGGAGGGTTTTTCCAGCTTGGCCATGATGCCGGCGCGGCCGCGCACCAGGCTGCGGGCTTCGGCGATGTCCTCGGGCCGCTGAACGAAGGACAGCGCGATCCAGTCGGCGCCCAGTTCCAGCGCGAAGGTGAGGTCCTTGCGGTCCTTGTCGGTCAGCGCCGGGATGGGCAGCAGCACGCCGGGCAGGTTGAGCCCCTTGTGGTTCGACAGGCCGTCGCCGGCGATGACCTCGGTGATGGCATGGTCGGGGCCGCAGGAGCGCACCTCGAGCACGACACGGCCGTCGTTGAGCAGCACCCGCGTGCCCGGTTCGATCGCCGCGAAGATCTCCGGGTGGGGCAGGTTGACGCGGCCGGCATCGCCGGGCGCGGGGTCGAGGTCGAGGCGGAAGGCCTGGCCGCGTTCCAGGTCGATCTCGCCGTCGGCGAAGGTGCCGACCCGGAGCTTGGGGCCCTGCAGGTCGGCGAGCACGGCGATGGGTCGGCCGAAATCGGCCTCAAGGCCGCGCAGCACTTCGTAGCGCGCGCGATGGTCGGCCTGGCTGCCATGGCTCATGTTGAGGCGGAAGACGTCGGCGCCGGCCTCGAACAGCGCGCGGATCGCCTCGGGCGAGGAGGTGGCCGGACCGAGGGTGGCGACGATCTTGGCCTGTCGCTGACGTCGCATGATGCTGTCCTAGGTTGACGTGGCGCCGCCCGGGGCGACCAGAATGGCTCGGAAATCGTTAACATTGGTCCGTGTCGGCCCGGTGACAATGGCGTCGTCGAGGGCCTCGAAAAAGCCGCCGCTGTCCTGGCGGGCAAGGCAGTCGCGCGCGTCGAAACCCAGGGCCAGGGCACGCGCCAGGGTATCGGGGCCGATCAGCGCGCCCGCGGCCCTGCTGAAACCGTCGATGCCGTCGGTATCGGCGGCCAGGGCATGGATGCCTGCGCGGGCGTCGAGGGCGACGGCCAGCGCCAGCAGGAATTCCTGGTTGCGCCCGCCGCTGCCGCCATCGCCGCGCAGGGTCACGGTGGTCTCGCCGCCCGAAAGGATGACGGCGGGTTTGGCACCCAGAGCATCGTGCAGCGCCAGTTCGCGGGCGATGGCGGCGTGGACCAGCGCGACGTCGCGCGCCTCGCCTTCGATGGTGTCGCCCAGGACCACGGGTGTGACGCCATGGCTGCGGGCCAGATCGGCGGCGGCCTGGAGGGCGTCGCGCGGCGTGACCAGGATCTCCACCGTGCCGCCGGCCAGGCGGCTGTCGCCGGGCTTGGGCGTCTCGCTTGCGGGATCGTCGAGCCGTGCCAGGACGGACGCCGGGGCATCGATGCCGAAGTCGCGGATCAGGCGCGATGCCTGTTCGCGTGTCGTGGGATCGGCGACCGTGGGGCCCGAGCCGATCACGGAGGGATCGTCGCCGGGCACGTCGGAGATGGCGAGTGTCACGACGCGCGCAGGAGCGGCGGCGGCGGCAAGGCGTCCGCCCTTGATCGCCGAGAGGTGTTTGCGCACGCAGTTCATCTGGTGGATCGTCGCGCCCGAGCGCAGCAGCGCCTTGTTGACCGCCTGCTTTTCCTCCAGGGCGATACCCTGCGCAGGCAGGGCGAGCAGGGCGGAGGCGCCGCCCGAGATGAGGCACAACACGAGGTCGTCGGAGGTCAGGCCCTGGACGCTTTCGAGCAGGCGGCGGGCGCCGTCGCGGCCTGCGGCATCGGGCACCGGGTGGCTCGCCTCGACGACCTCGATGCGCCGGGTCGGCGTGCCGTGGCCGTAGGGCGTGACGACCAGTCCGGACATCTCGCCCTGCCAGGCCTCCTCCACGGCGCGCGCCATGGCCGCAGCGGCCTTGCCGCCGCCCACGACGATGGTGCGCCCCCTGGGGGGTGCGGGAAGGCGGCCGGCGATGCAGGTCTGCGCCGCGGCGGCGGACACGGCGGCATCGAAGAGCTGGCGCAGGAATGGGCGGGCGTTGTCGATCATGTCGTCCGGCAGGCTGCCACAGGGGAGGCGGTGCAGAAAGCACCCGGGGTTGTGGCATGGCCGGGCGGGCCGGTCACGCGGCAAGACGGCCCCGGCCGATCGGGCCTTCTGGCCTGCCGCCGCGCTGGGTATAGTCGCGCGCCATGGACCCTGTACGACGCGACGGCTTCACCGATTCCCGCGCCCCCGGCGATCCGCTGCTTGGACCCGACGATCCTCCGCCCTACGAGATCGTCAATCCGCACGGTCCCAGCCTGGTGGTGTTCCTGTGCGACCACGCCAGCAACCGCGTGCCCGAGGGGCTCGACAACCTCGGCCTGAGCGGGGCCGACCTGGAGCGCCACATCGCCTGGGACATCGGCGCGGGCGAGATCACCCGGCGCCTGGCGCGCCACTTCGACGCCCCGGCGGTGCTGGCGGGCTACTCGCGCCTGGTGGTCGACTGCAACCGCCACCTGCATGACATGGAAGCCTTCCTGCCGATGAGCGACGGCGTGCCGGTGCCTGGCAACGCAGCGCTGTCCGACCAGGACAAGGCCGACCGGGCGGACGCCTGCTACTGGCCCTACCACGAGGCCTGCGCTGCTGTGATCGACGGCGTCGAGGCGCGCGGCGACAAGGTGCCTCCGGTCATCATGATGCACAGCTTCACACCGGTCATGGGGCAGGCACCCAGGCCCTGGGAAATCGGCATCCTGTGGGACCGGGACGGGCGCATGGCGCTGCCGCTGCTGCATGTCCTGCGCAACCGCGGCGATCTCTGCGTCGGCGACAACGAACCCTATTCAGGGGCCTCGCCCCACGGCTATTCCATGCCGACCCATGCCGCGCGCGCCGGCCGCGCCAACATCCAGATCGAGATCCGCCAGGACTGCATCGCCGACGAGGCGGGCATCGCGCGCTGGACCGACATCCTGGCCGAGGCCTTCGGCCATGTCCTGGCCGATCCCGCGGTCTTCCACCGGGGCACCTGAACGATGCCCGCCGAACCTGCCTTCACGCTGGGCATCGAGGAGGAGTACCTGCTCGTCGAGCGGGAGACCGGGGCGCTGGCGGCCTCGCCGCCCGAGGCGCTGATGGAGGAGTGCGTCGCCGAACTGGTTGACCAGGTGACGCCGGAGTTCCTGCGAGCCCAGATCGAGATCGGCACCCGCGTCTGCGAGGACATCGCTGCGGCCCGTGCCGAGCTGGTGCGGCTGCGTGGCGGTGTGGCGCGTGTCGCGGCACGCCACGGGCTGGCGCCGATCGCGGCCTCGACCCATCCCTTCGCCGACTGGCGCAACCTCGACCATGTTCCCAAGGAACGCTACGACGGGCTGGCGCGGGACATGCAGGCGGCGGCGCGGCGCTTGCTGATCTGCGGCATGCATGTCCATGTCGGCATCGACGATCCCGACGCGCGCATCGACCTGATGAACCAGGTGCGCTACTTCCTGCCCCATCTGCTCTGCCTGTCGACCTCCTCGCCGTTCTGGCAGGGCGCCGATACCGGGCTGAAGTGCTACCGCCTGACCGTGTTCGATGCCCTGCCGCGCACCGGCCTGCCCGAGCCGCTGGCGAGCTGGTCGGAGTACGAGAGGCTGATCGAGCACCTGACCAGCTCCGGCCTGATCGAGGACGGCTCCAAGATCTGGTGGGACCTGCGGCCGAGCGCTAGGTTTCCCACCCTGGAGATGCGCATCTCCGACGTCTGCACGGAGCTGGAGGACGCGCTGACGATCGCGGCGTTGTTCCAGAGCCTGTTGCGCATGCTCTGGCGGCTGCGCCAGTCGAACCAGCGCTGGCGCGAGTATCCCAACCTGCTGATCGAGGAGAACCGGTGGCTTGCGCAGCGCCATGGCGCGGGCGCCCACCTGGTCGATTTCGGCAAGCGCAGCCTGGTGCCGCTGGACGAACTGGTCGAGGAGCTCATCGCGCTGGTCGCCGAGGATGCCGAGGCGCTCGGCTGCCTGGCCGAAGTCCGGCGCGCCCGCGAGATCGCCGCCCGCGGCACCAGCGCCGACGCGCAGCTGCGCCGTTATGCCGATGCCGGAGGCAAGGGCGACCACGACCGGGCGGTGGCGGCCGTGGTTGCGATGCTGCGCGAGCGCACCCTGGCCGGTCTCCCTTGAGTCGGTCGGGGCCATCCCCACATCACAGGCACGCAATCACAGGAAGCTGGAGAAACATGATGGACAACGCAACCAGGACCGAGATCGAGGCCGCCGTCTTCCGCCGCCTGCGCGACCATCTCCAGGCGCACCCGGACGTGCAGAACATCGACCTGATGAACCTTGCCGATTTCTGCCGCAACTGCCTGGCCAAGTGGTACCGCGCCTCGGCAGAAACACGTGGCGTGGAGATCGACTACGACGAGGCGCGCGAGATCGTCTACGGCATGCCCTACGGCGAGTACAAGGACAAGCACCAGAAGGAAGCCGCGCCCGAGCAGAAGGCCGCCTTCCAGGCCGGCGAGGCCCGCCGCGCCGAGCACGAGAAGGCGCTGGAGGAAAGCGGCAAGGTGTATTGAGGGGCAAGCCGCCACCTCCCCAATGGTGTCATCCCGGACAAGGGAGCGTAGCGACCGCCGATCCGGAACCCATGCCGGAGCGCCAACACGAGCGCCGGCGCCAATGTAGGCGTTCCGGCATGGGTCCCGGCTCTTCGCTTCGCTTCGGCCGGGATGACGGAAGGGCTGGCGCTACCAGCGCTCGATCGCCGGTCGCAGGTCGATCTCGTGGGTCCAGGCGGTGGGGTGCTGCATGTGCAGGGACCAGTAGGTCTCCGCGATGGCGTCGGGATCGAGCAGGGCGTCGATGCCCTTTTCGGGAATCTCGTGGGCGTGGGCCGGGCCGTTGATCTCGCCGTCGATGTTGACGATGGCGACGTGGACCTTTCTGGGACCCAGCTCGCGCGCCATGCTCTGGGCCAGGCCGCGCAGGCCGAACTTGCCCACGGCGAAACCCGAGAAGTTGGCCGAACCCTTGTAGCAGGCCGTGGCGCCGGTGAAGATCAGCGTGCCGCCGCCGTGGGCGACCATGCGGCGCGCGCTCTCGCGCCCCACGAGGAAGCCGCCCATGCAGGTGGTGCGCCACTGGTTCTCGAATTCGTCGGCCTCGATCTCCAGCACCGATTTCCGCAGGAAGCCGCTGGCGTTGTAGACGACGAGGCCGGGTTCGCCGAGTTCGCCCGCGACCTGGCGGAAGAACTGGTCGACGCTGGCCTCGTCGGTCGCGTCGCAGGCATAGCCGTGGCTGCCGGTCTGCTCGGCCAGATGCCGTGCGCGCCCGGCATCGCGCGAGGCGATGGCGACCTCCATGCCGCCGGCGACGAACCGCCGGGCCAGGCCCGCGCCCAGACCGGCGCCGACTCCCACGATCACGGCGACACCGCTGCTTGCGCGTCTGTTCATGGCTGTTTCCTAATGGTGTTCACTCGGCTGCGACCTGGCGCTCCGCAGTCTGGCGCACCAGGACATCGCGAAGCTGGGCCGCCCTGGCGGCGGCCTTCTCGATGGCGGCCATCTTGATCGGACCGAAGCCGCGGATCTCCTGGGGCAGGTCGGCCAGGGCAACGGCAAGGCGGTGGTTGGCCGGCGTCAGGGCATCGAGGATCAGGGCGACATCGGCTTCATAGGCCGTGATCAGCGCCCGCTCGGCACGCCGTTCGGCCGTGCGTCCGAAGGGGTCGAAGGCGCTGCCGCGCAGCCCCTTGAGGCGGGCGAGCAGGCCGAAGGCGGTCATCACCCAGGGACCGAAGCGCTGCTTGGCCGGCCGGCCGGTCGCAGGGTCGGTACGCGCCAGCAGGGGCGGGGCGAGATGGAAGGAAAGCTTCTGCTTGCCCTCGAAGGCCGCGGCAAGCTGCGCGCGGAAGGCGCCGTCGCTGTAGAGCCGGGCGACCTCGTATTCGTCCTTGTAGGCCAGCAGCTTGTGGTAGCCGCGCGCGACCGCCTGCGTGAGCGCGCTCTCACCGGGCAGCACGGCCTGTTCGGCGGCTGCGACACGGGCGACGAGGGCGCCGTAACGCGCGCCATAGGCCGCGTCCTGGTAGCGGGTCAGGTAGTCGATACGCCGGGCGACGATGGCGTCGAGACCCTCGGCGATGGCGCGATCGGGCGCCGGCGGCCGGGTATGCACTACGGCCTGCGCGACCCGTTCGGGTGCCGCCACGGCCAGGCGCCCGATGCGGAAGGCGCGGCGGTTGCCTTCGACGGCGACGCCGTTGAGCGCGATCGCCTGTTCGATGGCGTCGAGCGAAAGCGGCAGCTGCCCGGCCTGCCAAGCAGCGCCCAGCAGCATGGTGTTGCCTGCGATGCTGTCGCCGAACAGGGTGGTGGCCCAGGCCGTGATGTCGTGGCGGATGACCCTGCTGCTGGCCCGGTCGAGGCGGGCGTTGAGCAGATCGCCGGGGAAGACGGCATCGGGCTGGCGCGTGAAATCGCCGGTCGGCGAGCCGTGGTCGTTGAGCACGGTGGTGGTGCGGCCGGCATCGCAACGGGCGACGACCTCGGCGCTGGCGGCCTGCACGAGGTCGCAGCCCAGCAACAGGTCCGCGCCGCCGACGCCGATCTTCGAGGCATGCAGGCCCTCGGGCGAGGCGGCGATGCGGACATGGCTGGTGACGCCGCCGTATTTCTGGGCCAGGCCGATCTGGTCGAGCACGACGACGCCGCGGCCGTCGATGTGGGCGGCCCAGGCCAGGAGCTGGGCGATGGTGACGACGCCGGTGCCGCCGACGCCCGCGATCAGCACGGACCACGGCCGCTCCAGGCCGGGCAGGTCGGGATCGGGCAGGGACTGGCCGAGCAGGTCGCCCAGTTCGGCGGCCCTGGGCTTGCGCGGGGTGCCGCCCTCGACGGTGACGAAGCTCGGGCAGAAGCCGTCGACGCAGGTCATGTCCTTGTTGCAGGAGGACTGGTCGATCTGGCGTTTGCGCCCGAACTCGGTCTCCACGGGGATGACCGAGAGGCAGTTGGAGGTCCGGCCGCAGTCGCCGCAGCCCTCGCAGACCGCCTCGTTGATGAAGACGCGGCGGTCGGGATCGGCCAGCGTGCCGCGCTTGCGCCGGCGGCGTTTCTCGGTGGCGCAGAGCTGGTCGTAGATCAGCGCGGTGACGCCGGGGATGGTGCGCAGGTCCTGCTGCACCCGGTCGAGTTCGCTGCGGTGGTGGAGGGTGACGCCGGCGGCGAAGTCGTAGGCCGGGCCGTACTTCTCCGGCTCGTCGCTGACGACAACGATGCGCGTGACGCCTTCGCCGTGAAGCTGGTGGGTGATGGCATCGACGCCGGGATGGCCTTCGGCGGTCTGGCCGCCGGTCATGGCGACGGCGTCGTTGTAGAGAATCTTGTAGGTGACGTTGACCTTGGCCGCGACCGCGGCGCGGATCGCCAGCAGGCCGGAATGGACATAGGTGCCGTCGCCGATGTTGACGAAGACGTGGTCGATCGCGCGGAAGGGCGAGAGGCCGATCCAGTTGGCGCCCTCCGCGCCCATCTGGGTGAAGGTCATGGTGTTGCGGTCCATCGCCTGCACCAGGTAGTGGCAGCCGATGCCGGCGAAGGCCTCGCTGCCCTGCGGGATGCGGGTCGAACTGGAATGCGGGCAGCCCGAGCAGAAGTAGGGAATGCGGCTGAGCGGGGCGGCCTCGCCCTTTTCGGCGGCAAGGCGCTCGAGCAGGCGCGCGACGCGGGGGGCGAGCGCCCCGGCATCGCTGTGGCACTGCAGGCATGCGGCAATCACGCCGGCGATCATGGCGGGCGAGAGTTCGTTCCACGAGGGCAGGATCACCGCGCCGCTCTCGTCCTTCTTGCCGATCACGGCGGGGCGCTGGCCGTCGGGCAGGGGATAGAGGATGTCGCGGATCTGGGGTTCGATGAGGGCGCGCTTTTCCTCGATCACCAGGATCTCGTCGAGACCTTGCGCGAAGGTCCGCAGGCCCTGCGGCTCCAGCGGCCAGGGCAAACCGACCTTGTAGAGACGGATGCCCAGGGCTGACGCCGCAGCATCGTCGAGCCCCAGTTCGTCGAGCGCCTGACGCACGTCGGGATAGGACTTGCCCACCGTGACGATGCCGAGCCTGGCCCGGGGCGCATCGATCACGACACGGTCGATGCCGTTGGCGCGTGCGAAGGCCTGGGCGAGGTCGAGCTTCCAGCGGTGCAGGCGCTCCTCCTTCTCCAGCGCGCCGTCGGGCCAGCGGATGTGGACGCCGCCCTCGGGAAGCACAGTGTCCTGCGGCGCGGCGATGGCGGGGCGGTCGGGATCGAGCGTCACGACCGTGGTGGTGTCGACCGTTTCGGAGACCAGTTTCATGCCGACCCAGAGACCGGCAAAACGCGACATCGCCCAGCCGAGCAGGCCGTAGTCGAGGAACTCCTGGGCACCGGAGGGATGCAGGACCGGGATCATGGCGTCGATCAGGGCGAATTCGCTCTGGTGCGCGCTGGTCGAGGATTTGCAGGTGTGGTCGTCGCCGGCCAGCACCAGGACGCCGCCGTGGCGCGAGGTGCCGGCGGTGTTGCCGTGCTTAAGGGCATCGCCCGAACGGTCGATGCCGGGGCCCTTGGCGTAGAACAGGGCAAAGACGCCATCGACCGTGGCGTCGTCGAACAGGTCGGTCTGCTGGCTGCCCCAGACCGCCGTGGCGCCGAGGTCCTCGTTGACCGCCGGGCGGATCACATGTGCATGTTCGGTGGTGAAGCGCTGTGCCTGCCACAGAGCGGTGTCGAGGCCGCCCAGCGGCGAGCCGCGGTAGCCGGTGATGAAACAGGCGGTGTTGAGCCCGGCGGCGACATCGCGGGCATGCTGCAGCATGGGCAGGCGGACCAGCGCATGGGTGCCCGACATCAGCACGCGCCCGCTCTCGCTGATGTAGCGGTCGTCGAGGGAAACCCCGGCTTGTGTCACGCTGTGGCTCTCCGTTGTTGGCGCCTCGGAAACGCTATTACGTCCGGGCGATCGCACCTACGGGGTGCGACATTCGCGGCGATTGCGGAGGCCGCGGAGCTCAGGCCTCGCCCTCGATGCCCTCGATGCCGAGGTCGCGGACCTTGCGGTAGAGCGTCGAGCGGCTGATGCCTAGGCGCCGGGCGACGCGCGACATCTGGCCGCGGTAGTGGGTCAGCGCGTAGCGGATGACGTCGGCCTCGACGTCCGAGAGGGCGCGGACCTCGCCGTCGCCGCCCAGGATCGGCAAGCCGCCGTTGGCATGGCCGTTGTTGGCTGGGGCAGGTGCCGCGCGCGTGCCGGCGCCGATCAGCCCCTCCAGCGGCACGCCCTGGGCGCGCGCGATGTGGGGGAAGTCGGTGGTCGAGAGCTGCGGCCCGTCGCACAGCACGACGGCGCGGAAGACGGCGTTCTCGAGCTGGCGCACGTTGCCGGGCCAGGGGTAGCCCAGCAGCATGTCCATCGCCTTGGGATCGACGCTGGCGACCTGCTTGCGCTCCAGGGCGGCAAAACGCGTGACGAAGTGGTTGACCAGCTCCGGGATGTCCTGGCGCCGCTCGCGCAGGGGTGGGACATGGAGCGGGAAGACGTTGATGCGGTAGTAGAGGTCCTCGCGGAAGGTGCCTTCCTGGACCATCTGGAAGAGATCGCGGTTGGTCGCGGCGACGAAACGCACGTCGACCTGCACGGTCTTGCGGCTGCCGACCGGGTCGATGGTGCCTTCCTGCAGGGCGCGCAGCAGCTTGACCTGCATGTCGGCCTTGAGTTCGCCGATCTCGTCGAGGAACAGCGTGCCGCCGGAGGCTTCCTCGAACTTGCCGATGTGCTTGCCGGTGGCGCCGGTGAAGGAGCCCTTCTCGTGGCCGAACAGAAGGCTCTCGATCAGGTTGTCGGGGATGGCGCCGCAGTTGACGGTGACGAAGGGCTTGCCGGCGCGCGGGCCGTTGGACTGCACGAAACGGGCGATCAGTTCCTTGCCGACGCCGCTTTCGCCCTCGATCAGCACGGGAATTTGCGACTGGGCGGCGCGCATCGAAAGGTCGATGGTCGCGCGCAGGGCGTCGCTGGTGCCGACGATGTCGTCGCTGCGGATCTCGCCGTCGGCCTGGCGCTGCAGGCGCGAGACCTCGCCGCGCAGCGAGGTGAGCTTCATGGAGTTGTCGAGGGTGACCTTGAGCCGCTCGGGTGAAACCGGCTTTACAAGGAAGTCGCCGGCACCGGCGCGCATCGCCTTGACCGCGATGTCGACGCCGCCGTGACCGGTCAGCACGACGATCGGAAGGTCCGGCTGCACCGGCACGACCCGCTCCATCACGGTCATGCCGTCGACCCCGGGCATGTTGAGGTCGAGCAGCACCGCGTCGGGCTTGTCGGCGTTGTTGATGTCGAGCAACAGGTCGAGCGCCCCCTCGCCATCGTCGGCGGTGAGAGCCCGGAAACCCATCGAAGCGATGATTTCACTGTAGAGTCGACGCTGAACCGGATCGTCGTCGACGATCAAAACCGTGCGAGCCATGCCACCTTCCTGTTCCGAAGCGGAACAATCCCGCCGTTTCGTACCACATCGAAACAGAAAAACGCAAGCACTCGCAAGTGCTGGACCAAATCGGGATGCAGGATGTTCAGCGGGAGCCGTGGTAGAGGGCGTCGAGTTCGTCGCCGTAAGCGTCCCGGACCATGTGACGGCGTACCTTCAGGGTCGGCGTCATCTGGCTATTTTCCACCGAAAACGCTCCGTTTGCCACCAGAAAACGCTTCACTTTCTCGATGGCGCCCAGATTCTGGTTGGCCCGGTCGACCACCTCGCGCATCGCGGCAAGGAAGGCCTTGTTGCTGCGCAGTTCGGCCAGGTTGGCCGGCGCATCCTTGTGCTCGCGGCGGAACTGCGCGACGAAACCCTCATCGGGTACCAGGACGGCGACCAGATAGGGCCGCTTGTCGCCCACGACCATCGACTGGGCGATCTCGGGTTCGAGGTTGAGGATGCCCTCGACGCGCTGGGGCGCGATGTTGTCGCCGCCGGAGTTGACGATCAGGTCCTTCTTGCGGTCGGTGATGGCAAGGAAGCCGTCCTTGTCGAAGTGGCCGATGTCGCCGGTGTGGAGCCAGCCGTCGCGCAGGACCTCGGCGGTCGCCTCGGGGCTGTTCCAGTAGCCCGACATCAGCAGGCCGCCGCGCACCAGGATCTCGCCGTCCTCGGCGATCCTGACCTCGACCTCGGGCAGGGGGCGCCCGACGGTCGCCATCTTGATCCGGTCGGGCAGGTTGACGCTGACCACCGGCGCCGATTCCGTCTGGCCGTAACCCTGCAGCAGGGTGACGCCCAGCGCCTGGAAGAAGGTGCCGACATCGGGATTGAGCGGCGCCCCGCCCGAGACCATGGCCTTGAGGCGGCCGCCGAAGCGGTCGCGCACCTTGTCGCGCACCAGCCTGTCGAGGACCTTGTCCTGGATCCAGCCGAGCGGCCCCAGGCTCTCGCCCTCCAGCCGCCTGGTGCCCAGGTGCAGTGCCTTGTTGAACAACTGCTCCTTCTTGCCGCCCTGGCGGGTGACGCCGGCCAGGATTCGCTGGCGCATGACCTCGTAGAGGCGCGGCACGCAGGTCATGATCGTGGGCCGCGTCTCGGGCATGTTGGCGACCAGGGTATCGGCGCCCTCGGCGTAGTAGATTTCCGCGCCGATCGCGATCGGGAAGTAGAGTCCGCAGGTGTGCTCGTAGGAGTGCGAGAGCGGCAGGAACGAGAGGAAAGTCTCGACACCCGACAGCAGGGGTTCGAAGCCCAGATGGATGCTGCGCACGTTCGAGAGCACGGCGTGGTGGGAGAGCATGACGCCCTTGGGCAGGCCGCCGGTGCCCGAGGTGTAGATGAAACAGGCGATGTCGTCGCGCCCGACCCGGGCGGCGCGTGCCTCGACCTCGGCGGCAGCGGCCTGCCCGCGCGCCTTGGCCTCGTCCCAGTGCAGGACAGTGACGCCGCCGGTGCTTTCGACCTGCTCCATGGAAATCAGGGTAGGCGTGCCGGCGCGTTCGGCCGCGGGCAGGACGGCGCGCGCCAGCGCCGCCGTGGAGACCAGCACCACCCTGGCGCCGCTGTCTGAGAGAACGTGGTGTTGGAGGTCCTGCGTGTTGGTCGTGTAGGCCGGCACCGTGATCGCCCCGGCGGCCATGATCGCCAGGTCGGCGACCACCCAGTTGGGCCGGTTCTCGCTGACCAGGACGACGCGGTCGCCCTCGTTGACGCCCAGGCTGGTCAGGCCGGCCGAGAGGCGGCGCACCTCCTCGGCCACCTCGGTCCAGCTCTGGGGACGCCAGAGACCGTCGTGCTTGGACCACAGGAACGGCCGGTCGCCGTGACGGGCGGCCGCATCGAAGAACATCGTGGCCAGATTCGGCCATGCCTGCTGGTTCATGCGTTGCCCCGTTTTGCGCCTTGTCCTGCCAGTCTAGATAGGGTGAAGGAGCCCGCCGGGCAATCCGGGCCGTGGCGAAGCCCGTATCCCTCCCCATATGAAGGGTTCGTTTGTTCAACGCCCCAGCCCTCCAGGAGTGCCCCATGCCCGATGCCGTCCGCCTCGGCGATCTTCCCGAATGGGATCTGAGCGATCTCTATGCCTCGACCGGGGACCCAGCGCTGGCGGCCGATCTCGAGAGTGCGGCGCGGGAAGCGGCGGCCTTCGAGAAGGACTTCAAGGGCAGGGTCACGGCACTGGACGGCGCCGGGCTGGCAGGGGCGATCGCGCGTTACGAGGCGCTGCAGGAGACCATGGGCCGCATCGGCAGCTATGCCCAGCTGCTCTATGCCGGCAACATGTCCGATGCCGCGATCGGCCAGTTCCAGCAGGGCATCGGCGAGAAGATCAACGACATCTCCGGCCGCCTGATCTTCTTCGGCCTGGAGCTCAACCGCATCGAGGATGCGACCATGGCCGGGCTGCTGGAACACGAAGGGGTCGCCCGCTACCGCCCCTGGCTGGAGGAGGTGCGCGCCTTCCGTCCGCACCAGCTTTCCGACGAGGCCGAGGAAATGCTCCACGAGCTGTCGGTCGTGGGCGACGGCGCCTGGTCGCGCCTGTTCGACGAGACCGTTGCGGGCCTGCGTTTCACGATCAACGGCAAGACCATGACCGAGGCCGAGGCGCTGGACCTGCTGTCCTCGCCCGATGCTGCCAAGCGCAAGGCCGCGGCCAAGGAGGTTTCGCGGGTCTTTGCGGCCAACATCCGGCTGTTCTCGCTGGTCACTAACACGCTGGCCAAGTCCAAGGCGATCGACGACGGCTGGCGCCATTTCTCCCGCCCGATCAGCTACCGCAACCTTTCCAACCAGGTCGAGGACGCGGTCGTCGACGCCCTGGTCGAGGCCGTGCGCGAGGCCTATCCCCGCCTGTCGCACCGCTACTACGCGCTGAAGGCCCGCTGGATGGGCGGCGAGAAGCTCGACTGGTGGGACCGCAACGCGCCGCTGCCCGACGACGAGGACAAGGAGATCCCCTGGGCTACGGCCCGCTCGACGGTGCTGGAGGCCTATGGCGCCTTCTCGCCCAGGATGGCCGAGATCGCCGGCGGTTTCTTCGAGAAGGGCTGGATCGACGCACCGGTGCGCGAGGGCAAGGCCTCGGGCGCCTTTGCCCATCCCACGGTACCCTCGGCCCACCCCTATGTGCTGCTGAACTACCAGGGCAAGGTGCGCGACGTGATGACGCTGGCCCACGAACTGGGCCATGGCGTCCACCAGGTGCTGGCGGCGGGGCAGGGCGCGCTGCTGGCCGATACGCCGCTGACGCTGGCCGAGACGGCTTCGGTCTTCGGCGAACAGCTCGCCTTCCGCAGGCTGCTGGCCGCCGAGAGCGATCCGAAGAAACGGCGCACGATCCTGGCCGGCAAGGTCGAGGACATGCTCAACACCGTGGTGCGCCAGATCGCCTTCTGCGAGTTCGAGCGGCGCGTCCACGACGCCCGCCGCCAGGGCGAACTGACGCCCGAGGAGATCGGCGACATCTGGATGGCGGTGCAGGTCGAGAGCCTGGGGCCGGCCCTGAAGTTCGACGACGACTACCGCGTCTACTGGGCCTACATCCCGCACTTCATCCATTCGCCGTTCTACGTCTATGCCTACGCCTTCGGCGACTGCCTGGTGAACGCGCTCTACGCCCATTACCAGGATGCGCAGGACGGCTTCCAGGAACGCTTCCTCGACATGCTGCGGGCCGGGGGCAGCAAGCGGCACAAGGAGCTGCTGGCGCCGTTCGGGCTGGACGCCTCTGACCCGGCCTTCTGGTCGATGGGGCTGAAGGTGATCGAGGGCATGATCGACGAACTCGAGGCCCTGGCCACGTGAGCGACGAGGCCAACAGGCTGTCGGGCCGCATGGCGCGTTACGCGCGCGTCGGCGGTTCGGTGGGGCGCGTCGGCGCCAGGATGGCGGCGGGCCGCCTGTTCGGCGTTCCCTCCGACAACGTGGCCATGGCCGCCAACCTGCGCAAGGCGCTGGGCGGGCTGAAGGGCCCGCTGATGAAGGTCGCGCAGCTGCTCTCGACCATTCCCGATGCCCTGCCGGCCGAATATGCCGGCGAGCTGGCCCAGCTCCAGTCCAACGCGCCGGCCATGGGCTGGCCCTTCGTGCGCCGGCGCATGTCGGCCGAGTTGGGGCCGGACTGGCAGAAGAAGTTCGCGAGTTTCGAGCACGAGGCCGCGGCGGCAGCCTCGCTGGGCCAGGTCCATCGCGCGACCTCGCACGAGGGCAAGCAGCTTGCCTGCAAGCTGCAGTATCCGGACATGCAGTCGGCGGTGGAGGCCGACCTCTCGCAGTTGAAGCTGATCTTTGCCGTCTATCGCCGCTATGACCGGGCGATCGACCCCAGCCGCATCCACGAGGAGATCGCCGCGCGCCTGCGCGAGGAACTCGACTATGCGCGGGAGGCCAGGCACCAGAGCCTCTACCGCCTGATGCTGAAAGACGAGCCGCGCGTCGGCGTGCCCCGGGTGGTGCCCGAGCTTTCGACCAAACGGTTGCTGACCATGGGCTGGCTGGAGGGCGAGCCCCTGATGGGGGTCACCGAGCGGCCCATCGCGGAGCGCAACGAACTGGCACTTGCCATGTTCCGCGCCTGGTACGCGCCATTCTACGGCTACGGCGTGATCCACGGCGACCCGCACCTGGGCAACTACAAGGTGCGCCCCGACATGGGTGTCAACCTGCTCGACTTCGGCTGCGTGCGCGTCTTCCCGGCGAGTTTCGTCACCGGCGTCATCGACCTCTACCACGCAATCCAGGAGGACGACCGCGCGCTTGCGGTCCACGCCTACGAAACCTGGGGCTTCACGGGACTGACCGACGAGGTGGTGGACACGCTCAACCTGTGGGCCCAGTTCGTCTACGCGCCGCTGCTGGAGAACAAGCCGCGCGTCATCCAGGACGAGGGCAGCATGTACGGCGCCCGCGTCGCCTCCAAGGTCCACGGCCGGCTGCGCGAACTGGGCGGGGTGCAGGTGCCGCGCGAGTTCGTCTTCATGGACCGCGCAGCGATCGGCCTGGGCAGCGTCTTCCTGCACCTGAAGGCGGAAGTGAACTGGTACCGCCTGTTCCACGACCTGATCGAGGGCTTCGACGAGAAGGCGCTGGCAAAGAGGCAGGCGGCGGCGCTGAAGAAGGTGGGGCTGGAGCAGCCCGCCTGACCGTGCCGCCGCGCAGGTCCGGCTTGCGCAGGGACGGCCGATTGCGGCACGAAGGCGGGCGCGGCTTCCGGGTGGTGTGCCTGGGGCATCCACAGGAGAACAACGCATGATCGTCGGTTTCATCGGCCTGGGCACCATGGGGCGCAACGCGGCCCTCAACGTGCGGCGTGCGGGCTTCGAGATGGTCGTGTTCGACGTGCGCCCCGAGGCGATGGAGCCCCTGGTCGCGAGGGGCGCGCAGGCCGGCGCCTCGGCCGCCGATGTCATGGCGCGTAGCGACGTCACCGTCACCATGGTCTTTGGCCCCAGGGAGGTCGAGCAGGTGGTGCGCGGTCCCGGCGGTTTCCTCGCCACCTCCTGCGACGGCAAGCTCTGGATCGACATGACGACCTCGAGCCCGCGCCTGATGCGCGAACTGGCCGACGACTTCCGCGCCCGAGGCGGCCGGCCTGTCGATGCGCCGGTGACCGGATCGGTCGATGCGGCGATCCGGGGCGACATGCCCATGTTCGTCGGCGGCGAGGATGCCGACATCGAGGCGGTGCGCCCCGTCATCGAGGCGATGGGCGAGCTGCGCAAGGTTGGCGCCTACGGCAACGGCTATGTCGCCAAGCTGGTCAACAACCAGCTCTGGAAGATCCACGCGGCCGCTATCGGCGAGGCCATGGTGACGGCCAAGCTCGCGGGTCTCGATCCCGAGGTGTGGTGGGATGTGATGAAGGGCGGCGCAGCCGACAGCTTCGTGTTGCAGCACGATGTGCCCTCGATCTTTGCCGGGCACTACGACCCCTCGTTTCCCATCGCCCTGTGCCTGAAGGATCTCTCGCTCATCAAGGAACTGATGGACGAGACCGGCACGCGCAACGAACTGACCGAGGCGACCCATGCGCGGTTCCGCGAAGCGGGCGAACGCTACGGTACCGCCGCGGGCGAGATGACCGTGTGCAGGGTGATCGAGGACGACGCCGGTATCGATCTGCGCGTCGCGGGCGCGTGGGTGAAACCTTGGGAGGTCACCCGCAGCGACTGAGCCGCCTCAACGCAGCAGCGCAAGGCACTCGGCGGCAATGGTCGCGGCGAGTCCGGCGGTGGCGCCCGACGGGTCGTGGATCGGCGTCGGCGTGTTGATGTCCGCGCAGACGATGTCGAGGCCCTTGAGACCGCGCAGCAGGGCGATGCCGTCGGCGGGCAGTAGGCCGCCGGGGGTCGGCGTCGCGACGCCCGGCGCGACCGAGGGATCGAAGACGTCCATGTCGAAGCAGAGATAGAGCGGGCGGCCCGAGAGCCGTGCGTGCAGGTGGGCGAGCAGCTTTTCCTCGCCCCAGGCGCGCACGGTGTCGAATGGGATCACTTCATAACCCAGGGCCTCTGCGTGACGGATCGCCCGCGTGGCGTTGACCGGGCCGCGCGTGCCGACGTGCAGGCTGTGCGCCACATCGATCAGGCCCTCGTTGAGGGCATGGGTGAACTGGTTGGAGTTGTCGAAGTGGTCGTTGCCGCGCAGGGGCCAGGCGTCGGTGTGGGCATCGAGGTGCAGCACGGCAAGTCCGGGATGGCGACGGCCCAGGGCGCGCAGCACCGGCAGGCTGACCGCGCCGTCGCCGCCCAGGGTGAGCGGCGTCGCGCCGGCGTCGAGAACGGCATCGAGCGCCCGCTCGATGGCGGCGAAGGCGCCATGGATGTCGGAGAGCGGCAGGTCGACGTTGCCGGCATCGACCACCCGGCGCGCCGCCATCGGATGGGGATCGGCATCCTCCAGCAATGCGGCCGTGAGGATCGAGGCCTGGCGCACGGCGTTGGGACCCAGGCGCGCGCCGAAACGCGTGGCATCGTTGCCGCAGTCGAAGGGCAGGCCGACGACGGCGATGTCGCCCCTGCCGAACACGGTCGAAAGCGGCAGGTCGAGGAAGGTGAGCGGCGGACGGAAGGATGAGGCGGCCACGGCGTCAGTCCGGTGCGTGTTCGGCGCGGAAGGGGTCGATGGCGTCGACCGAAGCCAGCCGCGTGACCTTGATCCCCGCGGCCTGGGCGGCATCGATGGCGGCGCGGATGGTGGGCATCCACTCCTGTTCGGTCTCCCACAGGGTTTCGAACATGTCCCTGGTGCTGATGGGTTCGCCCAGGCCCGCGATGGGGTGTTCCAGCGTGCCCAGGGCCTGCTCGATCTGGCGTTCGGCGGCGAGCCAGAAGTGCATCCAGAGCGGCATGTCGATGACGACGATCCAGGTCGCGCGCAGCAGGCGCGCGGGAATCGTCTCCAGCTTGCCCATGCCCTCGATCAGCCAGGACTCGCCGGCGATCAGCGGCGCGTGCTGGGCCTCGTACTCCTCGTTCGTCGCCTCGACCCAGCCGGGCTTCCACAGCAGCTTATCGACCTCGGTCAGCGGCAGGCCGTGCGATACCGCGAGTCGGCGCGCAAGGGTCGACTTGCCGCCGCCCGCATTGCCGATGATGGCGATGCGCTCGGGGGTCATGGGTTCTTCTCCCTTCTCCCCTTGTGGGAGAGGGTGGGGTGAGGGGACTTACGCGCGGCAGCGCGGAAAAGTACTTCCGTGCATGCCCCACCGCCGCTTCCCCTCACCCAGCTTCGCCCAGGCACGGCCTGCGGCCGGGCCAAGGCTGCGCAACCCTCTCCCACAAGGGGAGAGGGGAAGGGAAAATGCTGAGCCGCGGTGCCCGTCAATGGTCGAAGACGATGACGCTGCGGGCGACTTCGCCGGTCTTCATTTCGGCGAAGGCCTCGTTGATCTGCTCGATGGGCACACGGCGGCTGATCATGTCGTCGAGCTTGAGCTTGCCGTTGAGGTAGAAGTCGACATAGCGGGGCATGTCGACGCGGAAGTGGTTGGAGCCCATGTTGGAGCCGCGCAGCACCTTGTCGCTGAGCAGGTCGGCGCCATGGACCTCGATCATCTCGCCCTCGGGCACCATGCCGATGATCGTGGCCATGCCCGAGGCGCGCAGCATGCGGAAGGCCTGCTCGCTGGTCTTCTTCAGGCCTAGGGCCTCGAAACTGTATTCGACGCCGCCGCCGGTCATCTCGCGCACCGCCTCGACGGGATCGACCTCGGCGGTGTTGATCACGTCGGTCGCACCGAAGTGTTTGGCGAGGTTGAGCTTGGAGCCCTTGATGTCGACCGCGATGATGCGGCCGGCGCCGGCGATGGCCGCACCGTTGATCGCCGAGAGGCCGATGCCGCCGCAGCCGATCACGGCGACGGTCGAACCGACCTCGATGTTGGCGGTGTTGATGACGGCGCCGAAGCCGGTGGTGACGCCGCAGCCGATCAGCGCGGCGCGGTCGAGCGGCATGTCCTTGCGGATCTTCACGAGGGCGTGTTCGTGGATCAGCATCTGCTCGGCAAAGGCCGACAGGCTGTAGAACTGGTGCATATCGCCGCCCTTGGGTTCGGTCAGGCGCGGCTCGTCCTCCTCGCCGCGGGCGACTTCCGGGTTCTGGCAGGAGAACGGCCGGCCCGTGGTGCAGTACTCGCAATGACCGCAGAAGACGCTGAGGCAGGTGATGACGTGGTCGCCCGGCTTGACGTAGGTGACCTCGCTGCCCACTGCCTCGACGACGCCGGCGGCCTCGTGGCCCAGGATCGTGGGCAGGGGGGCGGCGTACTTGCCCTCGATGTAATGCAGGTCGCTGTGGCAGACGCCGCAGGCGGCGGTCCTCACCAGGACCTCGTGCGATTTCGGCTTGGAGATCGACACGGTCTCGATCGAAAGAGGCTTGTTCACCTCGCGCAGCACGGCGGCCTTCATGGATGTTCTCCCCCCGGGGATTGTGGTGCGGCGCAAGAGTAGCCGCTTGCGCGGTGCGCTCCAATCGTTCGTGCGGGCGCCATGGAGCAATCTTGCCCCGGGGGTCCCGACGAGCAGCCCGCTTTCGTCCCTGACTGGCCGTGGTTGCGATCTTCGGCCGGCAGGCCCTGCCGGTCGCGCTGCGCAGGGGCTCGTCCTTTGCTGCGAGCGATCTTGTCGGGTTGGGCGCGCTGTGATCTGGTCAGCGTGTCGCTGCGGGAGGAAGGCATGGAAAAGTCCGAACTGTTTCCGGTGGACCAGGAGGACATCGATGCGTTCTGGCGCGACGGCGCGGTGGTGCTGCGCGGAGTCCTGAACGAGCACTGGCGCCGGGAGCTTGCCGACGGCATAACGCTCAACCTGGTGCAGCCGACCAGCCGCCGGGTCGACTGGGTGCGTGACGAGACGACCGGCGACCACCTGTTCCACGACCAGCTCACGGTCGCCCACAACCCCCACTACGAGCGCTGCATGCTGGCCTCGCCCCTTGGGCCGCTGGCGGCGCGGTTCATGGCTTCGCCCACGGCGCTGGCCTTCTACGCCACGGTCTTCGTGCGTTCGCCGGGCACGCGGTCGCGCACGCCCTGGCACCAGGACCAGACCTACTGGTGCGCCGACGGCCGCCAGGCGCTGAGCATCTGGACGGCGCTCGACCCCGTGCCGGCGGGAACCGAACTGGAGTTCGTCAGGGGTTCCCATCTCTGGGAAAAGCCGCTGGCCCAGACCAACTTCGACGAGCAGAACCTGGGCGGCGAGCGCGAGATCGAGGACATCGACTTCATGCCGATGCCGGACTTCTCGGGCGCCGACCGCGACCGCTTCGAGTTCCTGGGCTGGCCCATGGAACCCGGCGACGTGCTGGTCTTCCACGGCATGACCGTGCACGGCGGTTCGGGCGACCTGCCGGCCGGGCTGCAGCGGCGCTCGATCTCGACCCAGTGGCTGGGGCCCGACGCCCGCGTCACCGACCGCCCCGGCGGCTGCAACCCCGACTGGCTTCCCGAACTGGCGCAGAACGGCATCGGCCTTGGCGACTATCCGGCCTGCGCTATGTGTCCCACGATCACGGCCGAGGGTACGATCCTTCCCTGACCGGGAAGAGGCGTCCGCAGGCCCGCTTTCCAGAGATCCCCGAGAGGTTGCGATGATGAGAAACGACATCGCCCTGGGCATGACGCCCGGCGGCACGGACGTGTCGGCGCTGGGCGCCCAGCAGCTTGCCTTCGACGAGGCCGAATACGCCCGCCGGCTGACTCGCCTGCGCGAGGCCATGGCGGCTGCCGGGATCGACCTGATGTGGGTGACCTCGCCCGAAGTGGTCTGCTGGCTGCACGGCTATTTCGCGAGCTGGTACAAGGGCCAGTCGCCGATGCGCTACCCCCAGTGCTTCGGCACGGCGGTCCATGTCGACCACGAGCACTTCATCTTCTTCGACAACCCGACCGAGATGGGCGTCACCCAGCAGTTCTCGGTGTCCCGCGACAACCGCTGGCTGCCGTCGCGCGAGGCCGCGCCCAACCTCGACTTCATCATGGGCGAACTGGAGGCCGAAGGCTGGCTGAAGGGCACCGTCGGCATGGAGTTCTGGAGCTACCTGCCGAACCGGGCGATCAGCACCATGTTCGAGGGCGCCTTCCGCGCCCATGGCGCCAATGTGGTGGACGCCACGGCGGTGACGCGTGGCGTGCGCCGCGTGAAATCGGCGGCCGAGATCGCGGCGATCGAGGAGGCGGTGCGCATCTGCGCCGTGGGCCACCAGACGATCATGGACAACCTGCGCCCGGGCATCACCGAACTCGACCTGTTCGGCCAGGTCATGGCGGCGATGATGGTGCAGGGCGGCGAGTTTCCCGCACTGATCCCGATCTTCAACGCCCATCCCATGAAGGACGGTGTGCCGGTGCCGGTGGGCCACGGCATGGCCGGGCGGCGCGTGATCCAGGAGGGCGAATACCTGGGCGCCGATCTCTGCGGCGTCTTCAAGCGCTACCACGCCAATGTCTGTCGCGGCTACGTCGTGGGCGAGGTGCCGCGGAAACTGGCCGAGCTGACGGCCCGGGCTGCCGGTGTCTTCGACGTCATCGAGAGCGAGGTCAAGGCGGGCATGACCGTCGCCGAGGTCATCGCCGTGCTCAAGCGCTACTACGACGATGCCGGGCTGACCGGCACGCCCGGCTGGGTCCTGGGCTACGAGATGGGGCTCTCCCTGCCACCCGACTGGGTCGGTGACTTCTACTTCCACTTCATGGACACTAAGTACCTCGACCGCGTCTTCGAGGAGAACATGGTGACCAATTTCGAGAGCATCTTCTCGACCTCGCTGATCGACATGGTGGTCTACGGCAGGGACGGCAGCCGCGTGCTCAACGGCGGGGTGCCGCGGGAGCTGCAGGGCGTCGGCTGAGGGCGGACGGGAGCGGTCCTACGGATTGTCGCGGAACCAGGCGACGATGACCGGCATCATGGCCTCGAAGCCGCCGGGGGTGGTGATGTTGAGGAAGCGGGCCGGCCGGTCGCTGCGGTTGGCGAAGTCGTGGACCATGCCGCCGGGGGCGAGCAGGATGGCCTGCCTTGCACCGCTCATGCCTCGCCCTCCAGCGCAGCCTGCCAGCGGCGCTGCATCTCTTGCGGGCTGACCTCCTCGACGGGGGTGGCCAGGAACCAGGAATAGCCGAAGGGATCGGCCACAAGGGCGGTGCGCTCGCCGAAGAATTCGAGCTTCGGGTGGCGCAGCACGGTGGCCCCGGCCTCCTCGGCGCGGGCGACCCAGGCATCGACATCGTCGACCCGCAGGTGGAACTTCACCGGGCTGCCGCCGATCGAGGCGGGGGAAAGGGCGCCGAAATCGGGGTACTCGTCGCACAGGAAGATCGCCTGTGCGCCGATCTGGATTTCGGCGTGGTCGATCCTGCTGCCCTCCTGACTGGTCAGGCGGAACAGTTCCTGCGCCCCGAAGGCCCGGGCGTAGAAGGCGATGGCGGCCTTGCTGTCGCGGAAGGTCAGGAGGGGGAAAGGATGGTATCTGTCGGTCCCGTCGGCGCGGCCATGGCTTGCGACCCTTTGATAATTACGTTACGTAGCGTTACGTAATTAGTCTGGAAACGTCAACATGGATGAGAAGCCAAAACGGGGTCCCGGCCGCCCGCGCAGCCAGAAGGCCAGGACCGCGATTCTCAAGGCCTGCCGCGAGCTGTTGCAGGAAGGCGGCCTTGCCGCGGTGACCATGGAAGCCATCGCGCAGCGCGCCGGCGTCGGCAAACCCACGATCTACCGCAGCTGGGCCAACCGCTACGAGGTCGCCATGACCGCCCTAGTGGAGGCGGCGCCCCGCACCACCTCCTCGTCCCGCAAGTCCTCGCCGCTCGATGCCCTGCGCCACCAGCTGCGCCAGATCGCCGCCCTGTTCGACAGCGCGCTGGGACGCGGCGTGGCCACGATGCTGACGGCGGCCGATGCAGAGAGCGAGGTCGCCCGTGCCTTCCGCAGCCGCTTCATCACGGCGCGGCGCGACGAGGGGCGGGCGCTGCTGGCCGAAGCGGTGCTGATGGGCGACCTGCGCGGTGCGTTCGACCCCGAGATCGCGCTGGACCTGATCTACGGCCCGCTGTTCTACCGCCTGCTGATGGGCCATGGCGGCCTCGGTGCGGGTTACGCCGACGCCATCGTCGAGTGCCTGTTGAATGGCCTGGGAACGGCGCGCAAACCACCGGCTTGACCTTTGTCCTGACAAGGTGCCAAAGGCATGGCAAGGGCATGCCTTCGCGGGCCCGACACGCCAGGCGGGACGCAGCCCTTCATGAGCGCCGAAGATCACGCAGCAGATGTGCGCCCGGTCGCCCGGCCGGCGGTGCGCTGGCGCGGCCTGCTGGCGGTCATCGGCTCGATGACCATGATGGCGATGTTCTACGGCTACACCGGACCGCTGCTGTCCATCGTGCTCGAGGCCAACGGCGTCTCGGGCAGCCTGATCGGGGCCAATGCCGCGGTCCAGATGGCCGCGGTCTTCATCATCCTGCCCTGCATGCCCTGGCTGATCCGCCGCTTCGGCCCGGCCCGCGTCATGGCCATGGGCGTGGTGGTGGCGCTGTCGTCGCTGGCGCTCATGGGCCTGTTCGTCGACGTCTGGCTGTGGTTTCCGCTGCGGTTCCTGATGGGCGGCGCGCAGTCGATGATGTGGACGACCGGCGAGACCTGGATCAACCACGTCAGCGACGACAGGACGCGCGGGCGTACCGTCTCGATCTTCATGACGGCGATCGCGACGGGTTTTGCCGTGGGTCCCTTCCTGCAGGCCTGGGCGGGGGAGACGGGGCACCTGCCCTTTGTCGTGGGCGGCATGCTCGCCCTGGGTTGCGCCCTGCCGCTGGCGGTTTCCTTCAACAGCCGGATCGATGCCGAGGGCAGGCCTTCGGTCCGCCTGCACCAGTTCTTTCGGCTGGCCCCGGTGCCGATGTTCTCCAACCTGGTCTTTGCCTGCGTCGCCAGTTCGATGATGGCGCTGCTGTCGGTCTATGGCCTGCGCCTGGGCATGGAGCGCAGCGAGGCGGTGCAGGCGATCGGCTGGATGGGCTGGGGCGGCGTCGTGATGCCCCTGCTGATCGGTTACGTCGCCGACAAGATCGACCGGCGCGCCCTGCTCGCCTTGTTCGTCGCCATGGGCGCCCTGGCCTGTGCGGCGCTGCCCTGGCTGGCGGCGATGGGCGGCTGGGGCATCGCCTTCCTGATGCTCTTCGGCGGCCTGCGCTCGGGCCACTACGGCATCGGCGTGATGCTGCTGGGCGAGCGGTTCCGAGGCGCCGACCTGCCTTCGGCGACGGCGGTCTTCGGCTTCATGTTCGGCTGCGGCTCGCTGATCGGCCCGGCACTGGCCGGCATCGCGATCGACCTGTGGGATCCCCACGGCCTGCCTGCGGTGATCGCCCTGTTCTACCTGGTGTTCCTGCCGGTGCCGATCCTTGCCTGGTGGCACCGGCGGGCAGCCGCCCTGCGCGCCAGGGAAGGCGAAACGCTCGACCTGGGCGGCTGATCGCTCCGGCGCAGCCTACTTCAGGCGATAGTCGACCGTGCGGCCGCGCCGGGTGAACCAGCCGGAGACGAACAGTTCGCCATCGTAGAACATCGCCCCGTCGGCAACCGCGCTGGAGATGTCGAAACGCAGCGCCGAGGTCTGCCTGCCGTCCCGGCGCACCGATGCGTTGCGCGGCTGCGACACCGTGACGGGCACGACATCGCCGTTCTTGGCATTGAGGAAGGGCCGGCTGCCGGGAACCGGCGGAATCCAGACATCGTTGCTGGTCAGCACGTCGGGCGGGGCGAGCACCGTGCCGTGCTTGCCGGTGACCTGGAAGCCGCCCGGGGCGGCATGGCCCTCGACCTCGTAGAATTCGCCTTCGTCCTCGGTCCTGCTCTCGAACTGGGCCAGCAGTCCGCCGCGCCAGTTCTCCGTGCTGGTGTGTTCGAAGCGGATGACGTCGATGAAGAGCAGCTCGATCGCGATCTCGACCCGGTTGGTGACGGTGAAGTTGCCGCCCCGGCTTTCGGGCGTCACGACGATCTCGTGTTCGCCGACGGGAACGCCGATCCAGGAGAGGTCGTAGAGCAGGTGCATGTCGCGGGGCGTGGTCAGCGGCGGCAGGCCGTACTGGGCCTGCGCGCTCCACGGCAGGAGGCCGGCCGCGGCGGCGCCGGCAAGAAAGCCCCGGCGGGGCAGGAGAAAGGGCGTCATCGGTACAGTATGCCTGCAAATGCGGCCTTGCAGGGGCAGATCATCAGGTTTGGAGCCTGTTGAAGCTTGCCGTGATCTCGCGCACCTCCTCGTGGGGCAGGCCTTCGACCGTATTACCGTCGATGCCGACCATGGTGTCGGCAGCGACCAGGGCGTTGATGACCGCTTCCTCGGCCGCCTCCACAGCGGCCTCGAAGAGCGGGTCGATATGGGCGTCGTGCAGGAATTCGGCGTGGCGCAGGCCCTCGGTGTCGGCCCAGGTTTCCTCGTTGGCGGTCGAGAGGGCGACGAACATGTCGCCGGAATTGTTGCGCCCGATCGCCCCGGTGCGCGCGATTCCCAGGCCGACGCGCTGGGCGATGCGCTTGAGATGGGTCGACAGCAGGGGGGCATCGGTGATCGCCGTGGCGATGATCGAGCCAGATTCGCGCTTGCGGCGGCCGCCGCCCAGTTCGCGGCCCACGGGAACGCCGGCGATGGTGAGGTCGCGGCGCAGGCCGTGGTTGGCCTGCAGGATGACGCCCATGGCCCAGGTCCCCGGACCGCTCTCGACGACCCGGCTGGCGGTGCCGATGCCGGCCTTGAACTCGTAGGCCGACATGCCCGTGCCGCCGCCGACACTGCCTTCGGTGACAGGGCCGCCGGCGGCACCCTCGAGTGCGGCAAAGACGTGCGCGGGCGTGACGTGCTGGCCGACGATGTCGTTGAGAAAGCCGTCATGGGTCTCGCCGACGACGCGGATCGACTGGCCCATCAGCAGCATCATGCGTTCGTTGTCGTAGCCTTGCGTCAGCCAGCGCGCGACGGCATCGCGCACGACCCCGACCGACATCGAGTTGGTCGTGGCGAGCGGCCCGCCCATCAGGCCCTGGGCCTCCAGGCGCAGGGTTCCGTTCAGCTCGCCCCAGGGGTTGAGGTCGTGGTAGCCGGCAAAACAGGGCTTGAGCGCGCCGGCCCGGCCGCGCGGCAGGACCACGGTCACGCCGGTGCGCACGGGGCCCTGGCCGACCACCAGCGGACCGTCACCGCGGATCAGGGTGGTGTGGCCGACCTCGACGCCGGCGACGTCGGTGACGGCGTTGAGGGGGCCGGGGGTGCCGTTGAAGGGAAAGCCCAGGTCGCGGGCGTGGGGGCGGGTCTGTGGCGTGTTCATTCGCGCACGCTAGAGCGTTTCCTGTTTGTGGGGAATCGAATGGGGATTCCCGAGGTGTTCTGGATGTGATTCAAGA
>JAQCLG010000036.1 GCA_027592745.1 Pseudomonadota bacterium | reverse complement strand
ACCCCTGCGAAAGCAGGGGTCCAGGGCCCCGCGCGCGACCGGCGTTGTGCCTGCTGCCCTGGATCCCTGTGTGCGCAGGGATGAGGAAGGGGAGGGCGAAGCGTGGCGTTCTCTCGCCCCGGCGTCGTCCCATTTTCCCTCCTCACCCCTGCGAAAGCAGGGGTCCAGGGCCCCATGCGCGACCGGCGTTGTGCCTGTGACCCTGGATCCCTGCGTGCGCAGGGACGAGGAAAGGGCGGGCGGGTGCCGCCTCCGCTCCCTCAGCCCGCGCGGCGGATCGTGTAGCCGTAGGGGTTGTCCTCGCGCGGGGCGAAAAACGCCGTCGTGGCGATGACGCCGTTCCAGGCGCCCTCGCGGATCGCCCCGTCGGGCGCCTTGGTAAGCGGCGTGTAGCGGTGGCCGGGGATCGTCGTCTCCACCGGATCGTTGGCGATCGCGTTGTAGGAGAAGTGCAGCAGGCTGCGCGGCCGCTCCGAATGGTTGGGCCCCGAGGCATGCAGCGTGTTGGCGTGGAAGAACAGGCCGTCGCCCGGCGCCATGATGCAGGACACCGTCTCGTACTGCTCGCGCGCCCGTTCCACCCGCTTCGGGTCGGCCCCGCGCGAAGCCCCGACCGCGATGTGATCGAGCCGGCCGAACAGGTGCGAACCCTTCACCAGCTGCATGCAGCCGTTGTCCTCGTCGCAAGGATCGACCGCCACGGTGCAGGTCGTCATCGCAGGGCGCAGGCAGCCCTCCAGGTACCAGCTGCCGAAATCCTGGTGCCAATCCCAGCGCCCGCCGCTGCCCGGCTTCTTCATCGAGAACTTGGAATGCCAGTGGTAGATCGGCTCGCCGATCAGCGCCTGTACGCCGTCGACGATGCGCGCGATGCGCGTCATCAGCCCCAGCAGGTCGTCGGCGTCATCGCCCGACCAGCCGGCCAGGTCCTGCTGGCCGCCGTCGCTGTCGGTGACATGGACCACCCGCCCGCCCGGGTCCGGGTCGACCCGGCAGGCCTCCTGCACCGGCGCGATCTCGTCGGGCGCAAACAGCCCCGGCAACATGACGAAGCCGTCTTGGTGATAGGCCGCGATCCGCTCTGGGCTCAGGGGGTAGAGCGTGCTGATGGTCATGGTCGTGGTTCTCCGGGGCTGGCGCATTCAAGGCCACGCCGGAGCGCCGGGCAAGGCTGCTCTAGCAGGAACCCGCAAGCAGTTCGCGGGCCACGATGCGCGCGCCGTTCTGTTCCCACAGGGGCAGGGCCAGACGCACGAAGGCCTCGGCAACCGCGTCCGGGGAATCGAGGGTTTCGGGATCTTCTCCGGGGAAGGCGCGTGCCCGCATCGCCGTGCGCAGCTTGCCGGGGTCGAGCAGGTTGGCCTTCACGGCGGTCTTGTTGAGTTCGCCCGCCCAGCTCGTCACCAGGGCGTCGAGCGCGGCCTTGCTCGCGGCATAGGCCGCCCAGTAGGGCGGGGCGGCGAGCGAGGCCCGCGAGGTGACGAAGATCGCCCGCCCGGCCTGCGACTGGCGCAGCAGGGGATCCATGCTGCGGATCAGGCGCCAGTTCGCCGTCAGGTTGATCGCCAGCGTCTGGTCCCAGGTCTCGGGCTTGAGATGGCTTGCCGGTGTCAGCGTGCCCAGCGAGGCGGCATTGCCGACCAGCACGTCCAGCCTGCCGTGACGCTCGAAGATGGCGCCGCCCAGGCGGTCGATGCCGGGGCCGTCGGTGATGTCGAGCGGCACCAGGGTGGCGGCCGGTGCGCCGGCGGCGCGCACGGCATCGTCGACCTCCTCCAGGCCGCCCACGGTACGTGCGACCAGGATGAGCTGGGCGCCCTCGGCGGCATAGGCCCGCGCCACTGCCGCACCGACGCCGCGCGAGGCGCCGGTGACCAGCGCAACGCGGCCTTCCAGCCGGCGACCGGAAGCGGTCTCGTTCATGGCGTCCTCTAGACCGGGTCGTCGAGCAGGGAGAGCTGGCGCGCGCCCAGGCCGCCTTCGCGGTCGACCAGCGGGATCGGGTACTCGCCGGTCAGGCAGGCATCGCAGTAGTGCGGCGTCTCGGGATCGCGGCCCTCTGCCTGTCCGGCAGCGCGGTAGAGGCCATCGACGCTGAGGAAGGCCAGGGAATCGACGCCGATCAGCTCGGCCATCTCGGCCAGGTTCATGCGCGCGGCCAGCAGTTCCTCGCGCGAGGGCGTGTCGACGCCGTAGAAGCAGGAATGGGTCGTGGGCGGGCTGGCGATACGCATGTGCACCTCGGTCGCCCCGGCCTCGCGCACCATGGCGACGATCTTGGTCGAGGTCGTGCCGCGCACGATGGAATCGTCGATCAGGATGACACGCTTGCCTGCCACCTCGCCGCGGTTGGCGTTGTGTTTGAGCTTCACGCCCAGGTGGCGCACGTGCTGGCTGGGCTGGATGAAGGTGCGCCCGACGTAGTGGTTGCGGATGATGCCCAGGGCGAAGGGCAGGCCCGCCTCCTCGGCATAACCCAGGGCCGCCGGCACGCCCGAATCGGGCACCGGCACCACGACATCGGCCGGCACGCCGCTTTCGCGGGCCAGTTCGCCGCCCATGCGCTTTCTCACCTCATAGGCGTTGCGGCCCTCGACCTGGCTGTCGGGGCGCGCGAAGTAGATGTATTCGAAGACGCAGAAGCGCTTGCGCTCCGGGGCGAAGGGCCGCAGCGAGGTCATGCCCTCGCGGTCGACGATGATCATCTCGCCGGCCTCGACGTCGCGCACGTACTTGGCGCCCATGATGTCGAGCGCGCAGGTCTCCGAGGCCATCACCGGGGCGCCGTGGACCTCGCCCAGCACCAGCGGGCGCACGCCCAGGGGATCGCGCACGCCGATCAGGGCGTCCTCGGTCAGGGCGAGCAGGGAATAGGCGCCCACGACCTGCTTGAGGGCGTCGACCAGGCGGCTCGGCAGGTCGCCCTGCGTGCTCTGGGCGACCAGGTGGACGATGACCTCGGTGTCGGTCGTCGACTGGAAGATCGCGCCCTTCCTGACCAGCTGCTCGCGCAGGCTGTGGGCGTTGGTCAGGTTGCCATTGTGGGCGATGGAAAGGCCGCCCATGGCGGTCTCCACGAAGATCGGCTGGACGTTGCGCAGCGTCGTCTCGCCGGTCGTGGCGTAGCGGTTGTGGCCGATCGCGGAATCGCCCTGCATGCGTTCCATCACCGTCTGGTCGGCAAAGACCTCGCCGACCAGGCCCAGGCTGCGGTGCACGTGGAACTGGCTGCCGTCGAAGGTGACGATGCCGGCCGATTCCTGGCCGCGGTGCTGTAGGGCATGCAGGCCAAGGGCCGCATGGGCAGCGGCATCGTCGCTGCCATAGATGCCGAAGACGCCGCATTCCTCGTGAAGGCGGTCGTCGTCGAAGGGATGCTTCGTCAGGAAGCGTGTCACGCGTGAGAGTCCTGCCTCATGGTTCGGCGCCGATCATCTGGTCGAGAGCCTCGCGGTCGGCGTCGTTATACCCGGCTTCGGGCGAATTGCCAGCCTCGCCCGCATCGGGCTGGGGAGCGATCATGTCGTTGTACTCGAGGCCCAGTTCAATGGCCGATGACGTGGCCTTGAGCTGCTCGGCCACGCGGTCGCCCTGCATGCCCCATTCCTCGGGCGCCAGGGCCAGCATGATCTCGGAGCCTTCGGCGACCAGGGGCGTCAGCTTGGCCTCGCGCAGCCATTCGGGATGTTCCTCGGATGGCGCCATCAGCGTGTAGACGAGATAGATCAGGCAGACCACGAGGACACCGCGGATCAGGCCGAAGACGAATCCCAGGGAGCGGTCGAGCACGGAAAGGTGCGATTCTTCGGCACGCTTGACCGCGACCATGCTGATCAGCGTGAGCAGGGTCAGCGCCACCACGAAGATGCCGGTGCCCGTCGCCAGGGCCGAAAGCAGGGGATCGCCGATCCATTTGGTGACATGGGGCAGCACGGGCTTGTAGAGATAGACCGCCGCGGCGACCGCCCCGCCCCAGGTCGCCAGGAAGAAGAACTCGCGCACCGCGCCGCGGAAATAGGCCAGGAAACCCGACAGGAAGATGATCCCCAGGGCGGCGAAGTCGGCGATGGTCAGCGGCAGGTCGTTCATGGCCGTCCGTCGTCTCCATAGATCAGGTCGACGAGCTTGCCCAGTTGGCCGACGTTGGTCACGCTCATGCCCTCGATCGTGCCCTTGCGGCCCTTGGCGTCGGGGATCACGGCCTGGCGGAAGCCCAGCTTGGCCGCCTCGCTCAGCCGGGCGTCGGCCTGGCTCACCGGGCGGACCTCGCCGGCCAGGCCGATCTCGCCGAAATAGATGCCGTCCTTGGGCAGCGGCCTTGCCGCGATCGAGGAGATCAGCGCTGCGGCCACCGCAAGGTCGGCTGCCGGCTCGCGCACGCTGAAGCCGCCGGCGACGTTGAGATAGACGTCATGGCCGCCCAGTGCCAAGCCGCAGCGCGTGTCGAGCACGGCCAGCACCATCGCAAGCCGCCCCGAATCCCAGCCGACCACGGCCCGGCGCGGCGTGCCCAGCGCCGAGGGGGCGACCAGCGCCTGGATTTCCATCAGCATCGGCCGGCTGCCCTCGATGCCGGCAAAGACCACGGTGCCGGCGACATCCTGGTCGCGCCGGTCGAGGAACAGGGCCGAGGGGTTGGCGACCTCGTCGAGGCCATGGTCGGTCATCTCGAAGACGCCGATCTCGTCGGTCGCGCCGTAGCGGTTCTTGACCGCGCGCAGGATGCGGAACTGGTGGCCGCGTTCGCCCTCGAAGTAGAGCACCGCGTCGACCATGTGCTCGAGCACGCGCGGCCCGGCGATCTGGCCGTCCTTGGTGACATGGCCGACCAGCAGCAGCACCGCACCGGTCTCCTTGGCGTGGCGGATCAGCTCCTGGGCCGAACCGCGCACCTGGCCGACCGTGCCGGGTGCCGAATCCAGGGTGTCGAGGTACATCGTCTGGATCGAATCGATGACCACCAGGTCGGCCCGTTCGGCCGACAGGCTGGAGATGATGTCGCGCACGTTGGTCGCAGCGGCAAGCTGCACGGGCGAGGCCTCCAGGCCCAGCCGGCGCGCGCGCAGGCGGACCTGGTCGATCGCCTCCTCGCCCGAGAGGTAGACGCAGCGCACGCCCTTCATGCCCAGGCGCGCTGCGGCCTGCAGCGCGATGGTCGACTTGCCGATGCCGGGATCGCCGCCCAGCAGCAGGACCGAGCCCGGCACCAGGCCGCCGCCGAAGACGCGGTCGAGTTCGTTGATCCCGGTCACCATGCGCGGCGGCGGCTCGCTCGCCCCGGTCAGGCTCTCGAAGGCGAGCTGGCGCCCGCGCTTCTTGCCCTTCAGCCCGCCCGGCGCCCCGGCGGCGGTCACCGCCTCCTCGGCGATGCTGTTCCACTCGCCGCAGGCATCGCACCTGCCCGCCCACTTGCGATGCTCGGCCCCGCACGACTGGCAGACGAAACGGGATGCCGCGGCCATCAGGATATTCCTTCCCTCTCCCCAGCGTGGGAGAGGGTTGCGAAGACTTGGCCGGCGCGAAGCAGTGGCCTGGGCGAAGCTGGGTGAGGGGGCACTTGTTGATCGGCGCGCCGGCGCGCGCGACCTCTCACCCCGGCCCTCTCCCACAAGGGGAGTGGGGGAAGAAGGATGGCTTGCGTCCCCTTCCTCACGGGCGCCTGACGTCCATCTGGATCGGGCCTTCGGCGCGGCCGTGGATGAACTGGTCGACATAGGGATTGCCGCTGTTGTCGATCTCCTCGACCGGGCCCATCCACACCAGCTTGCGGCCGTAGAGCATCGCCACCTTGTCGGCGATCTTGCGCACGCTGGCCATGTCGTGGGTGATCGAGACGGTGGAGACGCCCATCTCCTCGCGCACGTGCACGATGAGGTCGTTGATGACGTCGCCCATGATCGGGTCGAGCCCGGTGGTGGGTTCGTCGAAGAAGATGATCTCGGGCTTGGTCGCGATGGCGCGTGCCAGCGCCACGCGTTTCATCATGCCGCCGGAGAGTTCGGCCGGCAGCAGGTCGGCGACGTCTTCCTTCAGGCCGACCATGGCGAGGTTCTCGATCGCCTGGGCATAGGCCTGGCTGCGCGAGACGCCGTGGCCCTGGATCAGGCCGAAGGCGACGTTCTCCCAGACCGGCAGGCTGTCGAACAGGGCACCGCCCTGGAACAGCATGCCGAACTTCTTCATCAGGGCGTCGCGTTCGCGCCCGCGCAGGCCCACGGCATCCTTGCCGTCGATCAGGATGGTGCCCTCGTCGGGCCGGATCAGGCCCAGCACGCACTTGATCGTCACCGACTTGCCCGAACCCGAGCCGCCGATGATGACGAGCGATTCGCCCTGGGCGACCTCGAAGTCGATGCCGTCGAGGATGGTCTTGGACCCGAAGCTCTTCCTCAGGCCGGTAACGCTGATTTTCGGCGTGTCCTGGCTCATACCGAAAAGAAGATCTCCGTGACGATGTAGTTGAAGGTCAGGATCAGGATCGAGCCCGAGACCACCGCATAGGTCGTGGCCGTGCCCACGCCCTGGGCGCCGCGCTGGCTGTGATAGCCGTGGTAGCAGCCCATCAGCGCGATCAGGAAGCCGAAGACCGCGGCCTTGACCAGACCCGAGATGACATCCATCGGCTCCAGGATGTCGAAGGTGCTGTGCAGGTAGACCGTCGGGTTGAAACCCAGCTTGCCGATCGAGACGATGTAGCCGCCCAGCACGCCGATGATGTCGGCGATGGCGACCAGGATCGGCAGGGTGAGCGTGGCCGCGATCACGCGCGGCGCCACCAGGTACTTGAACGGGTTGGTCGAGAGCGTGGTCAGCGCGTCGATCTGCTCGGTCACGCGCATGGTGCCCAGTTCCGCAGCGATCGCGGCACCGACGCGGCCCGCGACCATCAGGCCGGCCAGCACCGGACCCAGTTCGCGCGTCACCGAAAGCACGACGATGCCGGCGATGGCGCTTTCGGCCTCGAAGCGCGAGAAGCCGGTGTAGCTCTGCAGGGCCAGCACCATGCCGGTGAACACAGCGGTCAGGCCGACCACCGGCAGGGAGAAATAGCCGATCTCCAGGATCTGGCGCAGCACCAGGCGCGGATACCAGGGCGGCAGGATGCAGTGCATCACCGCCATGGCGGCAAACAGCACCAGGCGCCCGGCTGCGGCCAGGAAACCCAGGACCGTGCAGCCGATGGGGGCAAGGGGGTTCACGCGTTCTCCCCGCTGCGATAGACGCGCGGGTAGCGCCCGCCCAGCGCCGTCAGCAGCTCATAGCCGATCGTCCCCGCACGACGGGCCAGTTCATCGAGCATCTTCGAACCCCAGATCAGTTCGACCCACGTTCCCACCACAGCCTTGTCGTCGGGAACGGCGCTGATGTCCAGTGTGACGAGGTCCATGGAAACCCGTCCGATGACCGGAATCTCGATCTCGCCGATGCGCGCGCTGCCCTGGCCCGAAAGGCTGCGCAGGTAGCCGTCGGCGTAACCCACGGGGATGGTCGCCACGCGGGTCGGGCGCTGTGCGGTGAAATGGCCGCCGTAGCCCACGCTCTCCCCGGCGCCGACCTCGCGCACCTGGATGATGCGGGCGCGCAGGGTGACCACCGGCGCCATGGGGTTGGCCGCTTCGGGGGTGGGATTGCCGCCATAGACGGCATAACCCGGCCGGACCATGTCGAAGTGGTAGTCGCGCCCCAGGAAGATGCCCGAGGAGTTGGCAAGACTCGCGGGCAGGGCGGGCAGCATGGCGCGCAACCTGTTGAACAGGTCGAGCTGGCGCCGGTTCATCGGGTGGTCCGCCTCGTCGGCGCAGGCCAGGTGGCTCATGACATGGGCGATGTCGAGCCCCTGCAGCAGCTCGGGCCGGGCGGCCAGCGCCTCGACCTCGTAGGGCGGCAGGCCCAGGCGGTTCATGCCGGTGTCGATGTGGATTGCCGCCGGCAGTTCCCGTCCGCTGCGCCGCGCCCAGGCCGACCAGCGCTCGATCTGGCCCAGGTCGTTGAGCACGGGGATGACGCCGTGGGTCGCCATGTCCTCCTCGCCGCCCTCGAGCAGGCCGTTGAGGACATGGACGCGGGCCTGGGGCACCAGGGTGCGCAGCATCACCGCGCCGTCCATGTTGGCGGTGAAGAAGTTGCGGCATCCGGCCTGCCACAGGGCGGGCGCGACACGGCGCACGCCCAGGCCATAGGCATTGGCCTTGACCATGCCGGCGCAGGTCGCGCCGCCGGCGCGGTCGCGCAACATCTGCCAGTTGGAAGCCAGTGCCCCGAGATCGATGACGAGCTCGGTGGCGGCAGGCTCAGTTGGGGCCGTCGTCCGGGGAATACCGCTTCTCCAGATCCGTGAACTTGGTGGTGGCAGCATCGAAGTAGAGCTCGACGTCGCCGGTGGCGCCGTGGCGGTGCTTGGCCACGATCACCTCGGTGATGCCGCGCATCTTCTCCATCCTTTGCTCCCAGTGTTCAAGCCGTTCGCGGAACTTCGGGTCGGAATCGCTTTCGCCCGCCTTGGGCTGGGGCTGCTGGCGCGAGAGGTAGTATTCCTCGCGGTAGATGAACATGACGACATCGGCGTCCTGTTCGATCGAGCCGGATTCGCGCAGGTCCGAGAGCAGCGGCCGCTTGTCCTCGCGCTGCTCGACCGCGCGGGAAAGCTGGGCCAGCGCCAGCACCGGCACGTCCAGTTCCTTGGCCAGGGCCTTGAGGCCCTGGGTGATCTCGGAGACCTCCTGCACGCGGTTCTCCTGGCTTGCCCGCGAATTGCCGCGCATCAGCTGCAGGTAGTCGACGACGATGAACGACAGGCCGTGCTGGCGCTTGAGGCGCCGGGCGCGGGTCCGCAGTGCCTGGATCGAGAGCGCCGGGGTGTCGTCGAGATAGAGCGGGATGCGCGCCAGTTCCTGGCTTGCCCGCACGATGGCGTCGAAATCGCGCTGGTTGATGTTGCCGCGGCGCAGCAGGTCGCTGGGCACCCGCGATTCCTCGGCCAGCACGCGGGTCACCAGCTGCTCCGACGACATTTCCAGCGAGAAGAAGCCGACCACCGCGCCGTCGACCACGCGCGCCGTGCCGCTCTCGTCCACCTCGGCGCGGTAGCGCTTGGCCGCGCTGAAGGCGATGTTGGCCGCCAGCGAGGATTTGCCGCCGCCGGGGCGTGCCGCCAGGATGATGAGATCGCTCCTGTGGAATCCGCCCAGCAGGTCGTCCAGATCGGTCAGCCCGGTCGACAGGCCCGACATGCCGGCTTCCTTGCGGAAGGCGGCCTCCATCATCGTCAGCGCTTCCAGAGAGACGTCGCGGAAGCTGCGGAAGTCGCGGTCGCCCGAGCCGTGTTCGGCCAGTTCGAAGAGCGAACGCTCGGCCCTCTCGAGCTGGTCGGAGGCGGTTTCCTCGATGTTCTGCTCGAAGGCGTCGTTGACCACCTCCTCGCCGATCGCGATGAGCTGGCGCCGGACATAGAGGTCGTAGATCTCGCGGCCGTACTGGCTGGCGTTGATGATCGTGGCCGCCGAGGAGGCCAGGCGCGCCAGGTAACCGGCGCCGCCGACTTCCGACAGCGCCAAGTCCTTCTCGAAGAAGGTCTTCAGCGTCACCGGGTTGGCGACCTGGCCGCGCTCGACGATGCGCTGCACCGCCTCGAAGATGCGGCCGTGGACCGGGATGAAGAAGTGCTCGTGCTGCAGGAAGTCCTCGACCCGGTTCAGCACGTCGTTGTTGACCAGGATGGCGCCGAGCAGGGCCTGCTCGGCCTCCTCGTTGTGCGGCATCGTCCGGTAGCTGGGCGATTCCTCGGCGGCGCTGAACTGGGCAAGATCGGCGTGAACCATGGTCTGAACGGGGCCTTGGGCGGGTCTGGAGAAGAGCAGGTTGTTGCGGCTGGTTTAGGGCAGGCGGGCCGCGCCGCAAAGGGGGTTAAGTTTCGCCATGCGCCGCCGTACTGGGGACAGGTCGCTTGCACCGGCAGCCAGCGCAAGCCTGGCCTCCCCTCCCTTGCCCCGTTCATGCCTCTGGCCTGTAGATAACCCTGCGGACAACGGCGCTGCAGCCGTGATCCCCGCGGCGCCATGCGTGATCCTGCTTTCGTGTTGACGCTGCCGGGCGGTGCGGGCCTCATCGCGGCCATTGCAGCAGATGGGAATCGCATGTCTCTCAGCATCCGGAAGATCGTCACCCACATCGAGGAAACGCGCATCGAGGGCGGTAAGGTGGCCGAACCGCCCCAGAAGATGATCGCGGTGGCGGCCGTAATCGCCAATCCCTGGGCGGGCAAGGGTTTCGTCGAGGACCTGCGCACCGACATCCTGGCGCTGGCCCCGCCTCTGGGCGACGTCATGGTGCCGATGGTGCTCGATGCCGCCGGCGGCCCCGACGCCATCGAGGCCTTCGGCAAGGCCGCCGTGGTCGGCACCATGGGTGAGATCGAACACGCCTCGGGTTTCATCCATACCCTGCGGTTCGGCAACAAGTTCCGCGATGCCGTGGGTGGCACGTCCTATCTCTCCTTCACCAACATCCGCGGCGGCGCCGGCTGCTCGATCCAGGTGCCGCTGATGCACAAGCTCGATCCCGGCTTCCGCTCCCACTACCTCACGCTCGCCTTTTCCATCGTCGATGCCCCGGCGCCCGACGAACTGGTGATCGTCCTGGGTGCCGCGACCACCGGGCGGCCCCACCACCGCATCGGCAACCGCTACTCCGACATGGAGGAGATGAAGGCCGAGCAGGGCGCATGAGCGCCGGGGAGCACACCGTCGCGGGCAGCCGCGTCGTCGTCGAGGGCGCGGGGCCGCCGGTTGTCCTGATCCACGGTGTCGGCGCCGACCTCCACATGTGGGACGACCAGGCGGGCGCACTGGCGCGGCATCACACGGTCGTGCGCTACGACACCCTGGGCCACGGCGGCACGCCGATGCCCCAGGGCGGCGTGACGCTGGGCAGCTACGCGGCCCAGACCGCCGCGGTGATCGACGGCCTGAGCCTGGGCCGCGTCGCCCTCGTGGGATTTTCCATGGGCGTGCCGATCGGCCAGCTCTTTGCCTTCGATCACAACGACCGCCTGGCCGGGCTGGTCCTGATGAACGGCGTCTATGACCGCACGCCGGACCAGCTTGCCGCGATTCGCGGCCGGGTCGCCCAGGCCAAGGCGCAGGGCAACTTCGCCCTGGCCGATGCCGCGCTCGACCGCTGGCTTTCGCCGGCCTTCCGCCAGGCCCGCCCCGACGTCGTCGCCCGCATCCGCAAGCGCCTGGCCGACAACGACCCGGCCTCCTTCATCGCCGCCTACGAGATATTTGCCGAGGCCGATCCCTGGGTCGTGGGCCGCCTGGGCGAAATCGCCTGCCCGACGCTGGTCACCACCGGCGAGGACGACCAGGGTTCGCTGCCCGCGATGTCGCGCGCCATGGCGCAGGCCATTCCGGGCGCGCGCTGCCACATCATGCCCGGCCTGCGCCACATGCCCATGGCCGAGGCGCCAGACGTGGTGAACCGCCTGCTGCTGGAGTTCCTCGATAGCCTGCCGCGCAAGGGTGATGCCTGGGCCTGAACGCAGGCTTGGTCGCGGAGCCGCGACCGTGTGAACATGGCGTCTTCACCCGGGGAGAAACGCCATGCGCACGGCAGACAAGGTCCAATCCATCGCCATCGTCGGCAACGGCCTGATGGGCCAGGGCATCGCCCAGGTTTTTGCCCGCAAGGGCAGGGAGGTCGCGATCATCGGGCGCAACGAGGAGAGCCTGACGCGCGCCAGGGCGGCGATCGAGAGCAACTTCGCGGCCTTCGTCGAACGCGGCATCACCAGCCGCGCCGATGCCGATGCCGCGCTCGCGCGCATCTCGACCGGCACCGACTACGCCGCGGCCGCCTCGGCCGACCACGCCATCGAGGCGGTGCCCAACGTCAAGGAACTCCAGGTCGAGGTCTTCGGCCGGCTCGATGCCGCCTGCGGCCCCGACGTCGTGCTGGGATCGACCAGCGGCCAGCCGATCAGCCGCATGACCGGGGCGATGAAACACCCCGAGCGTGCCGTTGCCATGCACTTCATCTATCCCGCCCAGCTCATGCCCCTGGTCGAGGTCTGCGGCGGCCCCGACACCGCGCCGGAAGCCGTCGACATCGTCTGCGACATCCTCAAGGCCGTCGGCCAGACGCCGGCCGTGATGAACCGGGAGGTGCCGGGTTTCATCGTCAACCGCCTGCAGTTCGCCGTGATCCGCGAGGCCTGGTCGATGTGGGCCAATGGCATCGCCTCGGCCGAGGCGATCGACAATTCCTTCAAGATGACCCTGGGGCGTCGCTATTCCGTCACCGGACCCATCGAATCAGCCGAACTCGGCGGACTGGACGTGCTGCACGGCTTCGCCCAGTTCCTCTTCCCCGAGATCGACGACGCCAAGGTCCCGCCCCAGGCCGTCACCGACCTGGTGAACGCCGGCCACCACGGCTTCAAGACCGGCAAGGGCATCTACGACTGGTCGCAGCGCGACGGCAAGGCCCTGCTCGGCCAGCGCGCCGACCGCCTCTTCCAGCACATGGCGGAGGATTGAGGGGGCGCGGCGGTAGGCCCGCGCCCCGCACCCCTTTCTCCTCATGCCCGCGAAGGCGGGCATCCAGAAGCACGACCGGCGCGACTCTGGCCGAAACGGTCCGGCAGGATTCTTCGGGTGCTTGCTGCAGCCGTTCAGGAGTGCGGGGCGGCTGGCGGGCACCACCCTGGATTCCTGCTTTCGCAGGAATGAGGAGCGTGTGGGGGGCACCCGGTCGGAGCGGCAGTCGCGGGCACTCCGCGCTCTCCGCGCCTCCGCGTGCGATCCTCTTGCCCCCTTACGCGAATGCCCCTGCGCTGTGCACCGGCTTGCCGGCCAGCATCGTCAGCAGCACCTGCGTCTCCCCGATCGCCTCGGGATCGACGCTGTAGATGTCGCGGTCGAGCACGATCAGGTCGGCGAACTTGCCCGGCGTCAGGGAGCCGGTGTCGCGCTCGCGCCAGGCGCCGGCCGCGGCGTTGACCGTGTAGCCCCGCACCACGTCCTCGACGCCGATGCGCTGCTCGGGCAGGAACACCGGATGGTCCGGCTTGCCTTCGGGCCTGCGCGTCACCGCGGTCTGCATGATCGGGAAGGGGTTGAGCGTCGAGACGCCCCAGTCACTCGAACAGGCATAGGGTGCCCCGGCATCGACGAAGCTCTTCCAGGCGTACATCCACTTGCCCCGCTCCGGCCCGACCATGGGCAGGGTGACCTCGACCGAGGGCTCCAGGCGTGCCCACAGCGGCTGCATGTTGCAGACCACGCCCAGCTCGCGGAAACGCGGGATGTCGGCGGGATCGATCATCTGGACATGGGCAAGCTGGTGCAGCGCCGGCCAGGGGCCGTTGGCCCGTCGCGCCGCCTCGATGCAGTCCAGCGCGACACGCGCCGCGCCATCGCCGATGACATGGACGTGGAGCTGGAAACGCGCCGCGTCGAAGGCGACAAACAGCTTCTCCAGGTGCTCGCGCCCGAACATCAGTTCGGCGTTCTCCCCGGTATCGCTGTAGGGCTCAATCATCAGACCGGTGCGGTTTTCCATCACGCCGTCCAGGAAGAACTTGGCCGAATGGACCGCGACCATGTCCCGCGCGTAGTCGCGCCGCAGCATGGAGACCCGCTCCAGGGCGCCTTCCACACTGTCCTCGGGCACCACCAGGGCGGTCGCCGCGACCCGGATCGTCAGTTCGCCGGCATCGGCCAGGTTGCGGTAGACCCGCATGTGGCGCTCCTGCACCAGGGCGTCGAGCACGCCGGTGATGCCGTGCCGGTTGCACTGCTTCTGGCCGAAGCGCACGCCCTCGGTATGGACCGCGTCGCCCTGCTTGGGCATGCGCGCGTTCATCCACTGGGTCGCGGCCTCGTAGAGCAGGCCGGTGACCCGCCCGTCGGCATCGCGCACGAAATGGCCGTTGGCCGGATCGCTGTTTTCCTTGTCGAGACCGGAAAGTTCGATGGCGCGCGAGTTCACCGCGGCGTTGTGGCCGTCGCTCGCCCAGATCGCCACCGGGCGGTCCGGAACCGCGGCGTCGAGCACCGCGCGCGTCAGGTTCTTCTCGCCGAAGACGCCGGCGTTCCAGCCCCAGCCGCGGATCCAGGCGTCGCCCGGATGGCTTGCGGCATAGTCGGCGACCAGCTTCTGCAACTGCTCGACCGTCTCGGCGCTGTAGAGTACCGCACCGGTCGAAAGCTCCGTGCCGGAATCCTGCAGGTGGATGTGGGTGTCCTGGAAACCCGGCAGCACGAGACGCCCGCCGGCGTCCACCGTCTCCGTGCGGCCGTTCTTGAGCGCCCGGACGCTGTCGTTGTCGCCGACCGCCACGATGCGGCCGTCGCGCACCGCCAGGGCCTGGGCACGCGGGCGCGCGACGTCCATGGTGCGGATGTCGGCGTTGAGGACGATGAGATCGGGAGAGGTCAGGCTCAAGGATTTGCTCCGGTCGGCTGGAAGGCGGCGGCGAGGGGCGCTTTGTGCGTCGCCGCGGCTGCGAAGGGAAGGGGATTTCCGCCTGCCCTCGCCGGGCCTTCAGTCCTGCAGGGCCGCAATCACGTCCTTGCTGCGCCCAAGGGTACCGAAGACGCCGCCGGCATGGCGCACGAGGTCGAGTGCGGCCTTGTGGCGCAGGGGACTGGCCGCGGTGACGCAATCCTCCAGCACCATGCAGTCGAAGCCGCGGTCCAGCCCCTCGCGCAGGGTCGAGGTGACGCAGCAGTCCGTCGTCACCCCGGTCAGGATCAGGTTGGCGATGCCTGCGGCCCGCAGGTCGGCTTCCAGCGTCGTGGTGAGGAAGGCGCCGTAGCTGCTCTTGTCATAGACGTGTTCGCCCGGCATCGGCGGCAGTGCGTCGAGAAAGTCCCAGCCCGGCTCGCCGCGCACCAGGGCGCGGCCCAGGGGGCCCGCGATGCCGATCGCCTCGTTGGCCGGGCCGCCCTTCTTCCAGGGCTGCAGGTCGGAAAGGTCGGGCGCGTAACCCTCGCGCGTGTGGCCGATCCACAGCCCGGCGGCGCGTGCGGCCGCAAGCACGCCCTGGATCGGGCCGATGGGGCGTTCGAGCTGTTCGAGGTCGCAGCCCAGGTTGTGCATGTAGCCCTGCGGCGCGCAGAAATCCTTCTGCATGTCGATCACCAGCAGCGCGGTCGCCGCGCGATCGAAGGGGCCGGCCATGGGGAAGGCGACCGGTTCTCCGGGGATGCGTCTGCCGCGGGAGGAGTTCACGCGTGCGCCCGTTCCCAGTCGACCATGTAGTCGCGGGTTTCGGGCGTGGCGTAGCGGTCCTTGGCGATCTGGATCTGGAAGACCATCTGGTCGTCGAAGCGGAACACCGCTTCGCAGCCCAGCAGGTAGAACTCCCACATGCGGCAGAAACGCTCGTCGTAGAGCCCGTGGATCCTGTCGCGGTTGACCGCGAAGCGCTGGTGCCAGTGTTTCAGCGTCTCGGCATAATGCGTTTTCAGGATCTCCATGTCGGTCGCCAGCAGGCGCGTCTGCTCGAGCCGCGTGAAGACCTCCGACAGGGCAGGGGTGTAGCCGCCCGGGAAGATGTACTTGCGCAGCCATGCGTTGGTGTTGCCGGGTTCGCTGAAGCGGCCGATGGCGTGCAGCAGCATGACGCCCGAATCGGTCATCAGCTCGCGCACCTTGCGGAAATACTCGAGGTAATGGCGCGACCCGACATGTTCGAACATGCCGACCGAGACGATGCGGTCGTAGGGCCCCTCCAGTTCCCGGTAGTCCTGCAGCAGGAAGCGCACGCGGTCCGAAAGACCGGCCTCGCGGGCGCGCCGGTTGGAAACCTCGTGCTGCTCCTTCGACAGCGTCACGCCGGTGACGTCGACATCGGCGATGCGGGCCAGGTACAGCCCCAGGCCGCCCCAGCCCGAACCGATGTCGAGCACCTTCTGACCGGGCTGCAGCAGCAGCTTGGCGGCGATGTGGCGCTTCTTGGCCTCCTGGGCCTGCTCCAGCGAATCGTTGGGCGTCGCGAAATAGGCGCAGGAGTACTGCCGGTCCTCGTCGAGGAACAGGTCGAAGAGATCGTCGGAAAGGTCGTAGTGATGGGCGACGTTCTGGCGCGCCCGGTGCATCGGATTGTTCTGCTGGATCGGCCGCGCGATGTTGCGCCGGAACGAGGCGGCCAGGCGGCCCACGGCGTCGTCGCGCTCCAGGTTCTTCAGGTTGCGCCCGACGACCTCGAAGAACCCGGCGATGTCGCCCTCCTCGATCGTCAGTCTGCCTTCCATGTAGGCCTCGCCGACTGCCAGCCGGGGCTGCAGCGCCATCTTGCGGTGCAGAGCCTTGTCGTGCAGCCGGATGGTGACGGAGGGGGTCGCGCCGGGATCGCCGAAGTCGTGTCGATGCCCATCGGCATCGATCAACCTCAGGTGGCCGATGCTGACGAAATCCTTGAGAAACCTTGCGAGGAGCAAAACCTGCCTCCCGCCCTTCTGATGGCCTGCTACGGGCGAAACTCTAGTGCGGAAAAAAATCTCTGGGAAGGGACCACGACATAATTGCGACGCTTTTCTCCGCTCCGGATCAGGCGCTTGGCGCGAAGTCCTCATTGCGGACCCAAACCAGCGCCCGCGCCGCCCGGAAAACGCAAGAGGGGCGGCGCCGTTCCCGGTGCCGCCCCTCGAGCGATTGCAGGATGGCGAAGCCGTCAGGCGTCGTCGTCGTCGCGGGCGTTGAATTCGGCTTCGGCCTCGGCTTCCGCCTCGATCTCCTCGGCGACACCCGGCTCGACCAGGTCCTCGACCTCGGGGGCCTCTTCGACGGCATCGGCGCGGCGCACGGCGCGGCCGAGCTGCTCCTGGACCTCGGCCTCGTCGGCCGTGCGCGCCACGTTGGCGATCACGGTGACGACCACCTCGGGGTGCAGCGCGGCCTTGACCTCGTGCAGGCCCAGGGTCTTGATCGGCTTGTCGAGCACGACATTGGCGCGGTCGACCTCGAAGCCCTTGGCGATCAGGCCGTCGGCGATGTCGCGCGCCTTGACCGAGCCGTAGAGCTGCAGGTTGTCGCTGGCCTGGCGGATCAGCACGACATGGGTGCCGGCCAGACCCTGCGAGATATTCTCGGCGGCAGCACGGGCCTCGGCGTTCTGGGCCTCGCGCTCGGCGCGTTCGGCCTCGAAGCGGGCGACGTTGTGCTTGCTCGCGCGCAGCGCCTTGCCCTGCGGGATGAGGTAGTTGCGGGCATAGCCGGGCTTCACGGAAACCACGGCGCCCATGGCGCCAAGCGTATCGATACGCTCCAGAAGAACCACGTCCATCTAATCCTCCATGTCGGCGTCGTCCCCGACACCGAACCGTTCTCGAAAGTTGCCCCAGCGGTCGAAGAAGCCGATCAGCGCGAACAGCGCCGAGCCGAAGGGCTGGAACGTCAGGGCCACCAAATAAACGCCTCCCAGCACCAGGGGCTGGGTGCGCATCCCGCGGGTCAGGGCATGCATGACGGCGAGGCCCTGTAGCAGAAAACCGACCCCCAAGACCAGCACGAATGCCATCCCGAGGAACTGAAAGAAGCCGCCGGGGCCGTTCTGGGCGGCAATGCCGGTGGCGTCAAGCACCACCACCGCGATCAGCAGCGGCACGAACAGCACCCGCGTCCAGTCGCCCACGCGCAGCGCCCAGAAGGAGGGGCTTGGCCGCACCGTCTTCTGGAAGGCGGCAAGCAGGCCCTGCGCCAGGGCCGCCGTGCCGACCTGGGCCAGCATGGTCACCGCGATCAGGGCGCCCAGCACGAGCGAATCCCACTGGTCGATGACCGCCCCGGAACCCTCGCCCGAATCCTCGGTGACATAGGCGCCGAACACCGTGACCAGGTTGTCGCGCACGGTGCCCACGAGGCCGGCATCGGTCGCCGAGAGCGCCAGCGCGGCGATCAGGGCCTGGACCAGGCCGATCACGACCAGGGCGCTGACCAGCGCATTGGCCGGAAACCAGGCCTCGCTGCCGGGATCCCGGTGCTGCGCCATGGCCAGGTTGACCAGGATCACGGCGGGAATCGCCAGCACCAGGGCATACATCGAGCCGATCATCGGCCCTGCGACCAGCAGCACGCCGATCGCGCCGACCGCACCGCCCAGTCCCGCCGCGGTTGCGCCCCAGCCCAGCCCGGCAAGCCACAGCGGCAGGGGTGCCAGCAGCAGCAGGAAGACGCCGGTGATCGTCAGCGTCAGGCCATAGATATAGAGTCCGCCCGAGGCGGCCCCGGCCAGCAGTGCGATCAGCGGGACCAGGTGCATGGGAGGAGGGGCCGGGTTGCCCCGGCGCCCGACCTACTGTGCGATGTAGGGCAGCAGGGCCAGGAAGCGGGCCCGCTTGATCGCACGCGCGAGTTCGCGCTGCTTCTTGGCCGAGACCGCGGTGATCCGCGACGGCACGATCTTGCCGCGCTCGGAAACGTAACGCTGCAGCAGCTTCACGTCCTTGTAGTCGATCACGGGCGCATTCGAACCCGAGAACGGGCAGGTCTTGCGACGGCGCCAGAAGGGACGGCGCGGGGTCAGCGGCGGGCCGGCCAGGCGGTTGGGGTTCATGCCTCGTCTCCCTTGCTCTTGCCTTCGCCGTCGTCCTCGCCGTCGCGCTTGATCGAGCGGTCGTCCCGCTGCGACTTGTTGCGCATCATGGGCGAATCCTCGGGATCGACCTCGTCGACGCGGATCGACAGGTAACGCAGCACGTCCTCGTTGAAGTGCAGCGAACGCTCGACCTCGGCCAGGGCCTCGGCATTGGCTTCCACGTTCATGAAAACGTAGTGGCCCTTGCGGTTCTTCTTGATCTTGTAGGCCAGCGAACGCAGGCCCCAGATTTCGGTCTTGGGCACCGCGCCGCCACGCTCCTTGATGAAGCCCTCGACCTCCTCGGCCAGGGTCTCCACCTGCTGGGGCGAAGCGTCAGGACGCACAATGAACGTGCTCTCGTAGAAAGGCATAACACCTTCCCTTTATCTCTAAGTGACGTGTTTCGGGGCCGGCAGCAAACGAACAGCCAAGCCAAAACGGCCGAACGCGGCGCCCCGGCGAAGGCGCGCACTATAGTCAAAATGCCTTGCGGCGCAAGCACCCTTGACAGGGCTTCGTTTGGGCCGTTTGACTGGCCCCCGGTGGCCCTGGGCAGGGTCGCTCCATCCTACATGCGACACATCAGCGGGGATCTCCAACATGGCGAAAGCCTTCGTGTTTCCGGGCCAGGGCAGCCAGAAGATGGGCATGGGCGCCGAGCTCGCCGCGGCGTTTGCCGCCGCCCGCGAGGTCTTCGAGGAGGTCGACGAAGCGCTCGACCAGAAGCTTTCCCGCCTCATGTTTGACGGTCCCGAGGACGAACTGACGCTCACCCAGAACGCCCAGCCGGCCCTGATGGCCAGTTCGATCGCCGTGCTGCGCGTCCTCGAGAGCGAGGGCGGCAAGCCGATCGAGGCGATGGCCGCCATGGTCGCGGGCCATTCGCTGGGCGAGTATTCGGCGCTGGTTGCCGCCGGCGCCCTGCCGCTGGCGGTCACCGCCCGTCTGCTGCGCCTGCGCGGCCAGGCCATGCAGGCCGCCGTGCCGGTCGGCGAGGGCGCCATGGTCGCCCTGCTCGGCCTGGAGATCGACGATGCCCGCGCCGTGGCGCAGGAGGCCAGTGCCGTGGGCATCTGTTCGGTCGCCAACGACAATTCCTCGGGCCAGGCCGTGGTCAGCGGTTCGAAGGCAGCGGTCGAGAAGGCGATCGAACTGGCCGCCGCCCGCGGCGCGCGCAAGTCGGTGCTGCTGCCGGTCAGCGCGCCCTTCCACTGCGCCCTGATGCAGCCGGCCGCCGATGCCATGGCAGAGGCCCTGGAGGACACGACCATCGCCCCGCCCGTGGTGCCGATCGTCGCCAACGTCACCGCCGCGCCCGAATCGGCCCCGGCCACCCTGCGCCGCCTGCTCGTCGAGCAGGTCACCGGCACGGTGCGCTGGCGCGAATCGGTGCTGGTCATGAAGGAACATGGCATCGACACCCTGGTCGAGATCGGTACCGGCAAGATGCTCTCCGGCCTCGTGCGCCGCATCGACCGCGAGGTCACGGGCGTTGCCGTCGAGACCCCGGCCGACATCGAGGCCGTGCTCAAGACCCTGTGACCGGCCGCCGGGTCTGGCCGCGGGCCTGCCGGCGCATTATGTAGGGAAATCGCGGATCAGGCCGGTCCGTCGCGGCCGGCCAACGGGGAGAGTTGCATGTTCGATCTTTCAGGCAAGAAGGCGCTGGTCACCGGCGCCTCGGGCGGCATCGGCGGCGCCATCGCCAGCGCCCTGCACGCCCAGGGCGCCGAGGTCGTGCTGACCGGGCGCCGGCGCGACGCGCTCGATGCCCTGGCCGCCACCCTGGGCGATCGCGTCCACGTCATCGTCTCCGATCTCTCCACGGCGGAAGGCGCCGAGGCGCTGGTGAGGGAAGCCGAGGCCGCGATGGGCCAGGTCGATATCCTGGTCAACAACGCCGGCATCACCGCCGACACGCTGGCCATGCGCATGAAGGACGAGGACTGGTCCCGCGTCATCGAGCTCAACCTCACCTCCGGCTTCCGCCTGATCCGCGCCCTGCTGCGCGGCATGCTGAAGCGCCGCGCCGGGCGCATCATCGGCATCACCTCGGTCGTGGGCACCACGGGCAATCCCGGCCAGGCCAATTATGCCGCGGCCAAGGCCGGCATGGTCGGCATGTCGAAGTCGCTCGCCCAGGAGGTCGCCGAGCGCGGCATCACGGTCAATTGCGTCGCCCCCGGTTTCATCGACACCGCGATGACCGAGGTGCTCTCCGACGAGGTGAAGGGCAAGCTGCTGACGCGCATTCCTGCCGGCCGCCTGGGCAGCAGCGAGGACGTCGCGGCCGCCGTGGCATGGCTTGCCAGCGACGAGGCGGGCTATGTCACCGGCCAGACGCTGCACGTCAACGGCGGCATGGCGATGATCTGACGGGTTCTCCGACTCCGTGGACAACTGGTGTTTTCGTGCTATCGCCAGCCTAGGGATGGTGTGTTATATCCACCCTGCCCACTGGGAGCGCCGGGCCGAACATGGCGGTTCAACAAGGATCTCGGTGTCGGTATCAAGTTGCTGAAATCATTAAGACATTCGGAGGTGGCCAGGCCATGAGCGACGTTGCTGAGCGCGTGAAGAAAATCGTGATCGATCACCTCGGTGTGGATGAGGCCAAGGTGACGGATTCCGCCAGCTTCATCGACGACCTTGGCGCCGACAGCCTCGACACCGTCGAACTCGTCATGGCGTTCGAGGAGGAGTTCGGTGTCGAGATCCCCGACGACGCTGCCGAGAAGATCGTCACCGTCAAGGACGCGACCAACTACATCGAGCAGCATGCGGCCTGATTGCCGCACGCTGATCGCACGGACCCGAAAGGGATCCTGAGACATGGCAAGCAGCCAAGCCCGTAGAGTGGTGGTCACCGGCCTCGGCATGGTGACGCCGCTTGCCGATGGGGTGAGCGAGACCTGGTCGCGCATCCTGGCGAGCGAGTCCGGCATCCGCCGCATCGAGAACTTCGACGTATCGGACCTGCCGGCCAAGATCGCCGGACAGCCCCCGCTCGGCGAAGGCCCCGGTGGGTGGAATCCGGACCGTTACGTCGATGCCAAGGACCGCCGCAAGATGGACGATTTCATCATCTATGCGGTGGCCGCGGCGACCCAGGCGATGGAGGATTCCGGCTTCAGGCCGGCCGACGACGAGGATGCCGAACGCGCCGGCGTGATGATCGGCTCGGGCATCGGCGGCCTCAAGACCATCGAGGCGGCCTCGCTGCTGATGAAGGACCGTGGCCCCCGCCGGGTCAGCCCCTTCTTCATTCCCTCGGCGCTGATCAACCTCGCCTCGGGCCATGTCTCCATCAAGTACGGCCTGAAGGGCCCCAACCATGCCGTGGTCACGGCATGTTCGACGGGTGCCCATGCCATCGGCGATGCCAGCCGCCTGATCAAGTACGGCGATGCCGACCTGATGGTCGCCGGCGGTGCCGAGGCTGCGGTCTGCGCCATCGGCCTTGCCGGCTTCTCGGCCTCGCGGGCGCTCTCGACCTCGTTCAACGACGAACCCACCCGCGGCTCGCGCCCCTGGGACAAGGCCCGCGACGGCTTTGTCATGGGCGAGGGCGCCGGTGTCGTCGTGCTCGAGGAATACGAACACGCCAAAAAGCGTGGCGCGAAGATCTATGCCGAGGTCATCGGCTACGGCATGTCGGGCGATGCCTATCACATCACCGCGCCGTCCGAGGACGGCAACGGCGGCTACCGCTCTATGCGCAACGCCATCCGCGATGCCGGCCTCACCCCCGCCGACATCGATTACGTCAACGCCCACGGCACCTCGACGCCGCTCGGCGACGAGATCGAGTTCGGCGCGGTCAAGCGCCTGTTCGGCGATGCCGCGGCCAACATCTCCATGTCGTCGACCAAGTCGGCGATCGGCCACCTGCTCGGTGCTGCCGGCAGCGTCGAGGCGATCTTTGCCATCCTTGCGGTGCAGAACGACATCGTGCCGCCGACGCTCAACCTGGAGAATCCCTCCGATGGTTGCGAAGGCATCGATCTGGTCCCGCTGAAGGCCCGCGAGCGCAAGGTCCGTACCGCGCTCAGCAACTCCTTCGGCTTTGGCGGCACCAACGCCTCGCTGATCGTCACCAAGGCGCCCTGAGGGCCTGGCCGTGGGCCGCGGCGCCGGACGGCTCTTCAGCTTCTTTGCCCTGATCCTCGTCGTGGCGGCTGCCGCCGCGCTGTGGTTCCAGTCGGCCTCGACCTCGCCCGGCCCGCTCGAGGAGCCGGCTACCGTTATCGTGCCGAGCGGCAGCGGACTCCAGATCATCGCCGACGAACTGCGTGCCCAAGGCGTCATCGACAGTCCCATGGTCCTGATGCTGCGCGCCCGCTGGCTCGGCCAGGCCCATCGTTTCAAGGCCGGCGAATACGCCTTCGAACTGGGCATCTCGGTCGACGGCGTCATCGACCAGATGGTCGCCGGGCGTACCGTGATCCACCGCATCACGCTGCCGGAGGGCTGGACCAGCGCCCAGCTTGCCGACCTCATCGCGGCCAACGATATCCTCACGGGGGAACTCGCCTCCGTGCCGCCCGAAGGCAGCCTGCTGCCCGAGACCTACCATTTCGAACGCAACGAGGACCGCAACGCGCTCATCGCGCGCATGACCGCGGCGATGGACGCCACGCTTGCCGAACTCTGGGCAGGCCGCGCCGACGATCTGCCGCTCGACAGCCCCGAGCAGGCGCTCGTGCTGGCCTCCATCGTCGAGAAGGAAACCGGCATCGCCTCGGAGCGCCCCCACATTGCCGGCGTCTTCATCAACCGCCTCGACCGCGGCATGCCGCTGCAGTCCGACCCCACGGTGATCTACGCACTGACCCTGGGGGAGGCACCGCTCGACCGCCTGCTGACACGCGCCGACCTCAAGACCGACAGCCCCTACAACACCTATGTCGTGCCCGGCCTGCCGCCCGGCCCCATCGCCAATCCCGGCCGCGACGCCATCGCCGCCGTGCTCCAGCCGCTCGAGACGAAGGATCTCTACTTCGTCGCCGACGGCACCGGCGGCCATGCCTTCGCCGAGACGCTCGCCCAGCACAACCGCAACGTCGCCGCCTGGCGCGCCATCCGCGACCAGGCAGAGTGAAGCCGGGTTCTCCAGGGATTCGTAGCCGGGCGGTAGCTTCGGATTGTTGACCTTCGGTCGGTCAGGCGCTCGCCAGGACCTTCACCAGATCGGTAAGGCGTTCCACCGTCATGCAGGCCTGCGCCGATTCCGGCCAGTCGGCATGCAGATGGCCCCAAGGGCCGCGTGGCAGGAAGACGGAGAGCATGCCGGCGGCGTTGGCCGGCACGACATCGTTGTCGATGCGGTCGCCGACATAGGCGATGCGTTCGGCCGGCACGCCGCACGCCTCGCGTATCCTGGCAAAGAAGGCCGGATCCGGCTTGGCCACGCCCGCCCGGTCGGAGGAAAGGGCAAAGGCCAGTGGCAGGCCTTCGGCCAGCAGAATGGCTTCGGTCACTTCCGGCTGGTTGGCCGCCACCGCGACCTGAAATCCGCGGGCCGCCAGCGCTTCCAGGGCGGGCAGGGCATCGTCGAAGAAGTCTCCGCGTGCGATGCGGAAGGGCTCTGCGCGCTCGGCCGCGGCGACGTCCAGCTCCGGCGCAAGGCGGGCGAAGACCTCGCGGTGATGGAGCCTGGCTGCCAGGACCTCATCGAGTTCCTCGAGAAAGTGCGCCTCGCTGACGCCGATGCGTTGCGCCCAGATGCGCCACATGCGGGTCTCGTCGACCAGGGTGCCGCCGACATCGAAGACCACCCAGTCGACGCGGCGGCTCATGCCGGCGCGTAGCCTTCGGGCAGGAGACTTCCTTCCAGGATTGCGCGGAAATCGTCGGGCATGGGAGCGGATGTGCGGGTCTGCTCGTCGAAGAAGACGTCGCGGGAGTGCTCCACCGCGCACAGGGTTCCGGTGTCGGCGTTGGTCAGCCAGGCGGTGTGCTGCACGCTCTTGTTGCCGAGCCGGGTGAAGCCGCTGCGGATGACGAGCAGATCGCCCGCGAGCATCTCGTGGCGGTACTCGATGCGGATCTCGGCGGTTACGACGATGACACTGCCGCACCGGCGCATGTGGGCAAAGGAGAGGCCACTGCGCTGGTAGAGGTGCATGCTCGCGTCGTCGAAATGGGCGGCATACCAGCGTGCGTTCATGTGGCCGAACTGGTCGCAGTGCCAGGGGAACACGGTGGAGCGGTAGGTCTCGACGGCTTCGTTCATCGCGGCGGAATCCTTGTTGCGCGGGTGGTGCGGCTCATTCCGCCGCGGCGGGTTTCTTCGGCAGGCGGCCCATCGCCCGGTCGGTCAGGCCGACGGGCAGGGCGGCGATGGCCTGGACCAGCCAGGTCAGCGGCCAGGGAAAGGCGATCCGCCCGCGGTTGCGCGCCAGGCCGGCGACGATGATGGCGGCGGCACGCTCGGCCTCCATCAGCATCGGCATGGGGTAGGGGTTGCCGTCGCTCATCGGCGTCCGCACGAAACCCGGACAGACGACGCTGACGCCTATGCCCTGGGGTGCCAGCAGGCCGCGCAGGCCTTCGCCCCAGACACGCAGCGCCGCCTTGCTGGCGCAATAGGCCGGCGCGCCGGGAAAGCCGCGAAAGCCCGCCAGCGAGGAAACCAGTGCGATCTGCCCGCGCCCGCGGGCGGTCATGGCGGGCAGCAGCGGCAGCACCGTGTTCATCGCGCCGTCGACGTTGACCGCGAAGATGCGCCGGGCCTGCGCCTCGCTCTCGCCGCGCCCGCCGCTGCCGGCGGAAGTGCCGGCGTTGGCGACGACAAGGTCGAGGGGCGCCTGTCCGTCGGCTTCTTCCAGCCAGCCGCGCATCGCTTCGGCATCGACGACATCGACCGTCCGTGCCTGCACGTCGGCCCCGGCATCGCGGCAGGCTTTTGCCACGGTTTCGAGCCGCCCGCCGTCGCGCCCGCCCAGGAACAGGGTGACGCCGGGGGCGGCATAGGCGTGCGCCAGTGCCGCACCGATGCCGCTGGAGGCGCCGGTGATGAGGATGCTGCGGGGGCCGTGCCAGGGTTGTTGGGCCATGGGGCGACGTATATACAGGGCCGCCGGCCCGGCCGGTACCCACTCCTATTCAATGGTTGGACAGGCCCCGTGGCGCTTCAGAGCATGACCGGATTTGCCCGCGTCGACGGGTCCGACGAGGGCCTTGCCTGGACCGTCGAGGCGCGCAGCGTCAACGGCAAGGGGCTCGACCTGCGCTGCCGTCTGCCGCAGGGCTACGACGCCCTGGAGCCGCTCGCCCGCAAGGCCGCCGCGGCCCGCATGGCCCGCGGCAACATCAACCTCACCCTGACCATCCGCAGCGATGCCGCCCGTTCGGTCCTGCGCATCAACGACGAGGCCTTCGCCGCGGTCATCGAGATCGTGCGTTCGATGACCGAACAGCGCGGCATCACGCCGCCCACGCTCGACGGCCTGTTGCGCCTGCCGGGCGTGCTCGACACCGGTCCGGCCGATGCCCAGGTGCCCGACGAGGCGCGCCTGGCCCGTCTTGCGGCATCGCTCACGCAGGCGCTCGACGCCCTGGCCGCCGACCGTGCCGCCGAGGGCGCGCGCCTGGTCGAGGTCCTCTCGCGCCTGCTCGACGAGATCGAGACCCTGGTCGGCCGCGCCAGCGCCTGCGACGGCGCCCAGCCCGCGGTCATCCGCGACCGCCTGATGCGCCAGATCGCCGAGCTGACCGAGGGCAAGTCGCCGGTCAGCGAGGAGCGTTTCGCCCAAGAGGTGACGCTGCTTGTCACCCGCGCCGACGTGTGCGAGGAGATCGACCGCCTCGTCACCCACATTGCCGCGACCCGCGACCTGCTGGCTTCCGAAGGCGCCCCCGGCCGTCGCCTGGGGTTCCTCTCCCAGGAACTGCTGCGCGAGGCCAACACGCTCTGCTCGAAGTCGTCCGAACCCCAGCTCACCAGCGTCGGGCTCGACCTCAAGGTCGCCATCGACCGCCTGCGCGAGCAGGCCCTGAACCTGGAGTAGGACGATGGCCGACGTGCGCCGCCGCGGCCTGCTGCTGGTTCTCTCTTCGCCCTCCGGCGCGGGCAAGACCTCGATCTCGCGCCGCCTGCTGGCCGAGGAGAGCAACCTCACCATGTCGGTCTCGGTCACCACCCGCCCGATGCGGCCGGGCGAGAAGGACGGCGCCGACTACCACTTCATCGACGGCGGCCGCTTCTCGGCCATGGTCGCTGCGGGCGAACTGCTCGAACACGCCACCGTCTTCGACAACAGCTACGGCACGCCACGCGCGCCGGTCGAGTCCGCGCTGGCGGGCGGCGCCGACATCCTCTTCGACATCGACTGGCAGGGCGCGCGCCAGCTGCGCGATTCGGCGCTGCAGAACGATGTCGTCTCAGTCTTCATCCTGCCGCCCTCGGCACAGGAACTGCACCGCCGCCTGGTCAGCCGCGCCTCCGATCCCGAGGAGGTCGTGCGCAACCGCATGGCCAAGGCCAGCGGCGAGATGGAGCACTGGGACGCCTACGACTACGTCCTGGTCAACCACGAGCTCGACGCCAGCGTCGCGGCGGTCCGCGCCATCCTCACAGCCGAACGCCTGCGCAAGGACCGCCAGATCGGCATGGGCCGTTTCGTCGACGCGATCCGCGCCGTGCTCGACAGGGGCTGAGAGGCCGCCAATGGTCTCCCTCTCCCCTCGTGGGAGAGGGATGCGCAGCCTTGGCGCGTGCGAAGCGGGAGCCTAGAGCGGATCACGATCACCCGGAACCGTTCCACGGTTCCGGGTGATCGTGTGAATCCGCTCTACA
>JAQCLG010000212.1 GCA_027592745.1 Pseudomonadota bacterium | reverse complement strand
AACCGCGGCTGGATGGGCCTGGGCAAGGCGCTGATGACCGGGGCGACCCGCACCGATCTCAAGGAGCTCTTCAGCTGGGGGCTGGAGCTGGGTCCCGACGATCCCGAAGTTGCCGCGGGCACGCCGTTCCGGGGGGCCAACCAGTGGCCCTCGGCGGTGCCGGAGATGCGTGCGGCGATCTACGACGGATTCTACAGGGCCGGCTGCGCCACCGGCGCCCAGCTGCTGCGTGCGGTCTGCGTCGGCCTGGGCCTGGCGCCCGACGCCCTGGCGCGCCATTTCGAGAAACCCATGGCACGCGGCCAGCTCATCTACTATCCGCCCCAGCCGGCCGAGCTGGGCGAGGAACAGTTCGGCGTCGCCGCCCATACCGATTTCGGCTGCCTGACCATGGTCTGCCAGGACGACCGCGGCGGCCTCCAGGTGCAGAGCCGCGACGGCGAATGGATCGCCGCGCCGCCGGTGCCGGGCACGCTGCTGGTCAATGTCGGCGACCTGCTGGCGCGCTGGTCCAACGGCCGCTTCGCCTCGACCCGCCATCGCGTCGTCAACAGTTCGGGGCGGGAGCGGTTCTCCATGGCGGTGTTCTACGATCCGGCCTTCCACACCGTGATCGATCCGCGCGACCTGGGCCTGGATGCAGGCGAGGCGCCGCGCTGGGCGCCCACGGTCGCCGGCGAACACCAGCTCGCACGCTTCAACCAAGTCTTTGCCCACAGGCTCAAGGGCATCGAGAAGTCCGCAGCGGCAAACGCGCCGGAAGGCTGACCGCTCAGCGCTGCGCCAAAACGAGCAGGGTGCGCCCGTCGTCGAGCCGGACATGGTCGAGGCGGTCGAGATCGTTGCTGTCGATCACCGCGCGCAGGGTGGCGGTATAGACCGTCCCGGTCTCGGCATAGGCCAGCAGGGTTGCCGCCAGGGCGCGCCCGTCCGGCGCCGCACCCGACGCACGCTGGGCGGCGCGCAGCGTGCGGAAGCCGGCATAGGCCGGATGGCTGTTGAGGTTGGCGACATAGGCCTCGACGCAGTCCTGCAGGCTGGCGAAGGCCGCGACCCGGAAGGGCGGCTCGTCATGGCCAAGGGGCGCCATGCCGTCCTCGCTCCAGGAGGACTGGCCGAACAGGGCATTGCCCTCCAGGGAGAAACGCGAGGTGCCCCAGCCGCTTTCGACCGCGGCCTGTGCCAGGGCCAGCGAAGGCGGCACGGCATCGACCCGGGGCAGCAGTGCCGCGAGCGCCGCCGCGAAGGGCGCTTCCGGCGCGACCTCGGCGCGGTAGCGGGTGAGGAGCGCCAGGACGCGCCGGCGGTCCGCCTGGGAGAGCGAGGCGCCTTCGGCCACCGCTTCCTGCAAGCCGGTCAGGAAGGCACGGTCCTCCAGCACCGCCTCGTTGGCCGCCAGCACGAGCGGCAGGAGGGCGCGCAGGAAGGTGCGCTTGCGGTCGATCTCGGGATCGAGGGCGGCCATGCCGTCGGGCAGGCGCTGCAGCACCAGGCGCGGGGCGCGGCCGTCGGGTTCGTGCAGCGCGGCGATGCGGTAGCCGATGCCGTCGAGCAGGACCGCCAGCTCGCGGGCGCTGGCGATGCTGGCGCTGGCGACCTGGAACGGCCGCAGCGCCATGGCGCCGCCGACCAGCAGGACAAGGGCAAGTGCCATCAGTGCCACGGCGCGCAACCCGGCGCGCGGAGCAGGGCAGGTGGTCGACAACGTCCTCGATTGGGTCACGACAGCCTCATGGAACATCCCCGGATGACGCCAAGAGAACCCCGGTCTGTGGCCGCTCTATGGCAGGGGCGAACATTCCGGGGGCTGGTGCGTTGGACTTGCGGGGCGCCATGCACCTCCGCCCGTGGGCGCCTGGAGGTCGAGACCGGCCATGAAACGTTTGCTTTATGCCCTGGCCGCACTGGCAGCACTGCTGGTGGGCGCGGTGATCGTCGTCGTGCTGATCTGGGACTGGAACTGGTTTCGCGACCGGCTGCAGGACGAGGCATCGGAGCGTTCCGGGCGGGAGACGACCATCGGGAGCATCGACGTCGACTGGGACTGGTCGGTGCCGCGCATCCTGCTCGACGACGTCGCCTTCGCCAATGCCGACTGGGCGCGCGATTCCGTGATGTTCCGGGCCGATCGCCTGGAGGTCTCGATCCGCATCTGGGACGCGCTGGGTGGCGATGTGATCCTGCCCGACCTGGTCCTGCGCAGGCCGCAGGTGGCCCTGGAGATCGCCGAGGACGGCACGGCCAACTGGGAACTGGGCGGCAACCTGGCCGCCGACGCGGCGGCAGACGCCCTGCCGGAGGATCGCACGGAGATGCCCGCCATCGGCCGCCTGGTGATCGAGGACGGCAACCTGAGCTACCGCGATGCCGGACAGGGCATCGACCTTTCCGGTCGTGTCGCCACGGCGACGGGCGATGCCGGCGAGGAGATCCATCTGGAGGGCGAGGGCAGTTTCGAGGGACGCGCGTTTTCGGTCGCCTTTACCGGCGGCTCGGTACTCGACCTGCGCGATGCCGACAAACCCTATCCGGTTTCTCTCGATGCCCGCATCGGAGCGACCACGGGCGAACTGGGCGGCACGCTGACCAACCCGTTCGAACTGGCCGGCATGAACATCACCTTCGCCATCGCCGGCGACGACATGGCCGAGGTCTTTCCCATCTTCGGCATACCTCTGCCCCATACCCGGCCCTACCGGCTGGAGGGTGCGCTCGACCACGCCGACGACATCTGGTCGTTCACCGACTTTGCCGGCGTCGTGGGCGACAGCGATCTTCGCGGCGACCTGGAGATCGACGCGGGACAGGAACCGCCCTTCATGACGGCCGAACTCCGTTCGGAGCGCCTCACCTTTGCCGATCTTGCCGGCTTTGTCGGCGCCACGCCGGGCGGCGAGGGCGACGACCTGGCCGACGGCAAGCTGTTTCCCGAGACGCCCGTGGACCTGGAGCGCCTGCGTGCGATGAACATGGATGTCCATTTCGTCGCCGGCGAGATCGACACGCCGGGATTCGCCTTCGAGACCATGGACGCCACGCTCGACCTGCAGGACGGGCTGGCCGTGGTCGAGCCGCTGCGCTTCGGCATCGCCGAGGGCGAAGTCGCCGGCAGCCTCACCCTCGACGGCCGTTCGCAGGTGCCGGCCGCCACGCTCGACATGACGATCGACCACATCGCGATCGCCGAATTCTTCGCGAGCTCCGCCTTCGCCCAGGAGATGGGCGGCCTGCTGCGCGGCCGCATCGGCCTGGAAGGTTCCGGCCCCTCGCTGGCGGCCATGCTGGGGCGCGGCGACGGGCGGCTGGCCCTGGTCATGACGCAGGGAACGATCAGCGCTGTGATGGTCGAACTCAGCGGTCTCGACATCGCCGAATACCTGGCGCTCGAACTGAGTGGAGGCGACGTGACGCTGCCGATCGAATGCCTGGCGGTCGACTTCGATATCGTCGACGGGGTGGGAAGCTCGCGCACCCTGCTGCTCGACACCTCGGATTCCTTCATTGCCGGGGAAGGCTCGATCGACCTCGACCGGGAGACGGTCGATCTGGTGATCGTTTCCGACCCGAAGGATTTCAGCCTTCTGAGCCTGAACGCGCCGATCTATGTTGAGGGGTCCTTCATCGATCCGGCCGTCTCGGTCGGCGCGGAGGTCGTCGTGCCCAACATCGATTTCGGCGATGCCGGGGCAGGCGACGGACTCTGCGAGAGCCTGAAAGAAAACCTGGATTGAACAGCAGCACGCTCTATCCCGCGATCGAACCGTTTGCGCGCGGCAGGCTGGCGGTAGACAGCCTTCACACGCTCTACCACGAGCAGGCCGGCAACCCCGAGGGCGTGCCGGCGGTCTATCTCCACGGCGGGCCGGGCTCGCCTACCTCGGCGCGCCACCATCGCCTGTTCGATCCCGCGCATTACCGCATCGTGCTGTTCGAGCAGCGCGGCGTCGGGCGTTCCTCGCCCCTGGCCGAGACGCGCGACAACACGACCTGGCACTTGGTCGCCGACATGGAGAGGCTGCGCGAACACCTGGGCATCGCACGCTGGCACGTCAGCGGCGGCTCCTGGGGATCGACCCTGGCGCTGGCCTATGCCCAGAGCCATCCCGCGCGCTGCCTCTCGCTCACCCTGCGCGGCATCTTCCTGTGTTCGGCCGAGGAGATCGGCTGGTTCCTGCACGGCATGGGCCATTTCTTCCCCGAGGCCGCGCAGCAGTTTCGCGCCGCGATCGCCGAGGAGGAACGCGGTGACCTGCTGGAAGCCTACGGCCGCCTGCTGGGCGATGCCGATCCTGCCGTCCACATGCCGGCTGCGCGGGCATGGGCCGATTACGAAGGCGCCTGCGTCAGCCTGCTGCCCCAGGCGCCGGCATCGCGCGATGACGAAAGCGACAGCAAGGCGCTGACGCTGGCGCGCCTGGAGAACCATTACTTCCGCCATCGCGGATGGCTCCAGCCCGGCCAGTTGCTGGCCGGGGTCGGTGCGATCCGCAAGATCCCCGCCGTCATCGTGCAGGGCCGCTACGATGTCGTCTGCCCGCCTTCGGCCGCCTTCGCCCTGGGCCGTGCCTGGCCGGAGGCCGCGTTTGTCATGGTGCCCGACGCCGGCCATGCGGTGACCGAACCCGGCATCACCGCGGCCCTGGTCGCGGCCTCGGACCGCTTCCGCAGCCTCGCCTGAAGGGCCGCTTGCGTTAGAGCGGATCACGATCACCCGGAACCGTTCCACGGTTCCGGGTGATCGTGTGAATCCGCTCTACATC
>JAQCLG010000211.1 GCA_027592745.1 Pseudomonadota bacterium | reverse complement strand
AACGCCTGCTCGACTGGCGCGACGGGGCGCTGTTCCCGGTGCTGGCCCCGCCCGGGACGCCGCTGCCGGAGATCGCCGCGGCTCTGCCGGAGCGCGCCCCGACCGGGCGCATCGCCGAACTCGCTCCGGCGCGGGAGGCCTGTGTCGCCGCGATCGCCCGGCGCTTGGCGCGCCAGGGCGGTGCGGCGCTGCTGATCGATTTCACCGAACCCCGCCTGCCGCTGGCCGATACGCTGCAGGCCGTGCAGGGCCACCGCATGGTCGAGCGTTTTGCCGATGCCGGGGCCAGCGACCTGACCAGCGCGGTCGACTTCGCCCCGCTCGCCCTTGCGGCGACCGGCGCGGGTGCAGCGGTCCACGGCCCGGTCGCCCAGGGTACCTTCCTGACCGCGCTGGGCATCGACCAGCGCTGCGCCGCCCTGCAGCGCCGTGCCGGGGAAGACGGCGCCGCGGCGATCGCCGCGGCACGCGACCGCCTTGTCGGACGCGACGCCATGGGCGAGGATTTCCGCGTCATGGCCCTGCTTGCCCCCGATGCCCCCCTGCCCGACGGATTTGCGCCGTGAGGATCGCCGCGCCCGCGCTGGCCGCCCTCGAAGGGATCGAACACGGTTTCTTCGAGCGCAACGGTGGCGTCAGCGGCGGCATCTTCGCCTCGCTCAACACGGGCCTTGGCTCGCAGGACCGGCGCGAGGACGTGCTGGAGAACCGCCGGCGCGTTGCGCAGAGCCTGGGTGTTGCCCCCGAGCACCTGCTGACGCTCCACCAGGTGCACAGCGCCGATGTCGTCCATGTCCGCGAGCCCGGCGATGCCCGCGGCGTCAGGGCCGACGCCATGGTGACGACCGTGCCGGGCCTGGCCCTGGCCGCGCTAAGCGCCGACTGCGCCCCGGTGCTGCTGGCCGACGGCGAGGCCGGGGTGATCGGCGCGGCCCATGCCGGCTGGGGCGGAGCCTTCCGCGGCGTGCTGGAGGCCACGGTCGGGGCCATGACCGGCCTGGGGGCACGGCGCCCGGCGATCCGCGCGGTGATCGGCCCCTGCATCGCCCAGGCCTCCTACGAGGTCGGCCCGGAATTCCAGGAGCGGTTCGTTTCGGCCGAGGCGGCAAACGCCCGTTTCTTCGTGCCCTCGACACGGCAGGGCCATCACATGTTCGACCTGCCGGGTTACGCCCTGGAACGGCTGCGCGCGGCCGGCATCGAGGAGCCGGCATGGCTGGGCCTGGACACCTGCGCCCTGGCCGAACGCTTCTTCAGCTACCGGCGCAGCGTGCACCGCGCCGAAAGCGACTACGGACGGCAGATCTCAGCCATTGCCCTGCGTGGCTGACTCCAGATTGCGGCCCAGCGCCCAGCGCAGGATGCCGTAACCGGCAAGACCCGAGAGCAGCGAACCGGCCAGCACGCCCAGCTTGACCATCGTGATGTATTCGGCGTTGTCGAAGGCAAGGCCGCCGATGAACAGGCTCATGGTGAAGCCGACGCCGGTCAGCAGGGCGACACCGTAGAACATGAGCAGGGTCGTGCCCTCGGGCTTGCGCGCAAGGCCGAGGCGGAAGGCAAGCCAGGTCATGCCGAAGACCCCGACCTGCTTGCCCACGAACAGGCCCAGCGCAACACCCAGGGGAATCGAGGCCAGCATCTGTTCGGCGCCGAAATAGCTGAGGTTGACGCCGGCGTTGGCAAAACCGAAGACCGGCAGGATCAGGAAGGCGACCCAGGGATGGAGCCGGTGTTCGAGGTCGCGCAACGGCGAATGGTCGCTGCCCTGAGCGGGCCGCAGCGGGATGAAGAAGGCCATCACGACACCCGCCAGGGTGGCATGGACGCCCGATTTCAGGACGCAGACCCAGAGGAAGACACCGACCAGGATATAGGGCGCGACACGGCGCACCCCGGCGATGTTGAGCGCGGCCAGCGCGGCAATCGCCACCGCGGCAAAGGCCAGCGAGACCCAGGACATGTCGGCGGTGTAGAAGATCGCGATAATGACGATGGCGCCCAGGTCGTCGAGGATCGCCAGCGCCGAAAGGAAGACCTTGAGCGCCAGGGGCACGCGCGAGCCCAGCAGCATCAGGATGCCCAGGGCAAAGGCGATGTCGGTCGCGGCGGGCACGGCCCAGCCGCGCAGCGCGGTCTCGTCGCCGGCATTGAACAGCACGTAGACCAGCGCCGGGCCGGCCATGCCGCCGATCGCGGCCATGGCGGGCAGCACCACCTGCTGGCGCGAAGCCAGTTCGCCCTCGAGCATCTCGCGCTTGAGTTCGAGACCGACGAGAAAGAAAAACACCGCCATCAGGCCGTCGTTGATCCACAGGATCAGCGGCTTTGCGATGGCAAAGGTGCCGACCGAAACCGACACCGGCGTGGTCAGAAGCAGGTCGTAAAGCGGGGCTGCGGGGCTGTTGTCGATGATCAGCGCGGCGACGGCAGCGGCCATCAGGATGATGCCGCCGGCACTCTCCAGTCGCAGAAACTCACGCAGCATGGTCGATTTACCCTTCAAAAACAGCCCTGGCACGCCAGTTAGTTAGGGTCGCCAGCCGCAAAGCGCCATACATCATGTCCTTTTTTCTCGTTCTTGTCGGTCTGATGCTCCTGTTCGGCGGCGGGGAGCTGCTGGTCCGGGGCAGTGTCGCGCTGGCGCGGCGCCTTGGTGTCTCCGAGATTGCCGTCGGCGTCGTTCTGGTCGGTTTCGGGACCTCGGCGCCCGAACTTCTGGTCAGCGTCGAAGCGGCCATCCTCAACCATCCCGACCTTGCCCTGGGCAATGTGCTGGGCAGCAACATCGCCAACATCCTGCTGATCGTGGGCGTTGCCGCCGTGGTCACGCCGATCCGCCTGTCGGCCGGCGTCGGCTGGCGCGAGGCCGCCATGGTGCTGGTCGCCACCACCCTGGTCACGGGCCTTGCCCTGACGGGATCGCTGGGCCTGTGGCAGGGCGTGGTGATGCTGGCGGCCCTGGGCGCCTACCTGCTTGTCTGCTGGCGCCAGACCGGGCCTGAGGATGCCGATTTCTCCGAAGAGGACGTGCCCACCAGCACGCTGCGCGCCTGCCTGCTGGCCTTCGGCGGCCTGGTCCTGCTGGTGCTGGGCGCAGACCTGCTGGTCGACGGCGCCATCGTCATCGCCCGCGACATGGGCGTGAGCGAGGCGACCATCGGCCTGACCATCGTCGCCGTGGGCAGTTCGCTGCCCGAGCTGGCCGCATCGACCGTCGCGGCCTTCCGCGGCAAGTCGTCGGTGGCGATCGGCAACGTGCTGGGCAGCAACCTGTTCAACCTGCTGGGGGCGCTCGGCATCGTCGCCGTCATCATTCCGGTCTCGACCGCCGGCGCCGACATCCGCTTCTCCCTGCTGTCCATGCTGGCGCTGACCGGCTGTTTCGTGGCCCTGGTCGCGGCACGCCATGTCGGACGCCTGATCGGTGCCGTCTTCCTGGCGCTTTATGCCGCCTTCGTGGCGATGCATTTCGCCATTGCCTGAACGGCCCCCGGGGGAGCGCAATCGGCTGGTGAACCAGAGCCGGGCGGGGCAGGATGGCGCCGCCTGCTAGGGAGACCGCCATGCCGCTGCACTTTACCCCCCGCGAGTACGAGGATCGTGTCGCCCGCACCTGCGCGGCCATGGCCTCGGCCGGGCTCGACGGCCTGCTGATGTTCCGCCAGGAGAGCATGTATTACCTCACCGGCTACGACACGACCGGCTTTGTCTATTTCCAGTGCCTGGTCATGACCGGCGACGGCCGCATGGCGCTGCTCACGCGCGCGCCCGACAAACGCCAGGCCGCCTATACCTCCAACATCGGGGACGTGCGCATCTGGGTCGACCGGGACGGCGCCGACCCCTACGGCGAACTGCGCGAGATCGCGCGCGAATTGGGGCTGGAAGGCAAGCGGGTCGGCATCGAACTGGAGGCCTATGGCCTGACCGGGCGCAGCTGGGAGCGCCTCAAGCCGGTCATGGCAGGCTTCTGCACCCTCGAGGACGCTTCCGACCTCGTCTCCGGCCAGCGCCTGATCAAGAGCCCGGCAGAACTGGCGTTCATGAAAAACGCCGCCGAACTGGGCGATGCCGCCCATCGCGCCGGACGCGACAGCGCCGGACCGGGCGTCTTCACCGGCGACGTGCTGGCCGCCATGCAGGGTGCGGTGTTCGAGGGCGACGGCGACTATCCCGCGACCCACTGGATCGTCGGCTCGGGCCCTTCGGCCCTGCTGGTGCGCTACCACACCGGGCGCCATCACCTGGCCGCGCAGGACCAGCTGATGCTGGAATACGCCTCGTCCTACCGCCACTACCACACCGCGCAGATGCTGACGGTGCTGATCGGCAAGGCCGACGACGAACACAAGGCGATGTATGCCGCCTGCCGCGAGGCGCTGGCCGCCTGCGAGGACGCCGTGCGGCCGGGCGCGACCATGGGCGAGGTCTTCGATGCCCATGCCCGGGTGATGGACGCCCACGGCTTCCGCGACCATCGCCTGAACGCCTGCGGCTATTCGATGGGCTCGACCTTTCCGCCCAACTGGATGGACTGGCCGATGTTCTTCCACGGCAATCCCGTGGAGATCAGGCCCAACATGACCTTCTTCCTGCACATGATTCTCGCCAACTCCGACAACCAGCACGGCATGGCCCTGGGCCGCACCGTGGCGGTGACGCAGAACGGCTGCGAAGCCCTGCATCGCGCGCCGCTCGACATGGTGGTGCACTGAGGCGGCGATGCCCTACATCATCATCTTCATGGTCGTGCTGCTGCTCGGCCTGATGGGCAGCTGCTTCATGATGTAGCGCGTTGGATATTGCACCGCGCGGGCCTCTGCTAGAGCGGATCACGATCAGCCGGAACCGCTCGG
>JAQCLG010000210.1 GCA_027592745.1 Pseudomonadota bacterium | reverse complement strand
GATCTTGTGCTCAGGGCAGGGGACGCGGACGAAGCGTCCGCGGCACTTGGCCGCGCGCCCGAGCCACGGCTGCGCGGTCGCCCCGGGCAGTTGTAGGCGGGCCCCCGCCGCTGGGCGGCAAGGGGGCGGGCGGGCTTGCCAACGCGCGACCGGGGCCGCTATGTTCCAGCGGCGAAGGTCCCGTTCGAAGCCGCCCGAGCCCGCAAATCCCGCGCAAAACCGCAAGGCCCGAATCGGCGGCCCCGCATGCGCTAAACGTCAGCTGTTCAGCCGCAGGAGAGTCCCCGATGGCGAAGATCAAGGTCAAGAATCCGGTCGTCGAACTCGACGGCGATGAAATGACCCGCATCATCTGGTCGTTCATCAAGCAAAAGCTGATCCTGCCGTATCTTGACGTCGATCTTAAATACTATGACCTGGGGGTCGAGCACCGCGACGCGACAGCCGACCGGGTCACCATCGATGCCGCCAACGCGATCAAGAAATACGGCGTCGGCGTCAAGTGCGCGACCATCACGCCCGACGAAGCCCGCGTGACCGAGTTCAAGCTGAAGGACATGTGGCGTTCGCCCAACGGCACCATTCGCAATATCCTGGGCGGTACGGTGTTCCGCCAGCCGATCATCTGCAAGAACGTGCCCCGCCTGGTGCCGGGCTGGACCAAGCCGATCGTGATCGGCCGCCATGCGTTCGGCGATCAGTACAAGGCGACCGACTTCGTCGTGCCGGGCAAGGGCAAGCTGACCATTCGCTTCGAGCCGGCCGATGGCGGCAAGGTGATCGAGCGCGAGGTGTTCCAGTTTCCGGGCGGCGGCGTGGCCATGGCCATGTACAACCTTGATGAAAGCATCCGCGGCTTTGCGCGGGCGTGCTTCAACTACGGTTTCGATCTTGGCTGGCCGGTTTATCTATCGACCAAGAACACCATCCTCAAGGCGTATGACGGCCGCTTCAAGGACCTGTTTCAGGAAGTCTTCGACAAGGAGTTCGATGCCAAGTTCAAGGCCAAGAATATCGTCTATGAACATCGCCTGATCGACGACATGGTGGCGTCCGCTCTCAAGTGGTCGGGCGCGTTCGTGTGGGCCTGCAAGAACTACGATGGCGACGTTCAATCCGACACCGTGGCGCAGGGCTTCGGCTCGCTCGGCCTGATGACGTCGGTGCTGATGACGCCGGACGGCAAGACCGTCGAGGCCGAGGCCGCCCACGGCACCGTCACCCGCCACTACCGCCAGCACCAGGCCGGCAAGGCGACCTCGACCAACCCCATCGCCTCGATCTACGCCTGGACCCAGGGCCTGAAGTACCGCGGCGAATTCGACGGCACCCCCGACGTCACCGCCTTCGGCCAGGCGCTGGAAGAGGTCTGCGTCGAGACCGTCGAAGCCGGCAAGATGACCAAGGACCTCGCCGTCCTGATCTCGGCCGACCAGCCCTACCTCTCCACCGAGGACTTCCTCGCCGCGCTGGACGAGGGCCTCAAGAAGAAGCTGGCGTAAGCCGCCTCCACCGTCATCCGTCACCTTCCCGGTCATCCCGGACCCCGCATCGCGTGCGGGGCAGGCCGCCGATCCGGGACCCACGCCGGAACCTCGCCACCGGTGCCACGGTGTGAACGCGCACGCACCTCGCCGCCATAGCAGGGCTCCCGCGCTCCGCGGAGCCTGCCCCGCACTTGATGCGGGGGCCCCGGGACGACAGAAGAAAACTGGTACGACGGTGGAGCCGCGCTCACACTCGCGGCTTCCTGTCCGACCAGAGCGACAGGTCGGAGTGCGACCAGACCTCGGCGATCAGGCCGTCCTTCAGGCGGAAGATGGCGTTGCCGTGGTATTCCATCGCCTGGCCCTGCCCCTTCATGCCGTCGTAGTCGTGCGCCATGTGACCGTGGCCGCGGTAGCGCATCGCCGCCATGCCGCCGTCGATCAGCAGAAACACGATGTCGTGGCGCAGGTCCGGGAAGGCCGCCATGAAGGGTTCGGCATAGGCCCGGATGCCGGCATGCCCGACATGGTCGTTGGGGCCCGAATGCAACACGGCATCGGGCGCAAACACCGTGCCGATGTCGGCGATCGCCATGGCGTTCCAGAAATGCTCGATCAGGCGCTGCATCAGCGCCTCGGTTGCCTTGCGATCGTTCATGGCCGTCTCCCTGGTGTCGCACCCGGGGCAGGCTAGAACGGCAAGACCCGCCGCGCCACGACGATCAGGCGGCCTTGCTCATCGCGTATTCGATCGCCGCCACGGCCGCCTCGGCTCGGTGGGCTTCGGGGCCACCGCCCTGGGCCATGTCGGGACGGCCGCCGCCGCCCTTGCCGCCCAGTTCCGCGACTCCGACCTTCACCAGGTCGACCGCGTTGAAACGGCCCGTCAGGTCGTCGCTCACCGCGACCACCACCGCGGCCTTGCCCTCGTCGAGCGCGACCAGCGCCACGACGCCCGAACCCAGCTGCTGGCGCATGGCGTCGGCCATGCCGCGCAGGTCCTTGCCGGGCACACCCTCGATGGTCTTGACGATTGCCTTCACGCCACCGATCTCGCGCGCCTCGGGCGCCTCGCCACCCCCGCCGGTGGCAACCTTCTTCTTCAGCTCGGCGACCTCGCGCTCCAGGCGGCGGCGCTCCTCGACCAGGGCGTCGATGCGCGCCTCCAGGTCGGCCGGCGTCGTCTTCAGGCGACCGGCCAGGTGGCGCACGCGCCGGTCCTGCTCGTCGAGATAGGCCAGCGCATCCTCGCCGGTCAGCGCCTCGATGCGGCGCACACCCGAGGCCACCGCGCCCTCGCCGACGATCTTGAAGGCGCCGATGTCGCCGGTGCGGCTGACATGGGTGCCGCCGCACAGCTCGGTCGAGAAGTAGTCCTTCTCGCCCTCCCTGGCCCCGGTCGGCAGTCCCATCGAAACCACCCGCACCTCCTCGCCGTATTTCTCGCCGAACAGCGCCAGCGCACCCTCCTCGATCGCCTCGGCCGGCGTCATCAGGCGCGTGCGCACCTCGGCGTTGCGGGCGACCGCCCGGTTGACCTCGGCCTCGACCGCGGCGATCTCCTCCTCGGAAAGCGGCTTGTTGTGGCTGATGTCGAAGCGCAGCCGGTCGGGCGCGACCAGCGAACCCTTCTGCGTGACATGCTCGCCCAGCGCCCGGCGCAGCGCCTCGTGCAGCAGGTGGGTCGCCGAATGGTTGGCGCGCAGCCGGTCGCGCCGTCCGGCATCGACCGTCAGCGTCACCTGGTCGCCGAGCTTCAGCGTGCCGCGCATGACCGTGCCGATGTGGACATGCAGCGCGCCGAGTTTCTTGCCCGTGTCGCGCACGTCCATCGTGCCGCCCTCGGCGACGATCTCGCCGGCATCGCCCATCTGGCCGCCGGACTCGCCGTAGAAGGGCGTTTGGTTCGCCAGCAGCAAAACCTCCTCGCCCTCACCCGCGCTCTCGACCTCGGCGCCGTCGCGGATCAGGGCGACGATCCGGCCCTGCGCCTGGGTGCCGCTGTAGCCCAGGAACTCGCTCGCCCCCAGTTTCTCGCGCAGCTCGAACCACAGCTTCTCGGTCGCCGTCTCGCCCGAACCCGACCAGCTCGCGCGCGCCTTGGCGCGCTGGCGCTCCATGGCCGCCTCGAAACCCGCCCGGTCGACGGCGCGGCCCTCGCGGCGCAGCGCGTCCTCAGTCAGGTCATAGGGGAAGCCGAAGGTGTCGTAGAGCCGGAAGGCGACCTCGCCGGGCAGCGCCTGGCCCTCGCCCAGGTGGCGCGTCTCCTCCTCGAGCAGGCCCAGGCCGCGCACCAGGGTCTCGCGGAAGCGGGTCTCCTCCAGCTTCAGCGTCTCGGTGATCAGCGCCTGGCCGCGCTGCAGTTCGGGAAAGGCCTGGCCCATCTCGCCGACCAGCACCGGAACCAGGCGGTACATCAGCGGATCGGCCGCACCCAGTTGGTGCGCATAACGCATCGCCCGCCGCATGATCCGGCGCAGCACGTAGCCGCGCCCCTCGTTGGAGGGCAGCACGCCGTCGGCGATCAGGAAACAGGACGTGCGCAGGTGGTCGGCAATGACGTTGAACGACGGCTTCAGAGCGCCTTCCGGCTTCACCCCGACGAGCTCGGAGGTCGCCCGGATCAGGGTATGGAACAGGTCGGTGTCGTAGTTGCTCTTGACGCCCTGGAGGATCGCCGAGATGCGCTCGATGCCCATGCCGGTGTCGATCGAGGGCCGCGGCAGGTCGCGCCGGTCGTCAGGGCCGACCTGCTCGAACTGCATGAAGACCAGGTTCCAGAATTCCAGGAAGCGGTCGCCGTCCTCGTCCGGGCTGCCCGGCGGGCCGCCCGCCAGCTCGGGCCCCTGGTCGATGAAGATCTCCGAACACGGGCCGCAGGGGCCGGTGTCGCCCATCGACCAGAAGTTGTCCGAGGTCGGGATGCGCAGGATCCTCTCGTCGGGCAGGCCGGCTATTCTGCGCCACAGCGCCGCCGCTTCCTCGTCGGAGGAATGCACCGTCACCAGCAGCTTGTAGACCGGCAGGCCGAAGTGTTTCGTGGTCAGGTTCCAGGCCAGTTCGATCGCCTCGGCCTTGAAGTAGTCGCCGAAGCTGAAGTTGCCCAGCATCTCGAAGAAGGTGTGGTGGCGCGCGGTGTAGCCCACGTTGTCGAGGTCGTTGTGCTTGCCGCCCGCGCGCACGCATTTCTGCGCCGTCGTGGCGCGCGTGTAGGGGCGCTGCTCCTGGCCGGTGAAGACGTCCTTGAACTGCACCATGCCGGCGTTGACGAACATCAGGGTCGGGTCGTTGTGCGGCACGAGCGGGCTCGAGGGAACAACCTCGTGCCCGTTCTCGCGGAAGTACTCCAGGAAGGTGCTGCGCACCTCGTTGACGCCGATCATGGTCTTCATCCCGCTGCAGGCCGCGCCTGCCGTTGCATTTGTCGGCTGTCTGTAGCCGCCACATTCGACACTGTCCACCTAA
>JAQCLG010000209.1 GCA_027592745.1 Pseudomonadota bacterium | reverse complement strand
AGCGCCCCGAGGCGGTCGAGGTCATGGCCGAGGTGCCCGACGGCCCGCCGCTCATCTTCACCTGGCGGCGCGTCACCCGCCGCGTCGCGCGCGCCGCAGGGCCCGAGCGCATCGCCCCGGAGTGGTGGATCGGCGACGACGAGGACGAACCCCTGCGCGACTACTACCGCGTCGAGGACACGGCCGGGCGCCGCTACTGGCTCTACCGCGCCGGCCTCTACCAGGACAGCGCCGCCAAGGGCCCGCCCCGCTGGTACGTCCACGGCCTCTACGGATGAACGCGATGGTTAAGGTCCCTCACCCTCCCACCGCTACGCGGCGGGTCCCTCCCTCTCCCGCAAGCGGGAGAGGGGCAAGGGTGCCGCCATCCATGCCCTTCTCCCCCATGGGGAGAAGGAGGGGCCCGCGACGCAGTCGCGGGAGGATGAGGGGCCGCGCGGCAAGGAGAAACCCATGAACACCACCCGTGCCCGTACCCTGCGCCGCACCATGACGGAGGCAGAACACCGTTTGTGGCGCACGCTCCGTGCCAGGCGGTTAGCCCATGCCAAGTTCCGTCGCCAGGTGCCCCTTGGTCCCTATATCGCCGACTTCCTCAGCAAGCGTCACCGCCTGGTGATTGAGGTCGATGGCGGACAGCACGGCGGGCCGCGTGATGCGATCCGTGACCGGCGTCTGGCCGAGCGCGGCTACCGTACGCTGCGCCTGTGGAATATCGACGTGATGGCCAATCTGGATGGTGTGCTTGAAACCATCGCTGCGGCGCTGAAGGAGCAGGAAGTGCTTCTTGGGCTTGGTCCGGTGCGTCCCCCTCGCCCTCCCATGGCAGATGCCATGGGCCCCTCCCTCTCCCCGTTGGGGAGAGGGGCAGTACGCACCAATGTCTCCCGGCACCAGCGGCTCGATGCCTCTCGTCCGCACCTTGCGGGAAAGAGAGAGATTGGTGACGAAGGACAAATGCCATGACCCTCTATGCCGAACTGCAGGTGACGACGAACTTCAGCTTCCTGCGCGGCGCCTCCCATGCCGACGAACTGGTCGGGCGGGCAGCCGCCCTGGGCATCGCCGCCATCGGCATCGCCGACCGCAACACCCTGGCCGGGGTCGTGCGTGCCCATGTCGCGGCCAGGCAGGCCGGGCTGCGCCTGCTCGTCGGCGCGCGGCTCGACCTCACGGACGGGCCCTCCCTGCTCTGCTACCCGCGTGATCGCGCCGCCTATGGCCGGCTGTGCCGCCTGCTCACGCTGGGCCAGCGCCGCACCGTGAAGGGCGGATGCGTCATCGCTCTGGACGACGTCATCGACCACGCCGAGGGCCAGGTGCTGATCGCCCTGCCGCCCGCCGTGCTGCCCGACGAAGGGTTCGAGGAAAAGCTCGCCGGGCTGCGCGCGCGCCATGACGGCCCGCTGTACCTGGCCGCGTCGATGCTCTACCGCGGCGACGACCGCGCCCGCCTCAACCGGCTGTCAGCCATCGCCGCGCGCCACGGCACGCCGCTGGTGGCGACCAACGATGTGCACCAGCACACGCCCGAGCGGCGCGCCCTGCAGGACGTGCTGACCGCGATGCGCGAACACGTCCCCGTCGCACGCGCCGGGTATCGCCTGAGCGCCAATGCGGAGCGTCATCTCAAGGCCCCGGCCGAGATGGCCCGCCTGTTCCGCGGCCACGAGGACGCGATCGCCCGCACGGCCGAGATCGTCGATCTCTGCCCCTTCAGCCTGGACGAACTGCGCTACGAGTACCCCGACGAGCCGGTGCCGCAGGGCACGACGCCGCAGCAGCATCTGGAGGCGCTGGCCTGGAAGGGCGCGGCATGGCGCTACCCCAAGGGTATCCCCGAGAAGATCCGCGCCGTTCTGGAGCACGAGCTGGCGATGATCGCCAGGCTCGACTACGCGCGTTACTTCCTTACCGTGCACGACATCGTGCGCTTCGCGCGCAGCCGCGGCATTCTCTGCCAGGGGCGGGGTTCGGCGGCCAATTCGGCGGTCTGCTACTGCCTCGACGTCACCGCCGTCGATCCCAACCAGATCGACCTGCTGTTCGAGCGTTTCCTCTCGCCCGAGCGCAAGGAGCCGCCCGACATCGACGTCGACTTCGAACACGAGCGCCGCGAGGAGGTCATCCAGTACCTCTACCGCCGCTACGGCCGCGACCGCGCCGGCCTTGCCGCCACGGTCATCAGCTTCCGCGCCCGCAGCGCCGTGCGCGAGGTCGGCAAGGCGATGGGGCTTTCCGAGGATACGGTCGCGGCGCTCGCCGGCACGGTCTGGGGCATGCACGGCGAAGGGTTTGCGCAGGAACGCGTGAAGGAGGCCGGGCTCGATCCCGCCGACCCGCTGCTGCGCCGCACCGTGGAACTGGCCGCCGAGCTGATCGGCTTCCCGCGCCATCTTTCCCAGCATGTCGGCGGTTTCGTCCTGACGCGCGGCCCCTTGAGCGAGATGGTGCCCATCGGCAACGCCGCCATGGAGGACCGCACCGTCGTCGAATGGGACAAGGACGACCTGCAGGCGCTCGGGCTGCTCAAGGTCGACGTGCTCGGCCTGGGCATGCTGACCTGCATCCGCAAGGCCTTCGAGCTGTTGGAAAAGCACGAGAACAAGCACCTGACGCTGGCCACCGTGCCGCGCGAGGACCCTGCGGTCTACGACATGCTCTGCCGCGCCGATTCCCTGGGCGTCTTCCAGGTCGAGAGCCGGGCGCAGATGAACATGCTGCCGCGCCTGAAGCCGCGCAGGTTCTACGATCTCGTCATCGAGGTCGCCATCGTGCGGCCCGGCCCCATCCAGGGCGACATGGTGCACCCCTACCTGCGGCGCCGGGACGGCATCGAGGAGGTCGTCTACCCCGCCCCCGCCCCCGAGCACGGGCCGCAGGACGAACTCAGGAAGGTGCTGGAGAAGACCCTGGGCGTGCCGCTGTTCCAGGAACAGGCGATGAAGATCGCCATCGAGGCCGCGAAGTTCACGCCCGACGAGGCCAACGCCCTGCGCCATTCCATGGCGACCTTCCGCAAGCGCGGCACCCTGCACCTGCTGAAGGACAAGATGGTCGACCGCATGGTCGCGCGCGGCTATGCGCCCGATCTGGCCGAACGCTGCTTCAGCCAGATCGAGGGGTTCGGCGAATACGGCTTTCCCGAATCCCACGCCGCGAGTTTTGCCCTGCTGGTCTATGTCTCCTCATGGTTGAAGCGCCACCACCCGGAGGTCTTTGCCGCCGCCCTGCTCAATGCCCAGCCGATGGGTTTCTACGCCCCGGCCCAGATCGTGCGCGACGCGCGCGAGCATGGTGTGGAGGCCCGCCCGGTCGACATCAATGCCAGCCACTGGGACAACACGCTGGAGCGCTCCGCCACCGGCAGCCTCGCCCTGCGCCTGGGCATGCGCCAGGTCGACGGCATGAAGGAGACCGAGGCCGCCCGTATCGTCGCCGCACGCCACGAGCCCTATCCCGACATCGAGGAGGTCTGGCGCCGCGCCGGCGTGCCGGCCGCCGCGATCGAGAAGCTGGCCGCCGCCGACGCCTTCCGCTCCATGGGCCTGGACCGCCGCCAGGCCCTGTGGGACGCCCGCGCCCTGGTCAAGGGCCCGGCCCTGCCGCTCTTCCAGGCCGCCGAACAGCGCGAGCAGGGCAGCGAGGCCGAGGTCGTGCTGCCCTCGATGCGGCTCTCCGAACATGTCGTGGCCGACTACCAGACGGTACGGCTCTCCCTGAAGGCCCACCCGGTTTCCTTCCTGCGCTCGCGCCTTGCCCGGCGCGGCAACCTGCCGGCCGAGACCATCGCGCGCGCCCGTGACGGCCAGCGGGTCGCGGCCACCGGCATCGTCCTGGTGCGCCAGCGCCCGGGCAGCGCCCGCGGCGTCATCTTCATGACCATCGAGGACGAGACCGGCGTCGTGAACGCCGTCGTCTGGCCCCAGGTGATGGAGACCTACCGGCGGGTCGTGATGACCAGCCGGCTGGTGATGATCAAGGGCCGCATCCAGCGCGCCGGCGAGATCGTTCACCTGGTCGCCGACAGCCTGGAGGACATGACACCGGAACTCGCCCTGCTCTCGGAAGCCGGCGAAACCCTGCGCGTACCGCTCGACCGCGCCGACGAGGTCACCCGCCCCAACCTGCGCGACGAAGCCTACCTCGCCGCCACCATGCCGGCCCGCCACCCACGGGACGCGCGAGTGATCCCGCGGTCGCGGGATTTCCACTGAGAGACATCCCCCCTCACATTGCCGTCATCCCGGCCAAGCGGCGAAGCCGCGCAGAGCCGGGATGACAACCAGAAGAGCGACATCGCCCAATCTCCCATAAGTGTCACCCTCCGGCTTGACCGGAGGGTCCATGCTGTAACCCGGCATCCCGCACCACCTTGAAGTGGCGCTGACGGTGAGGTCACAGCATGGATGGTCTGGTCAAGCCAGACCATGACAGCAAAATGGTCGGAGATGGGAGGAGGTCGCGGTAACCCGCAGCGCGTGCCCTACAGCATCGACTTCACCGGGATCACCCCGGCGCGGGCCTTGTCTTCCTCGTAGACACTCTTGTCGCCGAGTTTGGCGTAGCTCTCCCTGGCCGCCGCGAAGCGGTCGGGGTCGAGTTCGACGCCCAGGCCGGGGCCTGTCGGCACCTTCATGGTGCCGCGTTCGGTCAGGCCGATGACGCCGGCCTTGATGACCTCGCCGCCCAGTTCGGTGATGTGCGTATCCAGCGCGAAGGGCAGCGCCTGGCAGGCCGCGGCCATGTGCAGGTAGGCGGCCTGGCCGATGCCCAGCTCGCCGGCCGAATGGAAGTTGAGACCCATCTGGAAGACCTCGCACATCGCCTGCAGCTTCCTGATGTTGGCGATGCCGCCCCATTCGAAGATGTCGCCCAGGATGATGTCGACCGAACGCAGCTCGTAACCCTGCGCCAGGCTGTCGAGGTCGATGACGCACATGTTGGTGGCGAACGGCAGGTCGACC
>JAQCLG010000035.1 GCA_027592745.1 Pseudomonadota bacterium | reverse complement strand
CGAAATCGTTTCGTCACGCGCGGCGAGCCGGGCCCCGGCCCCCGAGGCCGCCGCGGTCCCCGTCGCGCCGGCACCAGGCCCTGCCCCTGCCCAGCCTTCCGCCGCCCCGGAACCTGCCCCGCAAGCGGCAGTTCCCGTCGCGCAGGCGCCGGCCGGCGAACGCTCCGGAGACCTGCTGGGCCGGCTCTGGTTCGCGCTGATCGGCCTTGCGCTGCTGGCCATGGTCGTGGGCGCCGCGATCTGGCACTGAGGCGGCGGGCCATCACACATCCGTCGGTTGACGCCGGGGCAGACCTGACGCCAACATGGCTTCGGGCGATTGAAAAAAAGGGCCGCCGCAGTGCATGCGCGGACCCGTATCGGGGGAGAAGCAGGACCATGCCAACCGTGTCGATGACCGTGAACGGCAGGAAGATGAGCGGCGAGTGCGAGGAACGCACCCTGCTCGTCAGTTTCCTGCGCGAAACCCTGGGGCTGACGGGCACCCATGTGGGTTGCGACACCAGCCAGTGCGGCGCCTGCTGCGTCCACGTCAACGGCGACTCGGTGAAGTCCTGCACCCTGCTTGCCGTCCAGGCCGACGGCGCCGAGATCACGACCATCGAGGGCGTCGCCAACGGCGAGGAACTCCACGCCATCCAGGAAGCCTTCCGCGACAACCACGGTCTGCAGTGCGGCTTCTGCACCCCGGGCATGATCATGAGCGCGCTCGACCTGCTCAAGCACAACGCCAACCCCAGCGAGACCGAGATCCGCCATCATCTCGAGGGTAATCTCTGCCGCTGCACCGGCTACCACAACATCGTGAAGTCGATCCAGGCCGCCGCCGTGGCGATGGGCGGTGCGTCATGAACGAGAACGGCATCGGCGCCCGCGTCCGGCGCAAGGAAGACAAGCGTTTCATCACCGGCCGCGGCAACTACACCGACGACATCAACCGTCACGGCCAGACCCATGCCGTGTTCCTGCGCTCGCCCCATGCCCACGCCAGGATCGTTTCCATCGACACGAAGGCCGCCATGGCGGCCGGCGCCGTCGCCGTGCTCACCGGCAAGGACGTCGCCGATGCCGGGATCAACGGCCTGCCCTGCGGCTGGCTGATCCACAACAAGGACGGCAGCCCCATGAAGGAGCCGGGCCATCCGGTCATCGCGCTCGACCGGGTCCGGCACGTCGGCGATATCGTCGCCATGGTGATTGCCGAATCGAAGAACCAGGCCAAGGACTTGGCCGAACTCGTTGAAGTCGATTACGAAGTCCTGCCCGCCGCCGTCAACGCCGTCGAGGCGCTCAAGCCCGGCGCGCCGCAGGTCCATGACGATGTCGAGGGCAACCTCTGCTACGACTGGCATCTGGGCGAGAAGGATCCGGTCGACGCCGCCTTCGCACAGGCCGCCCACGTCACCAAGCTCGACGTCTATAACAACCGCCTGGCGCCCAATGCCATGGAGCCGCGCGCCGCGATCGGCGAATACGACCGCGCCACGGGCGAGCACACGCTCTACACCACCAGCCAGAACCCGCATGTCATCCGCCTGCTGATGGGCGCCTTCGTGCTGGGCCTGCCCGAGCACAAGCTGCGTGTCGTCTCCCCCGATGTCGGCGGCGGCTTCGGCTCGAAGATCTTCCACTATGCCGAGGAGGCCGCCGTCACCTGGGCAGCCAAGGTCGTCGGCCGTCCGATCAAGTGGAACAGCGACCGTTCGGAGGCCTTCATCTCCGACGCCCAGGGCCGCGACCACCACACCCATGCCGAGCTCGCGCTGGACAATGACGGCAAGTTCCTGGGCTTCCGCGTCTCGACCACCGCCAACATGGGCGCCTATCTCTCGACCTTCTCGACCTCGATCCCGACCTACCTCTACGCCACCCTGCTTGCCGGCCTCTATGCCACGCCGGCGATCTATGCCGAGGTCAAGGCGGCCTTCACCAACACGGTGCCGGTCGATGCCTACCGCGGCGCCGGACGGCCCGAGGCCTGTTTCGTCGTCGAATCGATCGTCGACAAGGCCGCCCGGGAGACCGGGCGCGATCCGGCGGCGCTGCGCAAGCTCAACCTGATCCCGGCCTCGGCCATGCCCTACCAGACGCCGGTCGCCCTGCAGTACGATTCCGGCGACTTCGTGAAGAACATCGACGATGCCCTCAAGGTCATCGACTACGACGGCTTCCCGGCCCGGTGCGATGCCTCGAAGAAGAAGGGCATGCTGCGCGGCATCGGCCTCTCCTCCTACATCGAAGCCTGCGGCATCGCCCCCTCGACGGTCGCGGGCGCACTCGGCGCTCGTGCCGGTCTCTATGAATCCGCCGAGGTCCGTGTCCACCCCACCGGCTCGGTCACCGTCTTCACCGGCAGTCACAGCCACGGCCAGGGCCACGAGACGACCTTCGCGCAGATCGTCTGCGAGCGTCTGGGCGTGCCGATCGAGAACGTCGAGGTCGTGCACGGCGATACCGGCAAGATCCCCTTCGGCATGGGCACCTACGGCTCACGCTCGCTGGCGGTCGGTGGCGTCGCCCTGCACAACTCCCTCGAAAAGGTCATCGCCAAGGGACGCAAGATCGCGGCCCACATGATGGAGGCGGCCGAAACCGACGTGGAGTTCAAGGACGGCCACTACCGGGTCGCCGGCACCGACAAGGAACTGGCCTTCGGCGCCATCGCGCTGCAGGCCTACGTGCCGCACAACTTCCCGCACGACGAACTGGAACCCGGCCTCGACGAGACCTCGTTCTACGACCCCAAGAACTTCACCTATCCCAACGGCTGCCACATCTGCGAGGTCGAGATCGACCCCGACACCGGCGTCACGCGGATCGAGCGGTTCGTGGCGGTCGACGACTTCGGCAACATCATCAATCCGATGATCGTCGAGGGCCAGGTCCACGGCGGCATCATGCAGGGCATCGGCCAGGCCCTGTGCGAGGACTGCATCTACGATGAGTCCGGCCAGCTGCTCACCGGCAGCTACATGGACTACTGCATGCCCAAGGCCGACATGGTGCCGTTCTACGAGGTCGGCACCAATGTCGTGCCCTGCACCCACAACGCCCTGGGCGTGAAGGGTGCGGGCGAGGCCGGCACCATCGGCGCGGCCGCGGCCGTCATCAACGCCATCCGCCACGCCACCGGCGTCGGGGACATCCAGATGCCCGCGACCTCGCAGCGTGTCTGGCAGGCGATCAACGCTTCGGCCGCCCAGGCCGCGGAATAAGGGGGGATATCCGATGTACGCCTTCAAGTATCACAAGCCCTCCTCCATCGAGGACGCCGCCAAGGTGTTCTCCGGCGCCGACGACGCGCGTTACCTCTCGGGCGGCCACACCCTGCTGCCCTCGATGAAGCTGCGCCTGGCCGGCCCCTCCGACATCGTCGATCTCTCGGGCATCGCCGGCCTCAAGGGCATCAAGGTCGAGGCCGACAAGGTGACGATCGGTGCGGGCACCCGCCACAACGACGTCGCGCTTTCGGCCGAGGTACGCGCCGCGATCCCGGCGCTTGCCGATCTGGCCGGCGGCATCGGCGACTTCCAGGTCCGCAACCGCGGCACCATCGGCGGCTCCATCGCCAATGCCGATCCCTCCGCGGACTATCCCGCCGCGGTCGTCGGCCTGGGCGCCACGGTCCACACCAACAAGCGCACGATCGCCGGGGACGACTTCTTCACCGGCATGTTCGAGACCGCACTGGAGGACGGCGAGATCGTCACCGCCGTCTCCTTCCCGCGTCCCAAACGTGCCGCCTACATGAAGTTCCCCAACCCGGCCTCGCGCTACGCGGTGGTCGGCGTCATGGTCGCCGAGACCGCGTCGGGCATGCGCGTGGCCGTCACGGGTGCCGCCGCCAGCGTCTTCCGCGTCGCCGAGATGGAACAGGCCCTGGCCTCGAACTTCTCGCCCGACGCCATCGCAGGCGTCGCGGTGCCCGCCGACAACCTCAACAGCGACATCCACGCCGCCGCCGACTACCGCGCCCACCTGGTCGGCGTGATGGCCAAGCGCGCCGTGGCGAAGGCCGCGGGATAACAGTCGGGGACATGGTTCCCGGGGCCACCGTGTCGGTACCGCCCCGGGCCATTCCGCTTTAGACTTCGCCGGGTGACGACCGCCACGCCACCCAGACCTGAGCGCCCCCGCCGGATCATGCCGGTGATCGCCGCCGTTCTTGCGGTCGCTGTCGTGCTTCTGCTCCTGGCCTGGTTTGCCCTGCGCCTCACCCTTGGCCAGTGGCTGCTCGACGATGCCCTGGAGGGTGCGGCCCCGCCCGGCACGAGCGCGACGGTCGCCGAGCTTTCCCTGCGCCATGCGGTCCTGACCGATGTCGAGATTCCGGGGCTGGGGCGTATCGCGAAGGTGACGCTGAACTACACGGCCGGTGGCCTGTTCGACGGCAGGGTCGAAAGCCTCGCCCTCGATCGCCCGTCCCTTTCCATTACCCTGGATGCCGACGGCCGGCCCGGCGAACCGCTGCGGTCCTGGCTGGAGGGTGCCGACGCGGGCGGAGGCGGGCCGCCTGCCCTCGACCGGGTCGTCCTGAAGGGTGCCAACCTGCATCTGGAAAGCCCGGTCGCCTGGGCCAACATCACCGCCGACGGCACCTATGATCTTGCCGGCCAGGACCAGGGACGGCTCGACGGCACGCTCGAGACGCCGCTGGGCACGCTGCGCGCCGAGGCCGAGCTCGAAGGCTGGGCCGCTGGTCCGGCGCGCCGTGCCCGCATCGCCTTCGATGCCGCACGGCTCGGTGTCGCCGGCGCCCAGGTCGCGGACCTCGCCGGCAAGGCAGAACTGACGCTCAAGGATGGCTTGAGCGCCCTGCTCTCCCTGCAGGCCGGCGCCACCGAACTCGACGGCCATGCCCTGGGTCCGCTCACCGCCTCGGGCACCTGGGGCGCGGGCCTGGCCTCCTTCGACATCGATGTCGGCAACGACCGCAGCGCCGCCACGCTCCACCTCACCGCGGGCTACGACAGCCAGGCGGCCGATGCCGCCTGGTCCGTCGACGGCCTGCTCTCGGTCGCCAGCGATCTCGACCTGCCGCTGTCCTCGCCGCTTTCGGTCACCGCTCCCACGCGCCTGGAATTCTCCCTGGGCGGTGCCGTGCCCGAGCAGTTCGACCTCGCCCATCTCGATGGCGGCGGCACCGTTGCGCTCGAGAGCGCCGGCCTGTCGGGCGAAGCCCTGGTCGCCGGCCCGCTTTCCATGACCCTCGATCTTGCACTGGCCGACGGCGGTCTTGCCCTTTCGCTCGATGGTCCGGCCTCCGTGGAAGGCATCGCTGCCGGCGCCAGACCGCCGTCATGGCTGGCCGCGCTGCCGGCACGCAGCCATGCCCTGGCCATCCCCGGGGACGGGCTTTACATCGCGCTCACCGACAATGGCGGCACCGGCTACGACCTCAAGGCCGGCCTTGAGGCCAGGCTCGACGCCGGCGACGGCTTTTCCGCCCAGGCGAGCGGCAGCATCGCCCTGCACCTCGACGCCGGGGGCACCCCCGTCAGCGGTGGCCTGAAAGACGGCGAACTGTTGCTGCGGGGCCCTCTGGTGGCGGGGATCACCGCCGGTGAACTCGTCCTGTCGGGCGAGACCCGGCTGGAGAGAGGCAAGCTGCAGGCCACGCTCGATGCCGAAGGCACCCTGCAACGCGTCGCTATCGGCGGCATCGAGGCCGACGGGGTGACGCTCGCCCTGCCCCTGCGTTTCGAACAGGAAAGCAATGTCCGGTTCGGGGCGACGCTCGACCCCGTCGCGGTGCTGGGCGCCGAGCGCCTGTCGGTTGCAGGCCTCACCCTCGAGACGGTGATGGCCGAATTGCCCCTGGCCTTTGCTTGGGCGGACGGTGGCTTCACCGCCACCCTGATGCAGCCCGGCTGGGTCGATATCGGGGGCGCACACCACGAAAGATTCCGCACCGTCGGCAACACCTCCTTCAAGCTGGTCGCCGATGCACTGCCGCTGTTTGCCCTGCGCGACCGGGGTGGCGCGCCCGGCTGGGATGCGCGCCTCGTCCTGGAAGGTGCCGGAACCAGGATCGCGCTGCTCGACGGCGATGGTTCGGTCACCGCCACCCTCGGCGGCACGCTGCCCAGCCTGCGCCTCAGCGCCGGCCGGATCGGCGACCTTCACATCCAGGCCACGGCCGAAACCCACGGCGGCGCCATGACCCTGGAGGAGGCCGGTGTCGCCGTGTCGGGGCTTGAACTGCTGATGAGCTACAACGACGCGCTTTCGCCTTGGCCACAGGTTCAGGCGGAAGGGCTGGAGGTACGTGACCTCAAGACGCCATTACGTTTCGTTACGTCACGTATCGATATTTCCTTCCAGCCGGTCTGGCCGCAGGGTCGGGACGCACGCCTGACCCTCGATCTCCATGTCGGCGAGTTGCGATACGCCGCCAATGTCGAAGCCAGCTGGGAGCCCGACCGGGAGAAGCTGTCGGCCTACCTGCGCCTGCCGCCCCTGCGCTTCTCGCCGCAACTGCAGCCCCGCGACCTCTCGCCGCTCTACGGTTCGCTGCTCACCGATGCCAGCGGCGCCGTCGAGGTCGTCGGCGCGCTCGGTCTCGACCATGGCGACCCCTTCGCCGACATCGACATCGTCTTCGACGACCTCTCGGGCTCCCTGATCGGGGCCGAGGTCGAAGGCATCGCCGGGCGCATCCATGTCTCCGACATCGGCCCCCTGCGCACGCCGCCCGCCCAGGAGCTCTTCCTGCACCGCTTCGATCCCGGCGTGCCGATGGAGAACCTGGTGCTCGGCTTCTCCCTGCCGGGCAACGGCGCGGTCTGGCTCGAGGCCGCCTCGCTCGACCTTGCCGGCGGAACGGTGCGTGCGCAGCCGACCACGCTGGATCCCGGACGCGCACAGAACCGCATCACCCTCGACGTCGCCGATGTCGAGCTGGCCCGCCTGAGTGCCCTGCTCGACATGCCCGAACTGGAAGCCAGCGGCCGCCTTTCTGGGGAAATCCCGGTACTGCTGGAGGACGGCGATCTCGCCATTTCCGGCGGCAGGCTGGCGACCGATGCGCCCGGCGTCCTGCGTTATCGCCCCGAGGGCGGCGCGGCGATCGCCGGCGGCGACGAGAACATGGAGATGGTCGTCACCGCGCTCTCCAACTTCCAGTATCAGAAGATCGTGATCGATCTCGACCGTGCGCTGGGCGGCGCCACGGTCGTGGGCCTGCACATCGCCGGCGCCAATCCCGAGCTCTACGACGGTTATCCCATAGAGCTGAACGTCAACCTGACCGGGGATCTCGACCGTATCGTGCGCGACAGCCTGGCGGGCTGGCGCATCCCGGAGGATATTCGCCAGCGCCTGTCCGGTTTTTGACGTAATCTGCCCGCACCATGGAGCTTCAATGTCAGGGAACACCGCAATGACGCCACGCCCGGACCGGCCGCCCGCACGCGCCCTGCTGGTGCCGCTGCTGCTGATCGCCGTTGCGGCATGCCAGCCGACGGTACGCGTCGAGGCGCCCAAGGACCCGATCGTGATCAACCTCAACGTCAAGATCGAGCAGGAAGTCCGCATCAAGCTCGAAAAGGATGTCGAGCAGCTTCTGGAGCAAGACAGTGACCTCTTCTGATCGCCCGATGATGCTGGCCCGCCGCACCATGCTCGGCCTCATGGCGGGTGCGCTGCTGCTGCCCCTCCTGCCGATCCAGGCCTGGGCCCAGGGCCTCGACGACGCCCGCGACCAGGGTTACCTCGGCGAGCGCCCCGACGGCCTGCTCGGCCAGGTCGATCCCGCCGCCCCGGCCTGGGCCCTGGCGCTGATGGAGCGCATCAATACCGAGCGCAAGCTGAAGTACACCGAACTCGCCGCGGCCAACGGCACCAGCGTGCAGGCGGTCCAGGTGGTGGCCGGCGAGAAGATCATCGCTAACCTGAAGTCGGGCAACTGGTTCATGGACGCAAGCGGCCGCTGGATGCAAAAATAGCGCTGCCTGCATTTCCGCATCGGACAGCGTTGCCTCATGCACCTTCCCGCCTCGATCGACGATACGGTCGCCCTGCTGGCCGCCGGCGACTATGTCGCCGACCGCAGCCTGGCAACGACCGTCTTTCTCGCCCTGCGCATGGGCCGCCCGCTGCTACTCGAGGGTGAGGCGGGCGTCGGCAAGACCGAGATCGCCAAGGTCCTGGCGCGCGGCCTGGGCCGCGACCTGATCCGCCTGCAGTGTTACGAGGGCCTGGACGTCGGCCACGCCGTCTACGAGTGGAACTATCCGCGCCAGATGATCGAGATCCGCATGGCCGAGGCCTCCGGCGCGACCGACCGCGACGAGATCGCCGCCGGCATCTACGGCGAGGAATTCCTCGTGCGCCGCCCCCTGCTGCAGGCCCTGGAGCCCCATGCCGGCGGCGCCCCGGTGCTGCTGATCGACGAACTCGATCGCACCGACGAACCCTTCGAGGCCTTCCTGCTCGAGGTCCTCTCCGATTTCCAGGTGACGATCCCCGAACTGGGCACGATCCGGGCCGAACAGCCGCCCATCGTCATCGTCACCTCGAACCGCACGCGCGAGATCCACGACGCGCTCAAGCGCCGCTGCCTCTATTTCTGGATCGACTATCCCGATGCCGCGCGCGAACTCGACGTGTTGCGGCGCAAGGTGCCGGGTTGTCCCGAGCGCCTGTCGGGCGAGGTCGTCGCCTTCGTCCAGGAACTGCGCAAGCTCGATCTCTTCAAGCTTCCCGGCGTCGCCGAGACGATCGACTGGGCCACCGCCCTGGTCAATCTCGATGCCCTGGCGCTCGATCCCGCCACGATCGACGACACCCTGGGCGTCCTGCTGAAGTACCAGGACGACATCGCCAAGGTGCGCGATTCCGAGGCTTCGGCGATCCTGGCCCGGCTCAAGCGCGACATGGCGATGGCCGACGCAGTCGCCAGATGAGCGCGCAGGACCTGCCCGACATCGTCCCGGGCGGTCGCCTGGCCGAAAACGTCATGTACTTCGCCCGGGTGCTGCGCCAGGCCGGGCTGCCCGTGGGTCCAGGCCATGTCATCGATGCACTACGGGCGCTCGATGTCACCGGCGTGCGCCGGCGCGACGATTTCTATTGGACCCTGCATGCCGTCTTCGTCTCGCGGCGCGACCAGCAGGAGCTGTTCGACCAGGCCTTCCACGTCTTCTGGCGCGACCCCAAGCTGCTGGAAAAGATGCTCTCGCTGATGCTGCCCACGGTGCGCGCCAACGTGCCGCCGGACTCCGATCCGCTCGCCCGCCGCATCGCCGACGCCCTGGGCCAGGGCAAGCCCAGACCCGAGGGCCGTCCCGAGCGCGAGGAACTCGACCTCGACATGGCGATGACCTTCACCGACCAGGAAGTCCTGCGCCAGATGGACTTCGAGGACATGACCGCCACCGAGGTCGCCGAGGCAAGGCGGGTCATCGCCACCATGCGCCTCGACCTCAAGCCCCTGATCTCGCGCCGCCATCGCGGCGATCCCTCCGGCCCCCTGGTCGACATGCGCCAGACCCTGCGCCGTGCCCTGCGTGGCGGGCCGGGAATCATCCCGCTGCAGCGTGCCCGCCAGCGCACGCGCCCGCCCGCCCTCGTCCTGCTCTGCGACATCTCGGGCTCGATGGCCGGCTACAGCCGCATGCTGATCCACTTCGCCCATGCCCTGACCAACGACCGCGATCGCGTGCACACCTTCGTCTTCGGCACCCGCCTCACCAATATCACCCGTTACCTGCGCCAGAAGGACGTCGACATCGCCGTCAACACGGTTGCGGCCACCGTCTCGGACTGGCAGGGCGGCACTCGGATCGGCGCCTGCCTGCACGATTTCAACCGTTACTGGTCACGCCGGGTGCTCGGCCAGGGTGCGGTGGTCGTGCTCGTGACCGACGGCCTAGACCGCGACGCCACGGGCGAGCTGGGCCACGAGATGACCCGCCTGCACATGTCCTGCCGCCGCCTGGTCTGGCTCAACCCGCTGTTGCGCTACGATGGCTTCGAACCCAGATCATGGGGGGTGCGCACCATGCTGCCCCATGTTGACGAGTTCCGCTCGGCCCACAACCTCAAGAGCCTTGCCGATCTGGCCGAACTGCTGGGGCGCGACGACGCACAATCGGCAAGGGAGATGCAGAAATGGCGCAAGGCGGCATGAACGAGGACCTGCTCGGTCTGGCCCAGGGCTGGCGCGAGGAAGGGCATGACGTGGCCCTGGCCACCGTCATCGCCACCTGGGGTTCCAGCCCCCGCCCGGTCGGCAGCCAGCTCGTCGTGCGCGACGACGGCACCTTCCGCGGCTCCGTCTCGGGCGGCTGCATCGAGGGTGCGGTGATCGGCGAGGCACGCGCGGCGATCGAGGACGGCGGGCACCGACGCCTGGAATTCTCCGTCTCCAACGAACGCGCCTGGGAAGTCGGGCTGACCTGCGGCGGCACGGTCCAGGTCTTCGTCGAGAAGCTGTCGTGAAGCTCGACACCCTCAAGGCCCTCAACGCGGCGCGCGCCGCCAAGCGCGCCGTCGCGCTCGTCACCGATCTCGAAAGCGGCGAGGAACGCCTGCTCGCCTGGGGCGAGGAGAAAGACACCGGGCTTGCCCGCCACATCGACGAAGCCTTCGCCGCCGACCGTTCCGCCACCGTGGAAATCGACGGTCGCGCGGTCTTCATCAACGTCTTTAACCCGCCGCTGCGCCTGATCGTCGTCGGCGCGGTCCACATCGCCGAACCGCTGGCGCGCTACGCTGCCATTGTCGGCTACGATGTCACGATCATCGATCCCCGTCGTGCCTACACGGAGGCCGAACGGTTTCCCGGCGTCACCATGCTGGGCGACTGGCCCGACGATGCGCTCGCCACCCTGGCGCCCGACCACCGCACCGCCGTCGTCACCCTGACCCACGACCCCAAGATCGACGATCCCGCGCTGCACTTTGCCCTGCGCGCGCCGGTTTTCTACGTCGGCTGCCTGGGCAGCAGGAAAACCCACGGCAAGCGCATCGACCGCCTGACCGCCGAGGGCTTCAGCCCGGAGGAAATCGCGCGCATCCAAGGCCCCGTCGGCCTCGACATCGGCGCCCGCACACCCCAGGAGATCGCCCTCTCGATCATGGCACAGGTCGTCGCGGCCCACCGCGGCAGGCTGCCATGATCTTCGGCGAGCTTCCCGTTGAGGAGGCGCAGGGCGCCATCCTGGTGCACAGCACACGCTGCGGCGACCGCACCCTGAAAAAAGGTCTGCGCCTGGCGGCCGAGCACGTTGCCGCCCTTCAGGCCGCCGGCATCGCACGCATCGTCGTCGCCCGCATGGAGGCCGACGACGTCCACGAGGACGAGGCCGCCCGCCTGATCGCCGACGCACTCGCCGGACCCGGCATCGAGGTGCGCCGGCCCTTCACCGGCCGCGCCAACCTCCATGCGCAGGAACCCGGCGTCGTCACGCTCGACATCGCCTCCATCGACGGCGTCAACCTGGTCGACGAGGCGATCACCGTCGCCACCGTGCCCGCCTGGGATGCGGTCGCGGCCGGCCAGATGGTCGCCACGGTCAAGATCATCCCCTATGCGGTGCCCCGCGCCCTAGTGGAACGCTGCCTTGCCGCCGCGCGCGCCTCCAACGGCGCCATCGGGGTCGCCGCCTTCCGCTCCTGCCGCATTGCGCTGGTGATGACCGTCACGGGCGCGATCAAGGACAAGGTGCTCGACAAGACCGCGGCGGTGCTTGCCGAACGTCTGCGCGACGTCGGCGCCGAGCTCGCCGTCGAACAGCGCACCGCCCACCGTACCCAGGACCTCGCCCACCTGCTCGCTCCGCTAGCACGCGAGCACGACATGGTGCTGGTCTATGGCGCCTCCGCCATCGCCGACCGCCGCGACGTCATCCCCGCAGCCGTCGAGAGCGCAGGCGGCACGGTCGACCACCTCGGCATGCCGGTCGATCCGGGCAACCTGCTGCTGCTTGCCCATATCGGCAAGACGCCGGTCCTGGGCCTGCCCGGCTGCGCCCGCTCGCCGCGCCTCAACGGCTTCGACTGGGTACTCCAGCGCCTTGTTGCCGGCCTCGCCGTCACACCGCGCGACATCATGGGCATGGGCGTGGGCGGCTTGCTGAAGGAAATCCCCCTGCGCCCACGGCCCCGCGAGGAGGCCGAGGACGACGAGGATCGCGCCCGGCGCGAGCCCCATGTCGCGGCCCTGGTGCTGGCCGCCGGCCAGTCCCGCCGCATGGGTTCGGCCAACAAGATGCTGGTCGAGGTCGACGGCCGCGCCATGGTGCGCCACGCCGTCGAGGCGGCTCTCGCCTCCCGCACCCGCCCGGTGGTGGTCGTCACCGGCCATGCCCCCGAGGCCGTCGCCGGCGCCCTGCAGGGCCTCGACGTCACCCTCGTCCACAATCCCGACTACGCCGACGGTCTCAGCACCTCCCTGCGCACCGGCATCGCCGCCCTGCCCGGTGACGCCGACGCCGTCGCCGTGATCCTGGGCGACATGCCGCGCGTCGGCCCCGCCGTCATCGACCGCCTGATCGCCGCCTACAACCCTGCCGAGGGCCGCGCCATCGTCGTGCCGACCCACCGCGGCAAGCGCGGCAATCCCGTGCTGTGGGACCGCCGCTTCTTCGAGGCGATGCGCACCGTCGGCGGCGACACCGGCGCGCGTCACCTGATCGGCGAGCACGAGGAACTGGTCGCCGAGGTCGAACTGCCCGACGACGCCGTCCTGCTCGACATCGACACGCCCGAGGCCCTGGCCCGGCTGGGTCCCTGACCCTGCCGTCCTGCGGGCCTTACAGCCTCAGTTCGACCCTGACCGCGTCCTGGTCCTCGTAGGGTTTGGCGACGAAACCCAGCTCGCGCACGAAGTCGCGCATGCGCATGTTGTCGCGCAGCACCTCGCCCTCGATGCGCGCCGTGCCGCGGCTGCGGCTGTAGGCAATCAGCTTGTGCATCAGGGCCACGCCCAGGCCGCGGCCGTGCAGGTCCGAGCGCACGACGATGGCGAACTGGGCGGTTTCGTTGTCGGGGTCCGTCACCGAGCGCACCACGCCGAGCGTGTTGGCGTCCTCGCCCACGGCGATGAAGACCATCTCGCGGTCGTAGTCGATCTGGGTCATGCGGGCCATCTGGCTGTGGGGCAGCGCCTTGACCTGGCCGAAGAAGCGCATGCGGATGTCCTCGCTCGTCAGGCGGCTGAGGAACTCGTAGTGGCTGGGTTCGTCCTCGGGCCGGATGGGGCGCAGCAGGACCGGTCCGATGCCCTCCAGCACGATCGTCTCCTCCAGCTCGCGCGGATAGGGCCGGATCGCCAGCCGGTCCCTGCCGCCCTCGCCCAGCACGACGCGGGCATCGAGCGCGACGACGCCGATGGCAACGATCCTGTCGGGGGACAAGCTGCCATGACCGTGACCATCGAAGACATCCGCGCCGCCGCCCGCCTGCTCGCCGGCCACATCGTCGAGACCCCGTGCAACCATTCGCGCACGCTCTCGGAGATCACCGGCGCCTCGATCTGGGTGAAGTTCGAGAACATGCAGTTCACCGCCTCCTTCAAGGACCGCGGCGCGCTGGTGAAGCTGGAATCCCTCGACCAGGACGAACGCAGCCGCGGCGTCGTCGCCATGTCGGCGGGCAACCATGCCCAGGCCATCGCCTACCACTGCCAGCGCCTGGGCGTCCCCGCGACCATCGTCATGCCGGTCGGCGCGCCCAAGGTGAAGGTCAAGAACACCCGCCGCTTCGGGGCCCGCGTCGTGCTTTCGGGCGAGACGATCGATGAATCCGCCGTCGCCGCGCGCAAGCTGGCCGAGGAGGAGAACCTGATCTTCGTCCATCCCTTCGACGACGACAAGGTGATCGCCGGCCAGGGCACCATCGGCCTGGAGGTGATGGAGGCCGCGCCCGATCTCGACTGCCTCGTCGTGCCCATCGGCAGCGGCGGCCTGATCTCCGGCATCGCCACCGCGGCCAGGGCGATCAAGCCGGGAATCGAGATCTACGGCGTCGAGGCGGCCATGTTCCCCTCGATGTACCAGGCCCTGCGCGGCCTGCCCGTGAAGGCGGGCGGGCGCACCATTGCCGACGGCATCGCCGTCAAGACGCCGGGCGAACGGACCAAGCCGATCGTGCGCGAGATGGTCAAGGACATCATGCTGGTGAGCGAAACCCAGCTCGAGGGCGCCGTGCAGATGTTCCTGGAGATCGAGAAGACCGTCGCCGAAGGCGGTGGTGCGGCCGCCCTGGCCGCGGTGCTTGCCCACCCTGAGAAGTTCACCGGCCGGAAGGTCGGCATCATCCTCTCGGGCGGCAACATCGACACGCGCATCCTCTCGGCCGCCATCGAACACGGCCTGGTGCGCGAGGGCCGCATGGTGCGCCTGCGCATCCAGATCAGCGACGCCCCGGGCACGCTGGCCACGATCGCGCGCATCATCGGCGAAGCCGACGCCAACATCATCGAGGTCTACCACCAGCGCGCCTTCTCCAGCCTGCCGGTCAAGCAGGCCGAACTCGACGTCGTGCTGGAAACCCTGGACCGCGACCACATTCACGACATCGTCGGCCATCTCACCGCCGCCGGTTTCACCGTGCAGCAGCCGGGACCGGCGGGCTGAGCCAACCTGGCTCTTGACCGCAGGCAGTGCTTCGATGATTCTCTAAGCCCATGAAAAACAGGGTCGTTTGCGTCGTTCACGGCGAGGAATCCCGAACCGGTCGCATCGGGAGCATCGTCGCGTCCCTGGGTTTCGAGGAGTTGCGCTGCTGCAACCGCCTGGGCGATCCCCTGCCCGACCGTTTCGACGACATCGCCGGCGTCTGCGTCTTCGGCGGGCCGATGAGCGCCAACGACGATGCCACCCTGCCTTTCATCGCCAACGAACTGGCCTGGATCGACACGGTCCTGGCCGCCGGTGTGCCCTATCTGGGCGTCTGCCTGGGCGGCCAGATGCTGGCGCGCTGCCTGGGCGCGACCGTGCGGCCCAACCCCGACGGCTGGCACGAGATCGGCTATCACGAGATCGCCGCGACCCCTGCCGGTGCCCCGGTGTTCGGCGGTCTGGACCATGTCTACCAGTGGCATTGCGAGGGTTTCGAACTGCCGCGCTGCTGCGAACTGATGGCGACCGGCGTGTCGGGCCACTTCCCCAACCAGGCCTACCGCTACGGCGACAAGGTCTATGGCCTGCAGTTCCATCCCGAGTGCACGCGCGACATCATCGAGTGGTGGATGAGCGGGGCCAGCGAGAAGCTCTCCGAACGCGGTGCCCAGCAGGCCGAGGAGCAGATCGCCGGTGCCTGCGCCCACGACGCCCGGATCCACGCCTGGACCGTCGATTTCCTGTCCGGCTGGCTCGATCGCAGGGCCGCCGCGCAACCCTCGCGCATCGCGGCCTCCTGACGCCTGCAGCTTCTCTGGCACGGCGTCCCGGCCGGCCTTGAACCCGGCCCGCGGATACCCACATGTTCCCTAGATTAGAATTATTCTAATAAAGGGAAATGCCATGGACACGCGTACCGAAACCAACAGCAGCGGGTCGGTCGCCGACCGCCTCGCCACAGTGCTCGCCGATACCTACACCCTGATGCTCAAGACCCAGGGTTATCACTGGAACGTCACCGGGCCCGCCTTCAAGGGCCTGCACGATCTCTTCGGCGCGCAGTACCAGAGCCTCCACCTGGCCGCAGACGAGGTCGCCGAACGGATTCGTGCCCTCGGCCGCAAGGCGCCCGCAAGCTGGGCGGCCTTTGCCGAACGCGCCACGATTGCCGAGGATGTCGGCGCCGAAACCGCTGAAGCCATGGTCGGCGCACTGGCCGCCGATCACGCCGCCCTGACCCGTTCGGCGCGGGCCGCCTTCGAAACCGCCGAGGAAGCCGGCGACCAGGTCAGCGCCGACATGATGGTCGGGCGCATAACCAAACACGACAAGGCCGCCTGGATGCTTCGCTCCAGCCTGGGCTGAGGTCTGAACGGAACGCCTTGCCGCGGGACAAGTGACCGACGGCAAGGCGCGCCGCTTCATATGCGCCCCTGGAGCGCTGCCTCAAGGAGCACCAGTCGGTCGTTTCCCCAGAAGCGGCGGCCGTCTTCCACCACGAAGGTGGGGACCCCGAAGATGCCCTGGCCGATCAGCCGGTCGATCTCCCTGTCATGTTCGTCCTCCAGGCCGGGATCGTCGAGGTCTGCCCGGAATTGCCGCGGGTCGAGGCCAAGCTCCCGCGCCAGCCCCACCACCTCCTCGCGCCCGAACGCCGTGCGGTCATCGACGAAGATCAGCCCGAACAGCGCCATGCTCATGGCGACCAGCGCGCCCTGGCGCTCCGCGGCCCTGGCCGCCAGCGCCGTCAGCCTTGGAGGATAGTCGAGACGCCCCACCGGATCGCGGAAGGGCACGCCGTAGTACCGTGCCCAGGATTCGGCATCGCGCCGTCGGCAATCCCAGTCGTATTGCCCTTCCGAAACCTCGCCGAAGGGGTTGCGATGGCGGCGCTCGAACAGCATGGCGCTCTGGATCGCCCGCCAGCGGAACACGGCGCCGCTCTGGCGTGCGATGCGCTCGATCTGCGTTGCCGCCAGATAGGAATAGCGGCTGCCCAGGCCGTAGATGAAATCGACGTGCGGCACCGATCGCCCTTCATGCGTTGTCATCAGGAGCCTCCTGCACCACGTGGCAGGGCATCGTGCAACGACATGGAGCAGGAACCATGGGACTTCTGATCGACGGCTTCTGGCGGGACCAGTGGTACGACACCGAAAAGAGCGGCGGCGCCTTCGAACGCAAGGAGTCGGAGTTTCGCGACTGGGTGCAAGCCGACGCCCATGCCCGCTTCGCCGCCGAGCCGGGCTGCTACCACCTCTACGTCTCCTATGCCTGTCCCTGGGCCCACCGCACCCTGATCATGCGCGCGCTCAAGGGGCTGGAGAAGATTGTGACCCTGTCGGTCGTCTCGCCCCGCATGGGCGACAACGGCTGGGAATTCTCCGACTTTCCCGGCGTCGTTCGCGACGACGTCAACGGCGCCCGTTATCTCCACGAGATCTACACGATGGCCCGGCCCGGCCATACCGGCCGCGTCACCGTCCCCGTGCTCTGGGACCGCAAGGAAGAGACCATCGTCAGCAACGAATCGGCCGAGATCATCCGCATGTTCAACAGCGCCTTCGACGGTGTCGGCGGCAATGCCGAGGTCGACATGTGGCCCGAGGAACTGCGCGAGCAGATCGAGGCGATCAACGCGCCGATCTACGACCACGTCAACAACGGCGTCTACAAGGCCGGCTTCGCGACAACCCAGGACGCCTACGAGGAGGCCTACGGCAAGCTCTTCGAGACCCTCGACATGCTGGAGGAGCGCCTGTCGCGCCAGCGCTATCTCGTCGGCGACCGCGTCACGGAAGTCGACTGGCGCCTGCTGACCACCCTGCTGCGCTTCGATCCGGTCTACCACGGCCACTTCAAGTGCAACCGCCAGAAGCTCTGCGAATTCCACAACCTCTGGAACTACACGCTCGACCTCTACCAGACGCCCGGCGTCGCGGCGACCGTGCATCTCGATCATATCCAGACGCACTACTACTGGAGCCACCCGCAGGTGAACCCCACCCGCATCGTGCCCTCGGGCCCGGCGATCGACTACGGCCAGCCGCACGATCGCGGCTGACCGCAGCCCCGGTTACTCGGCAGCCTGGGCGAGCGGGGGTTCGCCGCCTTCCAGGTGCTGCATGACCAGCATGTGGAAGTGGTGCAGGGCGTGCTCGCTGATGTGGCTGCGCTCGCGATCGACGATGAAACGCCCCCGGTCGTAGCCGCGCGACTTCAGGCCCATCTGCACGCTCTCGCACAGCGCGATGTCCTCGGGCTGCAGCACCTCGTCGACGTAGTCGACCGCCGACTTGCCCTGTTCGCTGAGCGTGCCGTCCAGGCTGTGCCATTCTAGGTGCTCGATGCAGTTTTTCGGACCGTCGGGCAGCATCTGCAGGGTCATCAGGTTGGGCTCGCCCGGCATCAGCCAGATCGTCAGGTTCGGCCAGATGAAGTAGCCGGCATAACCGAAGTCGACGTCGCCCGGCTCGAAGGCATAGGCCGAGCTGGCGTTCGACTGCGGCTTGTCGGAGGTCTGGGTCGACCAGTAGGTCGCCGGCGTCTTGTTGCGGTAGGTCGCCATGGCGACCATGTCGACGAAGGCCGGATGGGCCGGTTCGCAGTGGTAGCACTCCTGGAAGTTGTCGATCACGACCTTCCAGTTGGCCTTCAGCACGTAGTCCTTGCGGGCGGCAAAAGCGAGCTGCCCCGCCCGCGGCATCCAGCGCAGGATGTCCTCCTCGAGGCCGGCATACTGCTCGCGGAAGGCCGGGGCGCCCGGGTCCAGGTTGACGAACATCAGGCCCAGCATCAGCTCGACCCGCACGGTCTTGAGGCCGAACTCGCCCTTGTCGAAACCATCGACGTTCTGGCAGCCGCGCGCGGTGCGCAGCTTGCCTTCGAAGTCGTAGGCCCAGGCGTGGTAGGGGCAGGTCAGCGTCACCTTGACGTTGCCGGCGCCCTCGACCATGCGATGGGCACGGTGCTGGCAGACGTTGAAGAAGCCCCGCACGACGCCGTCGCGCCCGCGCACCAGGAAGATTCCCTCGTCGGCGAAATCGACCGCCATGTAGTCGCCCGGATTGGCGATCTTGCTTTCGTGGCCGACGAAGAACCAGGAACGGCCGAAGATCTTCTCCTGCTCCTGCTCGTAGATCGCCGGATCGGTGTAGTAGCGCGAGGCCATGGTCCAGGACTTGGCCGGATCGCGATGCAGGCCGCCGGGCAGAAGGTCGGTTTCGGGCGCCATGGCGTGAACTCCTCGATGGTGGGGCAAGGAGCCTAGGTGGCGCGGCGGGGAGCCAACAATCGAGTTTTCCATGGCGCACCGTGCGAAAATCTCAATAATTGAGCCATGGTCGCACGTCTGCCTTCCCTCAATGCCCTGCGCGCCTTCGAGGCCGTCGCCCGCACCGGTTCGGTGACCGAGGCGGCAGGTGAACTGCACGTCACGCCCGGCGCGGTCAGCCGTCAGGTCAAGCTGCTCGAGGACGATCTCGGCGTCGTCCTGCTGGAACGCGACGGCCGTGGCGTCCGCCTCAGCGCTGCGGGCCGGCGCTGCTGGATCGGCCTGCAGCCCGCCTTTGCGCAGATCGCGGCGACGGTGGAGGGCCTGCGCCGGCAGACACGGCGCAACGACCTCGTGCTCTTGGTCGAGCCGGTCTTTGCCGCGACCTGGCTGCTGCCCCGTCTCGACCGCTTCCGCAGCCGCTCACCCGAGACCGACATCACGATCGATGCCAGCAACCGCCGCGCCGAACCGGCGCGCATGAACGTCGACCTGGTGATCGACTACGGCAACCTGGGCGAGACCGAAGGCGTGGCGGCCGACAAGCTGCTCGAAGAGGAGATCTTCCCGGTCTGCAGCCCGCAGGTCGCCGCCCGCCTCAGCGCTGGCGGGCCGCTCCGGGGCGCCACCCTGCTCCACTACGATGCCGCGCCCCGTTCGTGGGACTGGCCCGACTGGGCCGCCTTTCTCGAGGCGGTCGGCATCGCCCTGCCCGATGCCCAGCGGGGGCCGCGTTTCGTGGCCGGAACCCTGGTCATGGATGCCGCGCGACAGGGCCAGGGCGTGGCGCTGGCGACAACCTCGATCGCCCATGACGACCTTGCCGCCGGCAGCCTTGTACGGCCCCTGCCCGAAAGCATGGCAACACCCTGCGGCTACTGGCTGATGCGCCCCCTGGAGCGTGCTGCCCGCGCCGACGCGACGGCCTTCCGCACCTGGCTGCTGGAGGAAGTCGCGGCCTGTTTCGGGCCAACAAAAAGGGGCCGGGATCGCTGATCCCGGCCCCTTCGGGGATTGACGCGCAGGTAGCGTCAGATGCTGTCGGGACGCGGGCCCTGACCGTGATAGTAACGCGTCAGATCTTCAATCTGGCCGCGATGAATGCCGATGTCCTTGAGCTGACCGTCAGACAGGCGCCCGAGTTCACGGCGCATGCTGCTCATCCGCCAACCCGTGCTCAGCGACCGCAGAATGTTCGCCATGAGTGTTGCTCCATCAGGGGCCGAACCGTTGTGGTCCGGCGATGAAGGGCAGATAAGGCCGAGCGGGCCGATCGAGTAGCGGAATCGCTGCGCTGCACCCATGCAAGGATTGCATGGCTTGCAACATCAGGATGTCACGTCTGTTCGGCAGGCTCCCCGGTCACCACCAGAGCATCGACCGCCGTGACACCCTTCTCGTGCGCCAGCAGCGGATTGACGTCAAGCCCCGCAACGGCATCGCCCAGCGCGGCCACCATGACGGATAGGCGCGAGATCGCCTGCGCCAGCGCCTCGCGGTCGGCCGCCGGCCTGCCGCGCACCCCGTCGAGCATCCTGGCCCCGCGCAGGCGCGCGATCAGGGCTGCGGCCTCCACGGGCCCCACCGGCGGCACGAAGGCCACGGCGTCGTCGAGCAGTTCCACCAGGATGCCGCCCATGGCCAGCGTCATCACCGGCCCGAAACTGGCATCCCGGGCCATGCCGACCATGACCTCCACGCCCGGCCCTGCCATCGCCTGGACCAGCACCCGCGGGCCCAGTTCGCGGGCCATCGTGCGGTAGGCCGCGACCAGGGCATCCTCGTCGGCCAGGCCCAGTACGACACCGCCGACATCGGTCTTGTGATCGATGCCGCGTTCGGCGGTCTTGAGCACCACGGGATAGCCGCAGCGCCGTGCGACGGCGGCGGCCATGCGCGGATCGGTCGCGATGGCGTAGTCGGGCACAGCAACGCCGCTCTCGGCCACCAGGGCCAGGGCCTCTTCCCCCGCCAGGGTGGCGCCTTCGGCCAGGCGCATGCGCCAGCGCCGCAGCAGCGCCGGGTCGAAGGGTTCGAGCGTCTCGGACGCGCGCGCCCTGCCCCGCTGCCAGTCCATCAGATGGCCGATCGCCTGCAGCCCGGTCTGGGTGCCGCTCAGCACCGGGATGCCGGCCCGGCGCAGGCGCAGGGCCTCGTCGGGATCGATCGTGCCCGAGAGGTTGGCGAGCAGGACGCAGGGTTTGTCGGTCGCGGCATGGGCGGCTTCCAGCGCGGCATCGGATTCATGGAGGATGCGCCGTCCCGAGACCATGTTGGTCGCCAGCGCCACCATGCCGACCTCGGGGGCATCGGCCAGGATGCGCGTCACCTTCGGCAGCACCGCAAAGCCGCTCTCGCCCCAGTAGTCGACCGGGTTCTCGGGCTCCAGGCCGGGATCGAGCACCGCGACCAGGGCTTCGCGCGTGGCCTGGGAAAGCTGGGCCAGGGGCACGCTCAGGTCGTCGGCGAGATCGGTGATGAGCTGGCGCTCGCCCCCGGAATCGGTCTGGATGCCCAGGCCGCCGGAAGCCGGCCGGCGCCCGCAGGAAAGCAGCTCCAGGGTGTCGCTCATTTCGTCCAGGGTCCGGACCGGCACGACATTGTGGCGGCGGAACACGGCATCGTAGACCCGCGCGTCGCCGGCCAGGGCGCCGCTGTGGGTCAGGGCAAACCGGCGGCCGCGTTCGCTGCGGCCCAGCTTGAGGGCGACCACCGGGATGTCGGCCTCCCCCGCGGCATCAATCGCCGAGAGGAACCCCTCGGCATCGCGCACGGTTTCCAGGACCAGGCCGATCACCGCCGTCTCGGGCCGCGTGACGAGATAGCGGATGTAGTCGCCGACCCCGGTCGCCAGTTCGTTGCCCATGGAGACGCCGATCGAAAGGTCGAGCTGGCGCCGGTTGCCGCCCATGCCCGACCAGGTCGAGCCGCTGTGCGAGAGGAAGGCGACACGGCCCGGAACCTCGCGGTAGGGCAGCACCGTCATGCACAGGTGGACATCCTCGACGGCGTTGAACAGGCCCATGCAGTTGGCACCGCAGACCGCCATGCCGGCCTCGCGCGCCAGATCGGCGACGCGGCGGGCGAGCGGCGGGTTGGAGGGCTGGGCCTCGTAGAGGCGACCCAGGATCACCGCGGCGCCGACGCCCGCGGCGGCGGCATCCTCCATGGCGGCCATCAGGCGATCGTCGGAAACCGCCATGACAGCGCAGTCGGGCGCCTCCGGCGCGGCGCCGAGCGAGGCGAAACAGGGGCGGCCCTCGACCTCCTCGTAGCGCGGGTTGATGCCCCAGACGCTGCCCTCGAAGCGGGCGCCGCCGGCATGGCGCATCAGCGCGTTGCCGACCGCATGTTCGCGCGGCGTGGCGCCGACCACGGCGATGCGGCGGGGCGCCAAGAGCTTGGCGAGGGCGTCCTGTGGTACGGTCATGCTCGACTTCCGGCAAAAGGGCGGGCATGGAAGCGCCACGCGACCCCATGGTCAAGGAACCAAATCACATGGCAGGCAACTGAGATGACGGGAGCGGCCACCCTGTTCCTGATCGGCACGCCGATCGGCAATCTCGAGGACATCAGCGCCCGCGCCCTGCGCGTGCTGGGCGAGATCGATGCGCTGGCCTGCGAGGACACCCGCCGGACGCGCAAGATCTACGAACATTTCAAGCTGCCCTCGCCGCGCATCATCTTCGCCTGCGCCGACCACAACGAGGAAAACGCCTCCAAGCGTATCGTCAGCCTGCTCGGCCAGGGCCTATCGGTCGGCCTGGCGACCGATGCCGGCATGCCCGGCATCAGCGACCCCGGCTTCCGCGCCGTCCGCGCCGCCCTCGAGGAAGGCCACCGCATCGAGGTCATCCCCGGCCCCTCGGCCGTGGCGACGGCCCTGGCGCTCTCGGGCCTCTCGGCGGCCAGCTACACCTTCCTGGGCTTTGCCCCGCGCAAGCCGGGCAAGCTGCGCAACGCGCTGAAGGCCGATGCGGCGCTGGAACACACCCTGGTGCTCTTTGAATCGCCCCACCGGACCGGCGCCCTGCTGACCGCCGCCCTGGAGGTCCTGGGCGATCGGCGCGCCGCGGTCTGCATCGAACTGACCAAGATGTTCGAGGAAACCGCCCGCGGCTGGCTTTCCGAGCTGGCCGAGCGGTTTTCCGGCGAGGAGCCCCGCGGTGAGGTCACCGTCGTGATCGCGGGGAACAATACCAAGTTCATGCGATCTGCCGAAGTAGCTGCGGCGGCCAGGGCGGCCGCAGCCGACGCAGCCGACGAGCTGGCGTGAAGAGCCTTCTGACCCGGCGCGGGCCGCTCACCCTGCCCGCCTTCCTGCCCGATGCGACCCGGGCGGTCGTGCGCAGCCTGGATTCGCGCGATCTCGCCGAATGCGGCCTGGACGCCCTGATGGTCAACAGCCTGCATCTGGCGACCCGGCCGGGCATCTCGGCGATCGAGGCGATCGGCGGGGTCCACCGCTTCATGGCCTGGGACGGGGTCGTGGCGTCGGATTCCGGCGGATTCCAGGCCTGGTCCATGGCTGCGCAGGGCGCCGGCCTGGGCAGCGTCACCGACAAGGGGTTCATCTATCGCCACGAGAAGGCAGGAAAGAAGAACCTGCTGACGCCCGAGAAATGCATCAAGCGCCAGCTCGACCTGGGCGCCGACATCCTGTTCTGCCTCGACCAGTGCACCCACCCCGACGACAGCCCGGAGGTCCAGGCGACCAGCGTGCGGCGCACCCTGGACTGGGCGCGCCGCTGCCGCACCGAGTTCGCCGCCCGGGTCGCCGAACCCGGCGGCCCCAACAACGGCGACCGGGCGCTGCTGTTCGCCGTGGTCCAGGGCGGCAACGATCCCGACCTGCGCCGGCGCTGCGGCGAGGAACTGGCGGCCATGGGTTTCGACGGCTTCGGCTTCGGGGGCTGGCCGGTCGACAAGGACGGCAGCCTCGTCGACATGGTCGCCCATGTCGCCGACATCCTACCGCGCGAGGCCCCCAAGCATGCCCTGGGCATCGGCCGGCCCGACAACCTGGTTGCGGCCTGGCGGGCCGGCTACCGCATGTTCGACTGTGCCCTGCCGACCCGCGACGCCAGGCATCGCCGTTTGTTCATTACGACAGAAGCCTACGACAACACCCTGTTATCGAACGATTTCTATCGCGCCCTTTACATCGAGGATGAACAGCATTCACGCGATGCCGGTCCGCTCGATCCGCGCGTGGATTCAAGGGTTTCGCGGGCCTATCTGCATCACCTGTTCAAGATCAAGGACAGCTCGGCCGAGCGGCTCGCCACGCGCCAGAACCTGGCCTTCTACGGCAGCCTGATGCACCGCCTGCGGCGCGAGGAGGCTTCATGAGCCCGCTGCGCGACGTCGTGGTCGCCGGCCTTGCCGGATCGGCCAAGTACCGCGACCTGGCGCCCGAGACCCTGGCGCGCACTGCCGACTGGGCGCTGGAGCGCCACCTCCGCCCCGCCGACGCCCTGAAGGCGGCCAAGCGCAAGCTGCACCAGGCCTTCGGCGCCTATCTCGACCCCGGGGCGCTGGCCGCTGTCGGGCGCATCCTGAACGGCCTGGGCGGCGATCCCGAGGCCGGGGCCCTGGAAGCCGCCGCCATGCGCATCCTGGCGCTGCACCGCTCGGCGGCCGAGAGGCTGCCGATCCTCAAGGAATTCTACGAGACGATCTTCGAGGCGGCCGGCCGGCCGGCCTCGATCCTCGATGTCGCGGCCGGGCTCAACGCCTTCGCCCTGCCCTTCATGGGCCTGCCGGGGGAGACCCGCTACACCTCGGTCGAGGTCGATCGCGGGCTGGTCGCCGCGACCGAGCGGTTCCTTGAGCTCTCCGGTCGGCCGGGCGAGGCGATCTGGGCCGATGCGCTGATCCGCATCCCCGAAACCGACGTCGAACTCGCCCTGGTGCTCAAGACCCTGCCGTGCCTCGAACAGCAGGAAGACGGCGCCGCCCTGGCCCTGCTGCGGCGGCTTTCGGCGATTCCACAGATTGCCGTCTCCTACCCCGTGCGGTCCCTGGGCGGCCGGGAAAAGGGCATGACGGCGACCTACCGCGCCCAGATCGCCGACCTTGCAGACCGGATCGGCCGGCCGCAGCGCGAGATCATGGTCGAACACGAACTGGTCGTGCTGCTGGGCCCCGCGCAGAAGTGAACGGCCCGGTCTTGGCGCAGCGCCATCATCGTGCCAGATTTCCCGGCACACAGTCTGCGACAAGCTCATTGAGGGAGTCCGCCATGCGCCGCCTTCTCGTTGCCCTGCTCTTCCTGCTGCCGACCGCCGCCATGGCCGAGGTCAGCGGCAGCGCCCTGGTCATGGACGGCGACACCGTGACCGTCCAGGGCCAGGATATCTCCCTTTACGGCATCCATGCCCCGAGCATCGTGCAGTCCTGCGGCATGGACGAGGATGTCTGGCAGTGCGGCTGGGACGCCGCCAACCGCCTGGAGACGATCATCGGCAGCAGCACCGTGACCTGCACCGACATCGTCGAGAACGAGGACGGCAAGCTGGTCGGGCGCTGCAGCGCCGAGGGTATCGACCTGGCCGGCGCCATGATCGACGAAGGCCTGGCGGTCGCCGACCCCGACACCGGCGCCGACTACCAGGAGCGTGCCATGGCCGCCTCCGACGCCAAGATCGGCATGTGGCGCAGCGCCTTCGTCGACCCGGTGACCTGGGCCGAAATCGGCGGCTGCGGCTGTTCTGCCCGCAAGAAGTCGATGATGGAAACCGCCGCCCTGCTCAAGGCCCAGCGCCAAGCCGCCGAGGCCGAGACCGAGGAAGAACTGACCAACTAGGCCGTCAAACCACTCTCCTGCTGTCATTCCAGACGGGCCGCAGGCCCGATCTGGAATGACGATGGAGGGCGAGACCAGCCCTACACGGCCTCGAGCATGGCGGAGATGCCCTGGCCGACGCCGATGCACATGGTGACGACGGCGCGTTTGCCGGCACGGCGCTGCAGTTCGTAGGCGGCCGTGGCGGCAAGGCGTGCGCCGCTGGCGCCGAGGGGATGGCCGAAGGCGATGGCGCCGCCGTTGGGATTGACGTGTTCGGCGTCGTCGGGCAGGCCGAGATCGCGGGTGACGGCAAGGACCTGCACGGCGAAGGCCTCGTTGAGCTCGATCAGGTCGATGTCGGCCAGCGCCACGCCCATGCGCTCCAGCAGCTTGCGGGTCGCGGGCGCCGGACCGATCCCCATGATGCGCGGCGGCACGCCGGCCGTGGCCGCACCGGTCACCCGCGCGATCGGCGTCAGGCCGTGCTGCCTCATGGCCGCTTCCGAGGCGATCAGCAGGGCGCCCGCCCCGTCGTTGACGCCCGAGGCGTTGCCCGCGGTCACCGTGCCGCCTTCGCGGAAGGGCGCGGGCAGCCTGGCGAGCTGGTCCAGCCCGGTATCGGGCCGGGGATGTTCGTCGGCATCGACCACCACTGCCTCGCCCTTGCGCTGCGGGATCGTCACGGGCACCAGTTCGGCCGCGATCCTGCCCGCCGCGATCGCCGCGCCGGCGCGCTGCTGGCTGCGCCAGGCATAGGCATCCTGGTCGGCGCGGGCGATCTGGAAGTCCTCGGCGAGGTTCTCGGCGGTCTCGGGCATGGCATCGACGCCATGGGCCTTCTTCATCGCAGGGTTGATGAAGCGCCAGCCGATCGTCGTGTCGTGGATCTCGGCCTTGCGCGAGAAGGCGCTGTCGGCCTTGGGCATGACGAAGGGCGCGCGCGACATGCTCTCGACGCCGCCGGCGATGACGAGTTCGGCCTCGCCGCAGCGGATCAGGCGTGCGGCCTGGCAGACCGCCTCCAGGCCCGAGCCGCACAGCCGGTTGACGGTGACGCCCGAGACGTTGACCGGCAGGCCCGCCAGCAGGGTCGCCATGCGCGCGACGTTGCGGTTGTCCTCGCCGGCCTGGTTGGCGTTGCCGTAGATGACGTCGTCGACGGCGGCCCAGTCGACGCCGGGGTTGCGCGCCATCAGCGCCTTGAGCGGCACGGCGCCGAGGTCGTCGGCGCGGACCGAGGACAGGCTGCCGCCGAAGCGGCCGAAGGGGGTGCGCACGGCATCGCAGATGAAGGCTTCGGACATGGCAGGTTCCCGAGGTGGTGGCCGGTGGGGATGATGGTTTATAGCTGAGAACGCACGGCAAGGGAGACGGCGATGACGGATTTCGACAAGGCGGTCCTGGTGACCGGCGGCGCCCAGGGCATTGGCAAGGCGATCGTGATGCCCTGCCTGGAGAAGGGCTGGGGTGCCGCGGCGCTCGACGTCGACGGCGAGGCGCTGGCCGCACTGGCCCGGGAGGCCGGCGCGGGCAAGGCGCTGCTGACGGTCGAGGCGACCAACCACGACGAGGCCGGCGTGGCCGGCGCCGTGGCGGCCGCGGCGACCCGGTTCGGCGGCCTGTCGGGCCTGGTCAACAACGCCGGCTTCAGCCGCAACCGGCCGCTGGAGGAACTCACCCTGGAGGACTGGAACGCGGTGATCGCGACCAACCTGACCGGCGCCTTCCTGTGCGCCAAACATGCCGCGCCGCACCTGAGGAAGGCCCGGGGCGCCATCGTCAACCTGGCCTCGACGCGGGCCTTCATGTCGCAGCCCGACACCGAGGCCTATTCGGCCTCCAAGGGCGGCGTCTATGCCCTGACCCATGCCCTAGCCGCCAGCCTGGCGCCGGACGTGCGGGTCAACGCCATCAGCCCCGGCTGGATCGCGACCCAGGCCTGGCAGAAGCCGGCACGGCGCAGCGAACCCGACCTGGCGCCCGAGGACCACGCCCAGCACTGGTCGGGCCGCGTCGGCACGCCCCGGGACATCGCCGCCATGGCGGTCTACCTGCTGGGCGAGGATGCCGGGTTCATCACCGGCTCCAACGTCGTCATCGACGGCGGCATGACGCGCAAGATGATCTACGTGGACTGAGCGGGGAAAACACCCTTGTTTCGAGAACTTGCCACCCTTCTTGAAGGCCGCTTCGAAGAAAACGCGATTCGCGTTGCGGGATCAACGCGTTACGCCGAATTGGGTTCGGTCGGCAAAAAAATGCCTTCGCCAGATTGACGTTGATTCATTGCTTGAGTTATTTCGATCAACTATCTGATAAATATCAATATTATCGGTTCTTACCCGTAAGGAATCAAGCCGCTGCGGCGTCCCGCAGCGGCAGCGTGCGCGCCAGGGCGACCGGCAGGGCCAGGGGCGCAGCCTGGCCCAGGGAGAGGAGCCGATGCAACCGGCCTCAGGAGGTCTTCGTCGGCGCCGGGCTTTCCTCGATGGTGACCTTGTCGCCGTAGAAGGCGACGAGGTCCTGGAGTTCGCCGTCGAAGTCCAAGGTCTGATCGTAGGTCCAGGCGATCTCGGCCGGACCGCCGGGCAGGTCGAAGTAGCTGGCGTGGCCCTTGAGCGGGCACCAGGTGCGCGCCTTGGCCGAGGGCGCAAGGTCGGCGCGGACATCCTCGCGCGGCAGGTAGAAACAGGGATCGTAGAGGTCGTTGCCCGCCTCGATGAGGCGCACGGCACGGCCGGATTCGGCCAGCACCTGGCCGTCGCGCAGGATGCGCACGGTGCCCGCGACCGGCTTGATGCGCATGAAATGACGCGGATCGTCGGGGTTGTGGATGGTGAACTTCGAACGGGTGACGCTCTCGCGCACGCTCTGGTCGGTCATGGGACCCTCCGGGGCTGGGGTGGCATGGAGGG